>DALYIB010000119.1:0-8386 GCA_031970595.1 Pseudobdellovibrio sp.
GCTAAAACATGGCGGTCTTTTTTATCAAATTGACGCTGAAATGATTTTTTTTGATCTTCGATTTCCAGTGGTAATAACGAATATCCAGGCCCTATTAAAATACGACAACCATTGGGAACTAACTGATCATAGCCTGTCGTTATTTGTCGGTAGTTTTGGTCCAAAAGAACATCACAATCATGCTTTCTGCTCATTAAATCATCAATCACAAAGATCTTGGAAAAAGACCGAATTTGCGATTCATAATCGGCTTGGATTTGATAATGATCGATCACAACCCAATCCGGTGACAGTTGCCGAATTTTTTCTAACTCGGACGCGGTCGATTCATCGTCTTCCAACCGAGTAACATTAAAACCGGCTTGTTCGATCAAATGCATCGAGTGTCCTGGCCTGTTTTTACAGCAAAAGTGAACAGAGTATTTCAGCTGTCGGAGTCTTTCAGCAAGAGAAAGACATCTTTTAACATGTCCAATACCAATTTCATGCGAAGAATCACATCGGATAACCACCATAAATTAAATCATACAGCCATTTCTCGCCGAGTCATCTTCTGTTTTAAAAAAGATTTATATTCTGAGTGTTTTTGCTAGAATAATTCGACTGAGGTTCAAATGAGTTTTATTAAAAGTTTTCTGAAGTTTTTTTTAAAAACGAAACAGTTCGCTGGTGCGCAAAATATTACAGTTCGTCATTATTTTCGATTGGCTTTTCAATACCTTTTTTTCTTCGAGTACAAAAAACGAGTCCAGTTGGCCTCTGAAATAAATCCTACGCAAAAAATTGGGCCCTTGCCAGAAAAAGAAGGCTTTATTCAACTTAAAAACTTTGAACCTGCTTTAGTTCAAGAAGTCATCAAAGCCGCACAAAAAATTAAATCTGAAACAGATTTTGAAAAACTTTATCAAGAATCTAAAAATAAACATTTAGTGTCTTTTACAATTCCAGCTACCGGCGGAGCCCAAAATCCATTTTTAAAATTAGCTATGCACCCGTCACTCATCAAAATGGTTTCTGACTATATCGGGATGCTACCGGTCATTGAAAACATTATGTTTTGGTATTCACCGAATAAGGCCAATATTGATAATAGCAGTCAATTATATCACTTGGACGGACAAGATACTCGCACGATTCAATTATTTTTGTATATTGATGATGTCGACGTTGAATCAGGACCTTTGACTTTAGTTGAAGCGGCTGCTTCTGAAAAAATTGCCATCGAATGCAATTATAAAAAAACGCAATACACCAAAAGAATTTCTGATGAATACATTCAGCAAAACGTTCCAAAAGAGCAGATTCATACTTTTACCGGACCTGCTGGTTCGATTTTTATTGCTGACACGGATCGCTGTTTTCACTACGGAAGCCGTCATGCTAGCAAGCCTCGTTATATTATCGCTTTTCAATATTACACGCCGTTTGCTTTTGCGTTACCATGGAAGTGGTGGAAAAAACTTCCTTATGCACAAATCAAAGAAGTTCAAGAATTTGATCTTCGTGAACGTTTGATTATGGGAAGCCCTCAGTAAATGAAACCACGTATTGGTGCCGTTTTACAGGCACGTTTGGGATCAACCCGTCTGAAACAAAAAGCACTTCGTTTATTGAACGGACAGCCTTTGATTTTACAAGTGTACAATCAAGTACGTAGTTGCAAACAAATCGACGAAGTTATTTTAATGACGTCGAATGAGCCCCTAGATTTAAACTTAATTGAACTTTTTCAAAGTCAAAAAATCGGTTTTGCAACAGGCCCTGTTGACGACATAGTGACTCGTTTACACACGGCTACAGATAAGTATCAATTTGATTACTTGGTTCGTATTTGGGGTGACTGTCCTTTTGTTTGTCCGGACATCATTTCTGAAATGCTGGAAATTGTGCTGACAAAAAAAATAGATTTTATTTCAAACAGTGACATTCAAAAAAGAACTTTTCCACCTGGGTTGGATGTTGAAATTTATTCGAAAGATTTATTAAACCAAATGAATCTAAAAATTACTGACCCTAAAAAAAGAGAATTTCCTATCGAGTATGTACGAAACTCAATAGCTTGCGAAAAACAAGATCGTTATCACGACAAAATCGGTTTATGGAACGCTTCTGATTTACATCTGACGATTGATTACGAAGAAGATCTTTCAGCAGCTGAATCCATTTATCAAATCTTACAAAAAAATAATTCAGCGTTTACTTATCCCCAGTTGCGCCAACTGATTGAACAACAACCAGAACTTTTTAAAAAGTTTTCGGCGCAGATACGAAATGCAGAATATAAAAATTATATTAATCAAAATACGACACCTACTGATCAAAAAAAGGATTCCATATGAAACAACGACCCGTTTTTCTAGAGACAGACAAACTTTATTTTTCTCAATTTATTGAATCGGATTTTACAGAAAAAATTCCTTTTTGGTATTCAGACAAAGAAGTCACACAATTTTTATCACGCGGAACACTACCACCATTACCTGCTCTTTTAAAAAACGACTTTGATCAACTCAAACAACAAAATTCAGAAATTCAATTTGCAATCATGGATAAAAAAACTCACCAAATCATCGGACTTGTTGGTTTACATTCGATCAATTGGTTATCTCGTCATGCTGAATTCAGAATTTTAATCGGTGAAAAGAAATTCTGGGGCAAAGGTTATGGCGCGCAGGCCTGTGAACTTTGTGTGGCTTACGGATTTGAAGCTTTAAATATGAATAAAATTTGGCTCGGTGTGAATACTGAAAACCAAAAAGCTTTTGAGTCTTATCGTCGCGCGGGCTTTAAACCGGAAGGAGTTCTACGCCAAGAACTTTTTAAAAATGGACGATATTTTGATATTGCTCGTATGAGCTTATTAATTTCTGAATACAAAAAAACTAAGACAGAATGGTCGACATTGAAATGGATCAAAAAACAATACCCCGCATAGGCTTGATTGGTTGCGGTCGTATTGGCAGTCTGTGGGATGAACAAACAGATACTGGATACTCTAAGACTCATGCCAAAGCCTATTATAAAAAGACGCCTCAATCTTTGCAGGTCTGCATCGACTTGTCAGAAGATCGCGCTCTTGCAACTGCAAAAAAATGGAATTTTACAAATGCGACTACAGAATTAAAAAAGGCGCTTGAGCAACCCTTAGATATCATCAGCATATGTACGCCTGTTGAAACTCGGTTGGATCAATTGTCTTTGATTCATCAAATGCAACCACAAGCGATTTTATTGGTTGAGAAGCCTTTTGCCATGGATTTGCACGAAGGTGAACAGTTATTAGATATTCTGAAAAACCAACGTACTGTTTTTTTGAATTACTCTCGAAGATTTGCTCCTGGAATTCAACAATTACAAAAACGTATTCTGGCTGGTGAATTGGGCCAGCTGCAAGCAGGTCACGGATATTATGGCAATGGCTTATTGAATAATGGTTCACATATGATCAACCTAATTGATTACTTGGTTCCTGATATTCAATCCGCGCAATTAATGGCTCGAACCTTTGATAACCGAGATTTGGATCCCACGCTGTCATTTCATTTAAAAACGTCTTCCTTAAAGTCCATTCAAATTCAGGGTCTGGATCACCAGAAAATGACCGTTTTCGAATTAGATTTAGTATTTACAAAAGGTCGTGTTCGGTTGTCCGAGCGCGGTGAAAAAATCGAGATTTTCAAAATTGAAAATGATCCTGTGTATACAGGTTTTAAGATCCCTGTACTCAAAGAAACTTTCTCGGGCCGCCTGAACGACAGTATGGATCAATTGATTTGCGAAGCTATCGGTTTATTTAAAGGCGAAAAAACAACACCTTCCTGTCAACCCCAAGATTCTATTAAAACACTCAAACTTATTGAACAAATTAGGAGCCAATATGTCAGCTAACCAACTTGCAATTTTAGGTGGAACTCCCGTTCGATCTCAAGATTTTCAAATTCGCAAAACACTCGGCGAAGCCGAGAAAAAAGCCGTGATGGATGTTTTAGATCGCGGAGATATTTCTTTGTTTTTTGGTAGCCCAGGACCCTTTTTCTTAGGGGGCCCCACTGTCAAAGAATTTGAAAACACCTGGGCGCAGAAATATCATTTTAAACATGCTATTTCTGTCAATTCTTGGACAACTGGATTAATGACGGCGATCGGCGCCTGTGGCATTGAACCTGGTGACGAAGTGATTTGTACACCTTATTCCATGTCTGCCACAGCGACATCAATTTTATTTTATGGCGGAATTCCTGTGTTCGTTGATATTGAACCAGAAACTTTTAATCTGGATCCAGCCAAGATCGAAGCCGCGATTACTCCGCGCACACGTGCGATTATGTTAGTCCATTTATTTGGTCATCCAGCAGATATGGATGCCATTATGGCGATTGCACGTAAACACAATCTCAAAGTCATCGAAGACGCCGCACATGCGCCTGGCATCAAATACAAAGACAAATATGTCGGAGCCATTGGCGATATTGGTGGTTTTAGTTTTAACTATCATAAACACATTCACACGGGTGAAGGTGGTTTATTAGTGACAAACAATGACGAAATTGCTCAGAAGTCACAATTAATTCGTAACCATGGTGAAAACTGTATTGAAGCCATGGGACTTAAAGACATTTCGAATGTGATGGGTTCCAATTATCGCCTGACTGAAATCCAAGCGGCTGTGGGCTTAGTGCAAATGAAATATTTGGATGATTATATTTCTCATCGCAATCGTTTAGCGAAATATTTTGGCGCTAAAATGAAAAATTTCCCGGGTATCACGCCACCAGTTCTGAAGGCTGGCTGCGAGCATGCTTATTATGTTTATGCCTTAAAATTTGATGAAAAAATTGTGGGCGTCAGCCGTAAACAGTTTTTCGCAGCCGTCGCCAAAGAATTACCACAACCGAAAATCTGGGAACAAATCCCTTTTGTGGAGGCGTATATCCGCCCGTTGTATTTAAACCCAATTTACCAACAGCAAATTGCAATGGGTAAAAAAGGATTTCCATTCACAATGAATCCAGGTGTTAAATACAATTACGAAAAAGGCATCTGTCCAACTGTGGAAAGTATGTTTGAAAAAGAACTTTTTCATTGTCCATTGATTCGTGAAGCCGTGACCGAAAAAGATTTAGATGATGTTTATAATGCATTTGAAAAAGTTTATAACAACAGACATTTAATCAAAGATATCGGCTAAGCTTTTGACGTCGGTGTCCGTGCAAAAAAAAGTACTTTTTGTATCCAGACAAATTGCCTCCGGTCGAGCCTTCGCAGAATGGCTGACCGAGGCGAATTTTTTGAAATTGAATCTTTCTTTCAAAGTTTTATGTTACGCACCATCAGCATCAACGTTTAAGGAAAAAAAAATTCCATTTACGACAATTGAAACTTTTTCGCCGCCATCAGAAAAATTTGACTTATTAATTACTGGAACGTCTTTGAATGCCGCCGAGGATGCCCAGTGGCTTTCCTGGGCCAAAGAAAACGAAATTCCTTCCGTCAGTTACGTAGATCAATGGGTGAACTATGCCTTGCGATTTCAAGCTCCTGATTTTCCGAACTACATTTGGACCCAAGATCAAGTCGCCGCCGATTCACTGAAAAAAGAACTTCCAAATTGTCATTCATTGATCACAGCTTTAGGAACACCCGCCTTAAACGAATTGCACCGCATTGAGCGCCATCCCCAAAAAATCCTTACTTTCGTAACCGAACCGTCGTCATTTGCCGGTGGCGATACCGAGTTCAAAAAGCGTTTTGGCCTATTTGATTTAGAAGCCCTTTCATGGGCACTCGCTGAATTTGAAAAAAATTCGGTCTGGCAGGATTATAAAATTCAAATTGCTTTGCACCCGATCGATCGCATTGAACGTGTTGAAGATTACATACGGCAGCATCACCGCGATTGGATAAACAAACTGACTGTTTTGCCCTCCAATAAATTACAGATTTTATCTGAATCTGCCGCTGTTATCGGATTTAGGACTTATTTATTGTTCGAGGCCAGTTTATTAAATATACCGACATACAGTATCCAGATAGGACGAACGAATTCTTCGGATTTAACAGATTGCCATAATGGAATTGATGTTATTTTAACTGAAGCTGATTTTTTAAAATTAAATGTTCAAAAGATAACAGATCAACAAGCCAAAGCAAATATTTACAAAAATCAACACTCTTGGAATACGGCTATACAACAGATTTTAAAAACTTAAGACGAATCACATTTTTAAAACCCTGTGGGCCAAGCGTCCAACGAATGATCCCAACAGATCCTGCCAAGATCACCACGGTCTTGATCAACATGGCTAAATAAATATGTTCTATTCGTATAAAATACAACAGCACAATCAAAGCACTGGTGGCGGATAAAATTTTAAAAATTTGTGTCATCTCTAAAGGTCGCGGATAGTATTTAAAGGCTAAACCGATCTGTGTGGTTTCCCGCGCAATCCCTGATAAAATAAAAGAAGCAATGGCTCCCCAGACTCCATAGCGTGGAACTAATAAACTTAATGAGATCAGACTGACACAGATATACGCAAAATAAATCACCCAAAATAAATTGGTTTTTTTAGCCAAATCCAAACCGCGTCCGTAAATATGACCGATACCGAACATTAAAAATCCTAAAACAAAAAATGGAATATATTCGGCGACGGCAAAATAATCCGGCTTGTTGAATATAAAAATAATTTCTTTAGCTAAAAATGAAATCAACAGCGCTGGTGGAATTAAAATTAACGTATAGTAAATGCTCATTTTGGACAATACTTCAGGTGCATCTTTACGTTCTGATACGATTCGATATGTAAGCGGTACCCACGAAGTTTTCAATGTTTGTAAAAATAAATTATAGGCTGATCCAAATTGACGAGCTAAAGAATAAATACCCAAAGTCGCTAGGTTAGCATATTTTTCCAAGAAAAAACGATCAAGAATTGTACTCAGTCCATCCATCAACGACGCCGGCGTTGTTGGAAGTGCGTACTTAAGAACTTCGGATAAATGATGCATTTTCCATGGGAACTTGGCCTGACGAAGCATATACGCCGAGCAAATGACACCCAATAAAATGGAACACCAAAACTGACCTAATATATATCCCTGAACCTTTAATTCATCGATAAAAATAAAATATAAAATTAAACTAGATTGAATGACAAACTGGGCGATACTATACAAAGAAAAATAACCCAACTGTTCACGACTTCGAAATAAAGAAGTCGGAACTGTTGCTAAATTCATGAAAAAACCCGTCCATATCGAATAAATAATAATATCCACATTCTGCAAGCTGGAAAAAAATAAATTCATGAAAGGCTCAGCTAATATTGTTAAAACACCACACAAAATTAAAGAATACACCAGAGAAAAACTCCAGACCGAACCAATATGATAAGGTCGATCGTCTTTTTTCCATTCATGAAAATGCCTTTGTAAACCGCCAGATAACCCCAGATCTAGTAAGGGTAATAAAAATTGAAAAATAATCTGAAAAATGGCGATGATCCCAAAATCTTCGGGTGACAGCTTTGACCAGTAAAGCGGAATGATCAACAATCCACCCGCTTTTGTTAAAATAACTCCTAAACCATAAATGCTTGCGTTTTTAAAAACACGAAAAGTCAACTGACTGACATTTTGGTTCTGAGTCGATTTCATGCTTACTGAAGGTATTCTAAACGCATCGGCGTCCCGATGGTTAAATCTCTATTGATTTTACGACCCAGAATTTGCTCATAGTATTTGGTTTCTAAACCAAATCCAGGTCGAACGCAGCGAATATTTTTTTCGTCTAAAATGTCACCGGCTTTGATGTCGGCCGAAACATAAATCGTTCTGCGGAAGGCTTTTGATTTTTCCTCGTTGGCTGACTGCACACCATAAGTCACTTTACCCATGGCTTGCCATGCGCGTTCAGTTTCAATAGCGAGCATTTTGAATTCAGCAGGCTCCATTGAAAACGCCGAATCAACACCGCCATCCGCACGAGCCAAAGTAAAATGTTTTTCAATAACAGTTGCACCCAATGCCACGCTGGCCACCGATACACCACAGCCCATCGTGTGATCTGAAAGACCCACCTGTACGTCATACAATTCGCGCATATGAGGAATCGTTAAAATATTGGTATTTTCCGGAGTCGCTGGATAAGTGCTAGTGCATTTTAGTAAAACCAGATCTTCGCAACCGGCTTCTTTGACGGTGCGAACTGTTTCATCTAATTCACCCACTGTGGCCATACCTGTTGAAATAATCATCGGCTTTTTTAAACGAGCCACTTTTTTAAGTAATGGAATGCACGTGTTTTCAAAAGAAGCGATTTTGTAAAATGGAGCATTGATACTTTCTAAAAAATCCACAGCGGTTTCGTCGAACGGAGTACTAA
>DALYIB010000120.1:0-8099 GCA_031970595.1 Pseudobdellovibrio sp.
AATTCAGTTGCAGTCAATTTTACGATCAACGATGTGGATAATACTTTGAATTGTGCCACGTCGGTCAGTTATGCTTCATCGAATACAGCCTTGATTGATACAGGCGATATTGTATTTACGGGAACGGCGCCGAATTGTACGGCGACTTTAAATCCAAAACTAAATCAAAATGGTTTAACGAATTTAACATTCACATTAACAGATGGATCATTAACATCAGTGCAGAATTTCAGTTTCACAGTGACGCCGGTGAACGATGCACCGGTGCTGAGTGCGATTTCAAATCAAACTACGGCAGAAGATACTCCACTAGTTGTTAACTTTACAGCGAATGATGTGGATAGTTTGATTTTATGTAGCTCTGTGAATATTTCTGTCACATCTTCGAATGCTACCTTAATACCAGATTCCAACATTGTAATTGGTGGTGCGGCGCCGAACTGTACATTGACTTTAACTTCATTGGCGGATCAATTCGGAGCCAGCAACATTACAGTCGTTCTAAATGACAATGCGGCTCCTAATCTGCAAAGTACGCAAAATTTTACATTCACAGTGACGGCTGTGAACGATGCTCCGGTATTAAGTGCGATTTCAAATCAAACAACGTCCGAGGATAATTCAGTTGCAGTGAATTTTACAATTAATGATGTAGATAACACTTTAAACTGTGCGACTTCGGTCAGTTATGCTTCATCGAATACAGCCTTGATTGATACGGGTGATATCGTGTTTACGGGAACAGCACCGAACTGTACGGCGACGTTCAATCCAAAATTGAATCAAAGTGGCGTAACGAATTTAACATTCACACTCACGGATGGATCATTAACATCAGTGCAGAATTTCAGTTTAACGGTCACAGCCGTGAACGATGCTCCGGTATTAAGTGCGATTTCAAATCAAACTACATCCGAGGATAATTCAGTTGCAGTCAATTTTACGATCAACGATGTGGATAATACTTTGAATTGTGGAACTTCGATCAGTGCCGCTAGCACAAATACCACATTAATGCCATTATCAGGAATTAGCTTTGGTGGAACAGCGCCGAACTGTACAGTGACATTAGCTCCAGCGCTGAATCAAAATGGAACTTCAGATATTACGCTGACATTAACTGATGGAACATTAACTTCAGTTCAAACATTTACATTAACGGTTGTTGCGATTGACGATGCTCCGGTGATTTCGGCCATTTCAAGCCAAGCTATTTCAGAGGATAATACAGTTGTAGTTAATTTCACAATTAATGATGTGGATACTGTATTGAACTGTTCGACATCCATGTCAGCAAGCAGTTCCAATACGGCGATGTTGCCGGTATCGGGCATTGCTTTCGGCGGAACAGCTCCGAATTGTACGGCGACATTGACGCCACTGGCTGATCAAAATGGAGTATCGAACATCGTATTGACCGTGACGGATGGAACGACTCCGGTGACTTCAGCATTCAGCTTGACGGTGAATGCTGTGAATGACAGCCCTGTATTAAGTGCTATCGCTTCACAAATTACATCCGAAGATGTTTCTTTGGCCGTCAATTTTACAGTCAGCGATATTGATAATACTTTGAATTGTGCCACATCCATGACGGCAAGTAGTTCCAATACAGCGATTGTGCCAGTATCAGGAATTGTTTTTTCAGGAACAGCACCGAATTGTACAGCGACAGTAACTCCGGCCTTAAATCAAAATGGAGCGGTTAATTTAACATTCAGACTCAGTGATGGAGCTCTTTTTCATGATCAGACATTTGCACTCACTGTAAATCCTGTGAATGATGCACCTGTCATTTCATCAATAGCGAATCAAAGTATTAACGAAGATACTTCAGTTGTGGTGAATTTTACTATTACAGACGTAGATAGTACTCTATCATGTGCGACAGCTATGAGTTCAGCAAGTTCAGCAACAGCTTTGATTGCCTCAGGTAATATTACTTTTGGTGGAACAGCGCCGAATTGTACGGCGACCTTAGTGCCAATTGCAAATCAATCTGGAACAAGCGATATCACATTCACTGTGACCGATGGTTCTTTGACGGCAAGCACAACTTTCCAGCTTGAGGTTGTTGCGATCGATGATCCTCCGACAATTGCTGCGATTACAGCCAAGTCGATGTCAGAAGACGGCACATTAACGTTTGGTTTTACAGTCAATGACACAGATACTCCGTTACTTTGTGATGCTACGAATTTATTAGCTTCGTCATCAAACTCAACATTAATGCCGGCTGCAACGATTGTATTTGGCGGAACAGCTCCGAATTGTACAGCGACGTTTACGCCGCAACCCAATCAATTTGGAACAAGCACAATTACATTTGTTGTGACGGACGGAACAAGTTTAGCGAGCAGAAATTTTACATTAACTGTGACAGCTGTGAATGACGCTCCTGTGTTGACGTCATTTACAAATCAAACATTAAAAACAGATGCTTCAGTAGCGCAAAATTACACATTAACAGATATTGATAATACTATGAATTGTTCAACAAGTATTACAGCAACATCCAGCAATACTGCGATTATTGCTAATTCGGACCTTGTTAAATCAGGCACAGCGCCGAATTGTACTTTAACCGTGAATCCCTCTTTGAATGTGGCAGGAACTGTAACGGTGACGGTGACGGCTTCAGACGGTAGTGCAACGGCTACGCAAACATTTACAGTAACAACTGTCAATGTCACAAGCTTAGCAGTGAATCCGACGACAACAACTTTGATCAATGCAGGATCAACTCAGCAAATTGTTGCAACAGCCACCTATTCCGATTCTTCCACAGCGGTTGTAACAACTAATACAGGGGCCAGCTGGTCTTCGAGTGCGACGGGTGTTGCGACTGTGAATAATGCCGGCTCAAAAGGTTTAGTGACAGCTGTCGCTAACGGGAATGCGAATATTACAGCGACCTACAAAGGCGTTTCTGCTGTGACTGCGGCATCCGTTGTTACAATGACGGGTATTACAGTTTCGCAATCGGTGATTAATTCGGGTATTGGAACTGTTGTGAATGTATCTGCTCAGGCGATTTATAATCCTTCTGGGACACAAGACATTACCAGCATTGCAACTTGGTCATCATCGAATTCAGGCGTGGCCAGTGTCTCGGCAGGTGTGATTACGCTCAATTCTGCAGGAACAGCAACGATTACGGCTTCTTATGGTGGATTTTCTCAGACTGTATCTGTGACAGTGCAAAATATCAGTCTGGTTTCAATCGACGTCACTCCGGCAAGTCATTCGATGGGTGTCAATGCCACTCGTAATTTTATTGCGACCGCGACATATTCAGATGCTTCGACGGCGAATGTGACTAGCAGTGCTGTTTGGAGTTCGACAAATACATCTGTAGCGACTATTTCGAATACGGCGCCGAATGTCGGACGTGCGACAGGTGTCGCGGGCGGATCGACGACAATTACGGCGACAATTGGTTCTGTGTCTGGATCAGCCAGCCTCAGTGTGACGGCGGCCACATTGACTTCGATTGCGATCACACCGGATGATGCGCTTGTGACAAGTAATGGAACATATCAATTGCGAGCACTTGGAACTTTTAGTGATTCTTCCACTTCAGATATTACTGAACAAGTGACGTGGTCATCATCAAATACGACGGCCGCTACAATTTCAAATACGGCAGGTACAAAAGGGCGTGCAACGACACCGAGTTTTACGGGATATCGAACGACAACTATTACAGCCACTTTAGGTGCCGTTTCTGATACGACTCCGCTGGGTGTGAATGGTTCAACTGTGACATCAATAGTTGTTACTCCGACGATTCAAATCACTCCTGGATCTACTTATAACTTAGTGGCGATGGCAAATTTGGCGGACGGTGGTTCGATTAATGTGACTGATTTTGCAGTTTGGTCAAGCGGCACAACAAGTGTGGCCACTGTGTCGAATGGTACAGGAACAAAAGGCTTAGTGACAGGTGTTGCTAATGGAACAGCGACAATATCTGCAGTTTATGGTGGACAAACGGGAACGCGTGTTGTGACCGTAGCAGGATCGCAAGTGATCACAGAAGTTGGTACAGGATTATTGGGTCAATATTATAATTGGTCGGGAGGAGCTCCGCCGACAACGACAAATGCCTTCTTGCCAGCTAATAAAAAAGGTGAGCGTATTGATGCTCGAATCAATTTTGCATGGGGAAGCGGAAATGCTCCGATGGGTGTCGGCGATTATTTTAGTGTTCGCTGGACGGGTTTTTACAAAGCAACAAGCACCACAAATTATTTCTGTTCATATTCGGATGATGGTATCCGTGTTTATATTAATGGTGCACTTGTCATTGACAACTGGACACTGCACGGTCCAACTTGGAATTGCACTGCGAATATTCCGATGACTGTTGGAACAAAGTATTCAATTACTTATGAATACTTTGAAAACGGTGGTGGTTCAGAAGCTCATTTCACGAGATCTTCTGTCAGTGCGGCCGATGCTCAAAACACAGGTACGCGTGCAGTACAACAGGTTGACCTGTATCCGAATTAAGCTAAACTGAACAAGTGAATTCAAAGATCTATTTATTATTTTTCATTTTGTGGGTATCAGTGCCGTCTTTTGCGCAAACAAAAGATTATGCCGGTTTGCCATTTACCGATCAAACGCTGAAGTTTGCCTTAGGCCTCAGTTATTCAAAATTAGAAACCTACTCAGAAACAGGAAATTATTTTTTACTTTCAAATACGAATCCTAAAATCGAAATCAAATATTATTCAAAATTTAAAGATTTTTTCAGACATATTTTTTATGTGGGTTACAGCACAGAATTATTTACCTTGGAAAATCCCCAGTTTGTGGTCAAACAAAAAGAATTTCGCCACAAAGGCGCTTTGGCTTGGTATCCCCAGTGGTTCAGTCAAAACATGGGATATTCTTATGGGTTCAATACACGATTGAAAGCGGGCAGTTTAATTTCAGAAGTCCCAGATCCATTTAATGTTTATGGTGATATTGATGATATGTTCACGGCCGAGGCGGGGATTAATTTAGTTTGGTATGGACAAACGGTATCCAGGCTGCCTATGAGCATTGATTTAGACGTGGCCTACAGTTATGTCTTTGGTCAGCACTCGGTGATTAAATACAAAGATGGATTAGTTTATCGTTTCGGTATTGATTTCGATTTTAATAAACGCAGTTTTTTTGCAAACTGGAATCTTCGATTTTATTACGAGTACGAAAAAATTCAGACCGATTTAAATCCTTTTGTTGATAAAGAGCTGGGTTTTACAATTTCAAAAGCTTTTTCGTTTTAGAATAAGTACATAAAAACTATCGCTGGAAATCGTTCGATAATTCGTTTTTTCTCGGCAGTGTTGTCTAGTAAGTCAGTTTTGTAAGTCACATCTCGTTGGCTGTATTTGAATCCAATATGATAACGATTTCCAATATGTTCGACATAACCAATTTCTGCTTGGAATCCTTCGCCATTTCTCCATCGCCCCAGCTTGGCTAAGATGTCGTAATTAACAAGAATAAATGTTCCATTTTCCCAATAGTAACCAGCGACTGGGCCATAACCTTCACCCACTTCGGTTTCAAGCTGGTTACGAGATTCAATTAAATAACGTCCACCAAATGTGGGGCCACCACGGACGAGGTAAAGTAAATCAATGCCAATTTTATTATTAAATTGTGTCGATTCGTCTGATCTAGAGTTTTCTTTGATCGTTCCACTCATTTGAACCATGATCGAATACATTCTGGGCGACATTGTGGCCCAGCTTGTTTCGAAAAAAAGCAAAAAAAATGGGATTATGAAAAACTTCATAATCCCATTTTAGACTTATTATTTTTATTAAGTCATTACTTTCTGATTAAAAACTACTTCTGCTCAGCTGCGCGCTTAGCTTGGTACTTTTTAACTAGATCATCTTGTACGTTACGTGGAGCTGGTTGGTATTTTGCAAATTCCATAGAGAACTCGCCTTTACCTTTAGTCGCAGAACGTAAATCAGTAGAGTAACCGAACATTTCAGTCAACGGAACTTCGGCTTCGATAGTTACGTTTCCTTCGATTGTTGTTGTACCAACGATAACACCACGTCTTTGATTGATCTGACCAGTTGCTGGACCTTGATATTCTTCAGGTACAGTTGTTTCTAGTTTCATGATCGGCTCAAGAACTGTCGGTTTTGCTTTTTGGTAAACTTCACGCATAGCTGCCATCGCACAGATTTTGAACGCCATATAAGATGAATCGACATCATGGTATGCACCATCTGTTAAATCAACTTCAACGCCCACGATAGGGAAACCAATCAATGGACCCTTAGCGCATTGTTCAGCGAAACCTTCTTCAACAGCTGGGATGAATTCCTTAGGAATACGACCACCGATAACTTTGTTGTTGAATAAGAAAGTCTTGCCATCTTCTTGTGGAGCCAATGGACGAATTGCGCCCACTGTTTTCGCGAATTGACCCGAACCACCTGTTTGCTTTTTATGAGTGTAATCATAAGCCGCTTCAGCTGCGATTGTTTCACGGTAAGCTACTTGCGGAGCACCGACAACAACTTCACAGTTAAATTCACGTTTCATACGTTCAACGTAGATTTCTAAGTGAAGCTCACCCATACCAGAGATGATTGTTTCATTTGATTCTTCATCACGGTGTACGCGGAAAGTAGGATCTTCTTTACGAAATTTTTGTAAAGCTTTAGAAAAGTTATTCACACCTTCTTTTGATTTCGGAGCAATCGCTAAGCTGATAACTGAATCAGGTACATGCATAGATTGCATAGATGCCTGGATTCTTTCGTCACAGAAAGTATCACCTGAGGCACAATCAACGCCGAATACCGCAACGATATCACCTGCGTAAGCTACGTCGATATCTTCCATTTTATCAGAGTGCATACGAACAAGACGAGGAACTTTAACAGATTTTTTATTCGTTTGATTGATAATGAAATCACCTTTACCAACTTTACCTTGGTAAACGCGCATGTAAGTCAACTGTCCGAATGGAGTTTCCTGAAGTTTGAACGCTAACATAACCAATGGGTCGTCATTGTTTGGCTTCAATGGGAATTTTTCTTCGTTCTTAGTTAAATCTAAAGCGTTTTCAACTTTTTCAGATGGGTTTGGTAAGTAGTAAGTCACCGCATCTAATAAGTGCTGAACGTTTTTATTTTTGAAAGCAGAACCACAGAATACTGGAACGAGCTTAAGTGCGATAACGCCCTTACGCATAGCTGCGCGCATTTCTTCAACAGTTGGTTCTTCTTCCATCAAGAATTTTTCTTCGATGACAGAATCAACGTCAGCTAATTTACCAATCAAAATTTGACGGTATTCTTTAGCTTGTTCAACCATGTCAGCTGGAATTGGGATTTCAACGATATTTTCGCCGTCTTCACCTTCATTTTGGTAAGCTTTCATAGTGATCAGGTCAACGATCCCTTTGTGTTGGTCTTCAAGACCAATTGGAATGTTAGCCATGAACGCATTTAAACGTAATTTATCCACTAAAGCATCTTTAACGCGGAAAGGGTTTGCACCTTGACGATCCAATTTATTAACGAAAGCTAAACGTGGAACGCTGTAACGTTTCATCTGACGGTCAACTGTGATTGATTGCGATTGAACACCCGCAACACCACAAAGAACTAGAATCGCACCGTCTAATACGCGAAGTGAACGTTCAACTTCTACTGTGAAGTCAACGTGCCCCGGTGTATCGATAAGGTTGATTGTATAATCTTTCCAAGTTACCTGCGTAGCAGCTGACTGGATAGTAATCCCTTTTTCTCTCTCTAGATCCATCGAGTCCATTGTAGCACCGACGCCATCTTTACCTTTTACTTCGTGGATTTCGTGAATACGACCACCGTAGAAAAGGATACGCTCAGATAAAGTTGTTTTTCCTGAGTCGATGTGGGCCGAAATACCGATGTTTCGGACTGTCTGGATATTCCATTTTTTTGACATATCAATCCCTTTTTTTGTTGTTAAGTCTCTGTTTAAAATAAAAACAATAAGCCCTAGGGTGTAACATTTTTTATAAGAACAGGCAAACAAAGCATGCGCTTTTTTGGGAAAAATAAGGGCTTTCGTTGGGATTCGGTTAA
>DALYIB010000121.1:0-8057 GCA_031970595.1 Pseudobdellovibrio sp.
ATCAAAATGTGAAGGAATTTTTATGAAAGGATAATTTTTTTCTCCGTGAATAGAGGCTACAAAAACATTTTGATCTTGTCCTAAAATGCTGGAATTCCCATTTCCTTGATGAACATCTAAATCGATAATAGCAATGCGTTCTGATTTTTGATTTTTTTGCAAATAGCGTGTTACTACCGCGATATCATTAAACACACAGTAACCTTCACCGCGATCATAATGAGCATGATGTGTGCCTCCAGCTAAACACCCCGAAATGCCATCCACTAAAGCGCTCTCGGCCGCTTCTAATGCGCCCCCAACGGTGGCACAGCTTCTTTGATACAGCGAAAAACTCCAAGGAAACCCAATACGCTTGATAATTTTGGGGTCAATTGTCCCCGTCTTCATGGCCTGGATATATTCTGGGTCGTGCGCCAGTGACAGCAGCTCATCATCAGCCAGCAGGGGCTCTTTCATTTGTGTTTCTTCGACAATTTGTTGATCAATCAAATAGTCGTACAGCATCTGATATTTATTAATCGGAAACCGATGATCTATCGGCAAATTTAGCGTGTAATGTTTGGAATAATAAACAGAATAATTCAATTTCAGTACCGACCTCAGCATCTATTGAAAAACTAGAATAGGAACTCGTCAACTCTAGTGTTTGCAGAAGACATTCCTTCAAAAAGAACACGATATATGTCACAATAAGGATTCCATGAACCCATAATTTGTGAATCAACAAGAATTTTTGGTTTCCCCATTTGCACTTTTGATTTGAGTGCGTTTTTACAAACCTCATCAAACTGATCAATCCCTGACTTTTCAGAAAAATAGACCAACCTCTTCTCTTGCAAATTCATAGTTGAATAGTCCAAGGCCTTAACCAGAGAAAACACCTCAAAATTTCTGTCTAACTCTATGCGGGATTTTTTTAATGCCCTTTCAGTATTTGAGCTTGATGCAAAACCGTAAACACGGCGATTCATTTGTCCAATCGTCATATCTCTATAAATTAATACAGCTACAGCTTCTCTAAATGGTATTTTAAATCGAAATACGTTTTCGCCTTCAATTGATTTTAACTTTTCAATTGGCATTAATCCCTTCCAGAACATTTGCAAGCTCCATCTTTCTATCGCCTCGTAATATGCGAGCCTTCGAGCATAACTCTTAAAAATTCCAGGATAAGCCGCCATACCAGTAGTTGAGCAGTCAATATGAAAACCCAGATCGACGTTGTCATGGTTTTGATAAAAAGCGAGCCTTTCTAGCCCCTCAGAAATAGATTTATAAACAGCTTCATTCTTGTATTTAGAGGTTCCAGAGCCGTCGCATGTAGAATAAAGTTGATTTTGTGGCTTCCAATCAGGAACTAATTCTTTTTTGAGATACGAATTTGCTGTAAAAACATGTTCACCGCCAAGCAAGCGATGTTTTTTAGTCGATAAAGACTCAAAAAACTTTTCAAAAGTCACATTGTTATATTTTAGAGGGGCAAGCGACAATGACCAAATCATAAAAAATCCTAATATTTTTTATTTATAGCCAATAAACTGAAAATTTGTCGGAGGAAGCATATGGTTAATATCTCTGATATTATAAGAATCTTTCTTAACCCAAAGACCACTCGAGTAATGAGTAATAGGTATAATTGTCGATTGCTGCCAAATCTTATTATTTATTTCTCCGATGTTTTCAGACACATTGTCTAGCAATGGAATAATCGAGCCATCCGTGTCTGGAAGCTGAATACCTTCTTTTGACTTAAACATAAATCGAATATCTTCATTTGGATTTTCAACCAAAACGCCTGTGTACAACAATTGTATGTCATAAATTTTATGTGAATCACTAGCTTTAGAATAAACTATTGGAACCTCAGAAATATTCACGCCATATTTTAATGACAAAATATTCATGACCTCGCTGAACGCCTCTGCGTATGACAAAAAGTGAGTCATTTCTTTAGATTTTTTTGATGGTTCATACTTTGGTATTTTCAGATTCAAATCGCGTAATAAGATTTTTGCTCTTGGCTCGTCAAAGTCCATACGTCCTGCATATACACCTTTTACAGTTAATGGCAAAAAGGAACGATTGAGTTCGAAGTTGATATTTTTGAAACTTGCCATCTCGTAAATAATGACATCACGTAAAGCCTTAGCAGTTTCAATAGGCAACTGTTTGTTCAATCGAATATATAAAATGCTCGATTCTGCAGGTCCTAAAAACTCAAATGAATTATCAATCATCAAACTTTTGGATGAGCCTGAAACCATATCTAGCGATTTAATATCTAGATTATCTATTCCAAAAACCAAATTTATTTTCTCTAATGGGTTTTTTGAGTAGGAATAGCATTTGGCTTGCTTTGAATTTATCGCCAAATGAATTGAGTTGTCTAACCACTGCTCTATTCGATAAGGACCCGAACTTATGGCAATTTTTTTATCAATCCATGAGCCATCATCATTGTACTGACTAGGATGAACTATCGAATATATACCAAAACCAATCTTATTCAGAAGATCTGATTTTGATTTTACAAACTTAAATGTAACGGTATCTTCATCAAAAGTAATTCCCGGCAGAGAGCTCTGCATATTTTGTATATCTTGTATACCAACTAAATCCTCGGTAAAGCCTGAATTCGATTTTTTTAAAAATTGTACAAGTGCAATTCTCTTGAATGACTGAGCAACAATTTTTGGATTAATCAGATCACCATTTTCAAAATAGCAATCTTTTTTGATTTTAAATGACCACTCCGAATAATCCTTATTGCTTTGCCACGAGTCTGCTATCTGACCTGTAATTTCCCCAACCTTGTACTGTGAAACAAGTGTTCCAAAAACCGATGTCCATGCCATGTGATGAATAAAATCATCATATGCTATAGGATCCGTGTTATACGGACTATAGAGGCCACCAAATACTTTGGTTATACTGTTTTGATTACGAGTCATAAATTTAATCTCGAAAACTCCGCTCAAAATTAACGATGCTATTATTATAACTACTATAACAATACGAATAGCAATTAATTTTGATTTTTTTGTATACACGGGCCGGATCCTGACCCATTCGAGAGGGCCATAATTTCAATTTTTAACTTACCTTTAATTCTATAGTCTTGATCAATAGCCTTTTGGAATTGAATTGGATCAAGATGAAGTAACTTTTCTAGATCTTCAATTTCCATATTAGATAAACCAGCATTTTGGAGATCAGAAATAATAGGATTACTATAGTTTTCAATTTCAGAAGCAATAGACTTCAGCCCTATAGCACTGAACAAGATTGAAAATACTATTAGGATTTTTTGCATATGTGACCTCGATAAGAAGAGCATCTTAATATATATTAAACATACTTTCAATGGTGCACTATTTAGTATATAATCCTTTCATTAGATTTTACTCATAAGCATTTAAATGCAGAATAGCCTAAAATGAAGATTACTAATCGATTTTACAACTTTTTACTCTTATCAATATCGATTGTTATCGTCTTTGTTTTCATTGCTCTATTTAATTTAAATTTAAATGGAAATCGCTTCATTCAAGAGTTTTATTCACAAAATCACCAAAATATCGAGTCAGGAAACTCGTTTGCACTCATAACACAATTGAACAGCTTATCACGCCAAGATGTTATAATTTGTATTGTCGCTCAAACAAATGGGCAGATTTTTTATAATACTAAAAACAACTGCAAAAAGTCGATTTTTACGAAAGATATATCTGTGAAAAGCAAAGGTAAAAATACAATAATTGATTTTGAATATTCTTTGTCAGAAACTTTTTATGTGTATCTATTTATTTCTCTTACTATTATTTTATTAGCAGCTAATTCTATTTTATTGCTTGTTTTTCGATTGCAAGATATCGAAAAAAAATCAATAGCTCGTATAAACGAACTATCCCGGCAAGTCGCTCACGATATCAGATCTCCACTATCGGCTTTAAATCTTCTAGCTTCTAAAATGAAGGACACTAACCGAGAGTACTCAGAGCTTATAGCCGTTGTTGTTCAAAATATTAATAACATCGCTGATGATCTTCTTCGCCAATCTAGATCCAAAGATACGAATCCCAAAGTTTTGCCATTTGTAGATGGAACTTGTAATTTGAATTCGGCTTTAAAAGAAGCAATTCAAGAAAAAGAGTTTGAATGCGAATATAAATCTATATCTATAGAAATTAAAATTATAGAAAATAAGGTTTTAGATGATCTTTGTATTGCGATATCTAAAACTGATTTTTCACGTATGATATCTAATATACTCAATAATTCTATTGAAGCTTTTAAACAAAATAACTCCATTCATATCCGCGTAATAGACGCGAAAGACTCGATTGTTTTGACCATTACTGATTTTGGGCACGGAATTCCTGAATCTATATTAAGACGACTACTTAAAGAGCGCTTAAGCTACGGTAAAGACACGAATACAACTAGTTCCGGTCATGGAATAGGTTTATACGCCGCTCATCAAATCCTATCAAAAGTAGGAGGAAATATTAGTATTGATTCGAAGGTCGGGGTCGGAACAAAAATATCTCTATCCATTCCAAAGAAAATTTAGATCGTATACACGTATATTCATATTCTTTAGATACAAAAAAAACCCGCTTGCGGCGGGTTTAATTTTATCTGCTGAGCAGATTTGGTAGGGAATGCCGGATTCGAACCGACGACATCCACCTTGTAAGGGTGGCGCTCTACCAACTGAGCTAATTCCCTATTGATAGATAAATTTGAGGCCTTAGATATATCTGCGAGTCAGGCCAGACTCAAGCAATTTTTTTTCTAATTGCGTTTTTTACAATATAAATCTAATGAGCTTGTTAGTTTTTTAAGCATCAAGTTTGTATTGTCGTACTTGTATTCTTCTGTTTGCTCGTCAATAAACTCGCTATTTAAATCAAGAATATTCGCAACCATGACCTCGTTCCCGCACAATAAAGGATCCATCTTTAATTGCGCTGTTGAAAACATCGCAAATTTAAAAACTTTACCGTCTGCACTCATGCGAACGATGTCTTTTTCAAAACTAGAAACAAAGCCCTTACCCTTCATAACAGGAGTAATACAGCTTTCAGATTTTTCATAAAATTCGACTTCTAATTGCTTGATCGTACCCGTTTGGCGGATCGTGCGGAATTTAATGATCGTATCGTTATCGCCTTCAACTTTCCATAAACCTTGAATTTTGTTCCATGGAAACGGTTGCGGCTCTGACCAAGGAAAAACATCCCCGATACCTTGTACTGAGGGTTGGCAGCTATTCTGAGCGTGTGAGCTGATTCCCGCTAGCAACAAACTGATTACAAGTATTAAATGCTTCATTAAATTCTCCCCTCAGAATTAACTGCATGATTAATTTTGATTGCTTTATTTAAATAATAACCATTTTTAGATCTGAAAATGTATTTAGGATGATCGTAATCCGGTTCGATCATTTTTCTCAGACGCTTAATTGTCACATAAATTTTATTATCGTGAACTTCTGGATCATAATTTTGTTTCCAGATATTTTCGACCAAGTATTCCTTAGAAAATACTTCGCCTTGGCGAGTGATAAATAACTTGAGCAAATCCAATAAAATAAATTGGTTTTTAAAATCAATTTTACCTAATTGTTTTTCTGTGACGATATGGTTTTCGAAGTCAAAACCTAAATCGAAATCCTGATTGTCCTGAGACTTGTAATAACCCATGTACTCAGAAATAACGCGTAATACTTTGCGGCTGTTCAATGTATCGCTGGCTTTGATGGCTAAATCAAAATACACTTTCGCAGTTTCTTTTTGTCCTAATTCAAATAAACAAGCGCCAATATTGGCAATGATCATATTTGTCGTTGAAAACTGCTTGGCTTTTTTCGTTTGTTCGTAGGCTTGCCATAATAAATCCAATGCACGATCGTATTTTTTCAGTTCAAAGTGAATGGCGGCGTTAGCCGAGGTCACAGCTGAAATCAAATCTGTGTTTTCGATGAATTGGATGAAAATATTTAAATTGTAAATTTCTTTAAGTGCTTCTTCGAATTTCTTTTGATGACGATAACAAATCGAAATACCCAAAATAGCATAGCAAATATCTTCTTTGTGATCGGCCTTCAGCGCGTGTTCCAAGGCGATTTTAAAATATTCAAGGGCTGTGTCGACTTGGCCTTTGTAAATAGCAGCAATACCAAATACATAATAAACTCGAGAGTTTAATTGCATGCCTTCGCGAATAACGGTGTCATGTAAATTTTCTTTGAGTGCAGATAACTGATCAAATTCTTCACGTTCAGCATAGATACGCAAAATTGTTTGAGTGCATTTTAAATACAGATCAAAATTTTTCTCGACTAAAAAAAGCTTTTTCGCGTCAATCAAAAGAGGAAGTGCCAGGTTGTAATCGCCGCGATCGCAGTAAAGCTTGCTGAGATCATACAAACTTTGTGGGTCTTTGTTTTCCTGCATCACAGAATATCCTTATAGTTTCGTTAAGGTGATCAAACTATAAAAACTGTTATGTGCGGTCAACAAAACTGTTATTAAACGCTGAATAAATGGAACATTGTTTCCTAGTTCTGAAGGAAATACCCTGAATAATTAATGAGTTAGCTTTTTATTTAAGAAAACATAATTTGTGCAATAAAAATGGGCTTTTAGTTTCCTAAAAGCCCATCATGATTAGATTTTTTACAATCTTTAGTGCTGAGTATGAACTTGTTGACCCGTGTAGTTGGCTTTCACACCAAACTCGCGTTCGCTTTGAGCCTTGAATAATTCTTTAGGATTTTTGATATCCAAAGCATTGATTAAAACTTGATCGACATGGTCTACCAAAATCACTTTCAATTCCTTAAGTACTTCTTTTGGGATGTCCTTAAGGTCTTTTTCGTTCTCTTTAGGGCAGATAATCGTTTTAATACCACCACGATGAGCAGCTAAAACTTTTTCTTTCAGACCACCGATAGCCAAAACTTTACCACGAAGACTGATTTCGCCTGTCATAGCCACAGTTCTTTTCACCGGGATTTTTGTGATTGCAGAAACAATCGAAGTTGTTAATGCGATCCCCGCAGAAGGACCATCTTTCGGAGTAGCACCTTCTGGTAAGTGGATATGAATATCGATATTTGAATAGTATTCCTTATCAAAACCAAACAACGGTCCACGAGAGCGTACATAAGACATGGCTGCTGAACATGATTCTTTCATCACGTCGCCTAATTGGCCTGTCACAGTAAACTTTCCTTTACCAGGAACAGCACTGACTTCGACTGCTAATAAATCACCGCCGACTTCAGTCCACGCCATCCCATTTGTAAGACCGATCTCGTTTTGTTTTTCGATTTCACCATGTTTGTTTTTATGCGGGCCTAATAGCTCGACAATTTTTTCTGGTGTAATCACATAGCCAAGATCTTTCTTGCTGGCTTTTTTCGCTGCTGGTTTCGCTTTTTTGCCTTTAACAGCTGTTGCATTCGATTCCGATTTTTTGAAATCTTCAACCGAAGAATTCATCACGATATCTTTTGCCACTTTACGGAAAACATTTGCAAATTCACGTTCCAAATTACGCACACCTGATTCGCGAGTATAATATCTGATCACGTCGCGAACGGCTTTGTCCTGCATTGTGATTTTCAAATCTTTTAAACCGTGATTTTCCATTTGCTTTGGAATTAAATAATTCTTAGCAATGTGGAATTTTTCTTGTTCGATGTAACCTTCTAGATAAATAATTTCCATACGATCTAAAAGTGGTCTTGGAACAGTTCCTAAGTTATTCGCTGTCGCAATAAACATCACATTAGACAAATCATACTCAAGCTCTAGATAGTGATCCGCAAAAGTTGCATTTTGTTCTGGATCTAAAACCTCAAGCATCGCTGAAGCTGGGTCGCCGCGGAAATCATTCGCCATTTTATCGATTTCATCTAATAAAAGAACTGGATTTCCTTTGTCGACTTTGCGAAGTGCTTGCAAGATTTTACCTGGCATCGCACCCACATATGTTTTTCTGTGACCACGAATTTCTGCTTCATCACGAACGCCACCTAAACT
>DALYIB010000122.1:0-8041 GCA_031970595.1 Pseudobdellovibrio sp.
TTTTCGGATTCGTTTAAAAAACCGAATTCAAACTGAATTCCACGCGATTGCAATCGGTGTTCGACGTACTCCAGAGTCTCATTCAACACTTTATAGGCAGAAACTTTTTGTGATGGTTCCTTGGACGTATCCGAAGTCATACTTCGCAAGCCGCGAACAATTCTGGCTATGCGATCGACTTGCTTTTGTAATAACAAAACACTTTTGTCTAATTTGGGATCGTTATATGTCATTTTACTTTTATCAATCAACGACAACTGTGCGGACATAATTTGTAAAGGGTTATTAATTTCATGCGCGACTCCAGCGGCCATTTTACCCAATGAGGATAATTTTTGCGCCTGTAACAATCTTTGACGTTCTTGCTCAATTTCCTGGTCAAATGCGATCATATATTCAACAACACGAATTTTAAAAGTTAAATATCCCCAAATGTAGGCTGTGCCAAAGTTGGCCAGAAACATAAATAGAAAAATATAATAAATCACATTCGGGTCATAGACAGAAAAACTCAACGATGTCAGTTGAGGCGAGAGCTTACTGAGGACAACTAAGATTCCAATAAGACTGACCAACCAAACGTATAAAACAGTATAGAATATGGGGTTTTCATAGATTTTAAATATTTTCTTGTACATACCCCCACCTCGTCTTTAGGATTAAAGGATGTCTTATTCTAAACTACTCAGAGAAGATACTCAAATCCAACGTGTCGTCATATTGACCGGTCTGGGTACACTTTTTCATTGGTACGACTTCTATATCATTTCTTTACTTTTTCCTTTCATTTTCAGCCAGGTCCTGGGCTACACAATCTCAGAAACTCTTTTACTCAGCCTCATCGTCACTGGAATCGGCTTTGTCATCAGACCTTTGGCGGCCTTCTGGCTCAGCCCGCGCATCGACACGATTGGGCGCAAAAGTAATTTTCTGCTGTCACTGAACTTAATCAGTCTGAGTGCCGTTTTGGTGGGGTTATTTCCGTATTCGCAATTCGATCGTTCGGTTGGCTTTATTGTTATTTTGCTAGCCCGTATTTTACAGGGAGTCGCGCTAGTTTTAGATTACAGTTCCTCGATTAGCTATATTTACGAATACGCACCCGACGAAAAAAAAGGTTACTTTACCAGCCTTTTGCAAACGACACCGACATTAGGTTTTTTGTGTTCGCTGATCTGCTACGAAATGTTTTTACACACGTCTTCAGCTGAATTTTTCTTGGATAAGGGATGGCGTTTACCATTACTGCTTGGTCTTCCATTATTTGTATTAGCTTTGGTGATACGTCGCAGTCTTTCCGAATCTCCTGCTTTTATTAAAATGCTCAAGCGCAAAGAAAACTCAACTTCACCACTGAAGGATTTGTGGAACAATCCAGAAATTAAACGTAAAGTTTTACTGCTGACTTTCGCTGTTTCTATCCCCCAAGGAATTAGTTTTTATATGTCACATATCTATATCCCTACTTTTTTAGGTGAAATATTTTCTATTTCGGTGACTCAGCAACATATTTTGATGATTTGCTTAATCGCACTGACTTGGCCAATGATTATTATCATTGGAAAATTTTTTGACGAAACTCAATCCATTCAAAATTTCAAAAAAATATTGTTATTTCAAATTTTCTATTATCCTGTATTCTTTTTCATTATCAAAAATTGGATGTATCAATACAACATTTGGTTTTCATTTCCATTAATTATTATTTTTTATATTTTAGCTATCAGTCTATATGCACTCGTTGCAAAAATTTTGGCAGAAAGCTTTCCTATCCAAGTCAGAGGAACAGCTATTTCTATTCCATATCATTTAGGGAATGGTTTTTTTGGTGGAATTATTTTTTTAATCAGTTTTTTAATGTCTGGAAATCCTTTTTTACATTGGATTTTGCTTTTCTACTCGACAATTTTGTTTATTTTTGGTTATTGGACAATAAAAAATCGCGTTCTAAATACTACGTAAATCAAACGAAACAGTATTTTTTTTTAGCCTCTTTTCAGATAAGAATCAGCTCAGTATTGTTGAGCCGTGCTC
Organism: Pseudobdellovibrio sp.; assembly: GCA_031970595.1. GTDB lineage: Bacteria > Bdellovibrionota > Bdellovibrionia > Bdellovibrionales > Bdellovibrionaceae > Pseudobdellovibrio. Next base: position 2,035 of record DALYIB010000122.1, read on the forward strand.
AAAGCAATTATTTTTTTTAATTTATTAATTTTCTCAATTAACGGCTTTTCGCAATTCATTCCTTTTGCTATGTGGGGACGACAAGGGAAAACTCCAATGGGCTATTCAGCGACTCGCAGCGCAGGTAATGCCAGCCTTGTTGGCGCAGCTGGTATGACCCAAATTAAAAATGTGAGCGAAGATGATTCTTATTATACCGTTGTTTTTTCATGGTTTAATTTTTACCTAGCTGGCTCGGCTCAAATGATCTGGTACCTCAGCTCAAATACTTATATCAACACCGAACAACCTTCGACAGCATGGTCGGGACTCAGCGCTTCGAACCCGCCTTATCCCAAATTTCATTTTGGCGCTGCCGACAACTCTTGGCAGCGCGTTTGGATCACTCAGGGATTTAATTTTTTCCGCGTTCGTTACGAAGGTACGGCCTCTACCGGCGGTACGGTGGGTAGCCCTAATATCGTTTATGAAGCGACTTTTTTTAGACCCACATCCACAGCGCAATATGTTCAAGTCGTTTTCGGAACCCACAGCCGCAACACAGGACAATTTGGCGTTACCAATGCCAGTGCTTACTACGCAACTGGTGGCACAATCACAGCCAACTCGAGTTATGTCTTTGAAGGAAACCTATCTGGTACGGCCTGGAATATTTATCCGAATTCTCAAATTACGGGTACAGATCTCAACTTATAAAAACAAATAAACCAAACAAAGGGGAAAAAATGAAACAAACAATCATCGCAACGTTAACAATCTTATCATCAATGATCGCACAGGCTGATATCGGATATGAAATCCCGGCTCATGTGGCGTATTATTGCAATCAACAAAATGGCCTCACAAAAGAAAATCTTTTGTTACCCAAAATCACTCAAGTTGAATCCACGGCGGCAGAAACACAGTTCAAAATGACTCTATCTAATTTTAATTGTGTGAACGGAACGGCTGTTCCAACCAACTCTGCAGGCTTGGGAACACCATGGTTCAAAGATTTAGACTTCAGCTACAACCAAGAGACTCCAGTTGCTAATATGAACAAAATGAACCCGATTGTTTACGAAGTCACAATCACTGTGAACAACGACGTCTTAACTCAAAAAGATCAACGTCGTTTTCAAATGATGATTCCATTTGGATTTGCACAGTATGTAATGAATATCGTTTACAAAAAGTCAACGGCGACGCCAACTCCACCTTCACAACCACCGGCACCGGCTAGCTATTCAGTTCAACTATTTTAATTCAACTTCAGAAGGAGCTTTTAATTGAAGCTCTAAAGCATGAAGGCCGGATGCAAATTCGGCCTTTAATAAATCATTAATTTTTCTTTGACGTTCGATCCGACTGAGTCCCTCAAAAAGTGGACTGACTAAAAATAGCTGATAATGAGTTTCGCCTGTAAAACCATCTGGGCCTAAATGCTCGACATGCCCAGCATGAGCCGCACTGTTATTTTTCAGCTCGATTTTGACGGCTGGAATTTGTTTTAATATTTCTAAAATACGCTGATCACGATTCATTATTTTTTAATTTTCTCGAGGATTTGACCCGCTTGTGCTTTAGCGACTTCCAGGCCCATCTTAGCCATCGTAAAAACACCCTTTTCGTCTAATTTTTTTTCAACTTCTTTGGCTTTTTCTAAGGCCTTCTGAGCTGCAATTTCTGCCAAAGGATGGTCAAAACCTAAAGCTTCAAATTTTTCATCATTTTTCCATTTAGTTGCTACAGTTTCCACCACTTCAAAAGCCTTTGGGATTTTTGCACGAACCACTTCACTGTAGGGAAATTCAATTTTAACTTTTTCAGCGGGGATTTCAGTTTCAGTAACTGTTGTTTTTTCCTGATCATCACCGGAATTATTATTTTCTGATTCAAATTGCATACGAGACCTCTTCATTTCAAATTTACTTCAAAGCCATTTCAACAGTGACCTTGAACTCAAAGTCATTTATATCTGTGATTGTAATGATAAATATTTTAGCTGAAAACAATTATTTCATCGTTCTGGATAAACCTGCAGGGACTTCGGTTCACAACGAAGAACCCAATTTGCTGACATTTCTTAAAAAACAGAATCTGCCGGTCCATTTCGTGAACCGACTGGATACAGAAACCAGTGGTTTAGTCATGATCGCAAAAAAACCTGATTTTCATGAGCCCCTCAGGCAAGCTTTGGATCATGGACAAAAAATTTACTCTGCACTATTAAGAGGCAAAATGAAAACCGTGGAAATAGATTGGTCGTGGGCTTTGACCGACAAAGCCGAGGGACGACAAAATCCCCAGGGCAGTTCTGCCGATCGAAAACCCTGCTTATCCCACGTCAAAGTGATCCGACAAAGTGATTACCTAACCGAAGTATCCGTTGAAATTGCCACCGGCAGACAACATCAAATTCGTAAACACGCGGCTTTGGCGAAACATCCGATCATTGGTGATCGTCGATACAATGACGCCAAATACAATCAAAAAATTGCTGAAATTTACCAAGATTCACGCATGCAGCTGCATGCTCAAAAGCTCATTTTTAAATTTAACGATACGCCGTATGATATTGAAAGCTCTCATTTTTCATTAGATCATTTTTTTAAAATTTGATAGCGTTGAAACATGCTTATCAGACCGTTTAGCTTACAGGATATTCCAGAGGTTAAAAAGTTTACCGATCAACAAATCGGCGAAGGTTATTATTCTGAAAGCGAACTGATCGACTGCCAAAAAAAATCAACAACTGCAGATGGTGAAATTACGTCGTTCGTTTTGGTTGATGACAACGGTCACATCCAAGGATTGCGCTTGGCTTATCCGCCTGGAAACTGGGCCCACGGAAAAGGCAACAAACTACGACCGGATTTATGGCCTTTCCCCATTGAAAAAGCTGGCTACTTTCAAAGTCTGTTTATCTCTGAATCCGCCCGCGGATCGGGTTACGGCCCCCGACTTTCCCAAAAATCCATCGATTTATTTAAAAAACTGGGAACGCTGGGTATTATTACTCATTGCTGGAAGGAATCCCCGAATAATTCCTCGTTTCGATATTTAACGAATGTGGGATTTAAAAAAGTGATCGAACATCCGGATTACTGGAAAGAAATACAATACACTTGCACACGTGACGGTTACCCTTGTCGCTGCACGGCCATCGAAATGGCAAAGGAACTTTAAATGTCGATCTCTTATTGGCAAAACAGTTTTTATAAACAAAACTCAAAACCACTTGAATACGACATTGTGATTATCGGTGCCGGAATCGCAGGTCTTTCAACGGCGTATTGGATTGAAAAAACTCAGCCCCAATTAAAAATTGCCCTTATCGATAAACAATTTATCGCAGCCGGTGCTTCTGGCAAAAATGCAGGATTTGTCACTTGCGGCTCGGCGGAACATTTTCATAAACTGCAGCAACAATTTGGCTTGGACAAAGCAGTTGAGATTTGGAAATTTTCAGAAACCAATCGCCAGCTTGTGGGACAGGAAATCATTCAAAACAATTCTTCTGAGGTTGATTATTTCCAAACAGGATCGGCCACAGTTTGCCCACGCCCTTCCGAATGGGAACGATATTTGACGATTGAAAAAACGATGAAAACGGCCGGTATCGATGTCGAATTAGTTACTCCGGATTTATTACAAAAAAACTATGGCGTCAAAAACGCCGTGGGTGCGATTCAATATTTACACGATGGAATCATCCACCCCGTTAAATTACTCAATCAAATCAAACAAAAACTGACCCGCACTGATTTTTATTTTAATGAAGAAGTTTTTAATATCACCGAAACACACAACCAAGTTCAGATCCAAACGCGCAGTCATTCTTTCCAGACTGGAAAAGTTTTTGCTGGATTAAATGGATTTGTATCCGAACTTTTTCCAGAGCTTAAAAATCTGGTCAAACCTCAGCGCGGACAAGTCGTTGTGACCGAAAAGCTTCCACCTTTTGTCAAAGGCCCTTGTTATCTGACCGAGCATCTTTGTTATTTTCGCCAACTTCCAACAGGGGAACTTCTGGTCGGTGGATTTCGCAACCAAGACCTCGAGGCTGAAAACACCGCTTTTGATTCGATTTCAGAAAAAATTCAACTGGCGCTAACCCAGTTTACACAGTCTTACTTTAATAATACTCAGTCTGTAAAAATCAACTATCGCTGGAGCGGAGTCATGGGTTTTACCCCAGACGGACAAATGCTGATTGGACGAATTCCCTCTTCAAAAAATATCTATACGATGGCGGGCTGTTCAGGACACGGCATGGGTCTCAGCTTTCACGCCGCTAAAGTCTTGGTGGAAAACGCCCTTTCAAACACCCCAATCCCATCCCATTTAAATATCCAGCGACAGCAAGCGCCTGCCGCACACTGAAACTTTGTCAAAAGCCTAGACAGTCCACCGGATATAATCCCACAATATTGCATCTGAAATGGCGTTGTTTCTGCAACACTTCCGTCGATGCTAAAACGCCAGTGGTACGTATTTTTATCGATGATAATCTTTTTCTCGGGACTGAATGCCTCTGTCCAGGCCGATCCATTTATTCAACTGAAAAACCAGATGGCACAGGAATTTCTGAAAACAGATATGTCAGTCGCAAGTGCTGCTAAAATCCTGCAAAAAATCGGATATCAAAATTTACTCGAGGACAAACAAACGATCCTTTTCGATGAACTTACAGACAGAACTCGTTCCATTTTACAAACTAGAAGGACCTATTTAAAAAATCTATTTGAATCAAAAATATATAAACTGACTGAACACGCTCTTAAAAAAGAACTGGGTTTAAAATATAAAAATATCATTGATACAACGACCTATTATAACCCAATAAAAAAGCAAATCGAAGTCTACCGACTGAGTATCGACAAGCCGAACTCATACAAAAGAGCCGCTATTTACAACGACGGATTTTATACAGAATTAGTCAGCACCATCAAAGAAAGCGATATTGAAAAGCAGAACGTACAAAACTTCGAATTTGAAACTGAAATAGGCGGACAAAAAATTAAATCAATTCTTCAAACTGAAAAAAGGTCTTTGCGACTTCCGCCTTTAAAAGCAACCCCCAATTATGATCAGATGCTGGCTGATAAAATCTATAAAGGCGTTGTTCTTATTGGGACTAACATGGGAACAGATGGACTTCCGCTCGCAGGACTTTACCTGGCTTATTTACGTGATTACGGTTTTGGAATCGACCGAAAACCTTTAGTCGTTGAAACAACTGATTATTTAAACGAAGTTTTCTGGGGCTCGGAACCGATGGACTATTTCACCAAAGAAGCCCACAGCGGTGGTGACGAAAAGAATTTTCTGCGTTTAGGAAAAAAATCATTTATTTATAAAGCCGAAAAAATGCATATCGAAGGCTATAAAGAAGTGGTTCAGATTGTTCTGCCCGTGTCTTATGAATTGAATGATACTTTTTTGCTGACGCATGATCACGTTGCCGAATTTATGAACTTGCGCGAAAAAAATAAACTGGGAGAACTGGTTTACCTGAATGGCTCTTGCTGGAGCGTGGCCAAGGCGCGCGGTGAAATCTCGGATATTAACAGCCCTCTGTTGATTAACCTGGCTTCAAAATCAGTTGCTATGACTTTTCGTCAAAATCGCCAAAATGGAAATTTTATTTTACTCAGTTCAATTCGCTATATGCACGGATTCAAAATGATGCGTGATCAAATGAAAACAGTGAATTCCTATGTGAATAAAACAGCTGATGATTTTATAATGCCCGACGAAGCTGAATATCAAACCGATATTTATTCGCAAATTCCAAAAAACTTTAAAACTAAAATTTCGACTTGGGTTTTAAATCAAAATCAATGGGTTGAAATTCCCAATATTGATTAATTAGAACTGATCTCTTATATTGTTCCTAAGGTCTCTAACGCCCTCTGTAAGTTCTTGTAATATCAAGTTATTTTTCTTTTCGGTTGTTGAATCCGGAATTATTTTTTAAATAATTCCGGATTGCCGTTCGAAATTTTGAAATCCTGAATAAAAC
>DALYIB010000123.1:0-7983 GCA_031970595.1 Pseudobdellovibrio sp.
GCTTCCGCGTATAAAATTTTAGGATTACCGTAACCACTGCCTAATGATAAATTCACGACATCTAACTGATCTCGTAAATCGCCGTCGCCGTTCGGATCAGCCGAATATTCTAAACCCGCGATCACAACCATATCGCTTGTTGAACCGTCGGCACCAAAAACTTTGATCGCATACAGGCTGGCATCTTTAGCCATACCATCATACGAATTCATTCCATCACCGATGCCCGCAATCGTTCCTGCCACATGAGTTCCGTGACCGCCTTCATCCAGCGGATTCATATCTGGGCGAGGCACACGAAACATAAAGTCCGCAGAACCCGAATCATAATCTGTACCTACTAAATCGATACCACCAACCACTTTATCATTCGGATAACCAACAGCGTCCTTGGCTGGATCAATCGCCTTGTAGGCTTCAACAGTTCCTACGCCACCCAACATTTTGTGAGTATAATCAATCCCGGTATCCAAAACTCCGACTGTCATGCCTTTACCAGTTAAGCCTAGTAAATGCAGTTTTTCAGCACCGATAAACTTCAGTGAATTTCTTTGCGATAAAACAGCTACTTTTTTGTCTAATTCCAGATCCACTTGCTTTGGACGTTGAAACGAAGAAGCTTGTTCCCAACGATCCACCACACCGATATCTGATAAATGCGCTTGAATAGATTTCGGTCCTACGATGGCAATCGCATTCAAGACATACTTGTAGCGAAATAGCACCTGAACATCCGCAGATAATTTTTTAAGTTCTGTGATGGCGACTTCTTGCTCTTGAGTAATTTGCTTCAGCAAAGTCGGATTAATTTTTCTTTGACCATCTTCAATAACAGTATTCGACAGCAACGCAGGCGACTTTAACTTGATTACGGCCATGATCTGATCTTCGTCGCTTGGGCGTGTTGAAATAATTTTTTGAATATCTTGCAACAAAGGCAACTTGAATTGCGGATTTTCTTTCGTACATCCGGCTGCCAAGAAAACTGCAGCTAACAAAGAAAACGCACGCGCCTGTGAAAAAAGTGATTTCATAAAATGTCCCCCAAAAATTGCTGTTTTTTATAGCTCAAAAGAGGTTCAAGGTCGAACGAATAAAGCCAAAATGAACCCATTTTTTTGAACTGCTGAAGAGATTTCAAAAGCCGGGCCAAATAAGACTGGTGTTAAAATGATAACTTATTGATTTTTCTGCTTAATTTTTATTCCAAACAGAAACGGATTAGGTGTACTTTTTCAGTTTGCGCTGTAAACTTTGCCGATGCAGCCCTAAATCTTTGGCTGTTTGACTGATATTGCCCTGATTCTTTGTCAGTAAAAAATCAATATATTCGTGTTCTACTTCGGCCAAAGAACGCCTTTTGAAGTCAGCATCTGAACTGATTTTTTGCCCCATTAAGGCCTGATAAATTTGTTCGAAACTGGCTGGCTTTGTTAAATAATCCACAGCCCCTTTTTTAACCGCTTCAACGGCCGTGGTAATACTACCATAACCCGAAAGCATAACGACTTTAATATCTGGTGAAAGTTTTTTTAGTATCTCTAAAGCCTGCAGGCCAAAATCACCATTTGCCAGTCGCATGTCAACAACTGCAAAATCAAAATTTTCAGACAAAGGAATTTCCGAAATTTGAGTCGCGCAAAACGCGGTGAATTGGCGGCTGATAAATTCTTTTTTTAAAATTTCAGATAAATGTTGATCATCCTCAACAATAATGACTCGGTTCATTCACCAATCCTAGTTGATATTCCAGCTCAGTCTCACAACAGCTCCGGTTTGGTTGATTAATTGCCATTCTCCACCCAAACTTTCAACAAATAATCCAGTGACATACAATCCCAAACCTGTGCCATTTGACTTTGTGGTCAAAAAAGGTTCCCCTTTTTTTTGTAAGACTTCGGCTGAAAACCCAGCTCCCGAATCCTGAACTTCCAATTCAATCAATTGTTTTCGCTGGGCCAATTTAAAATAAATCGGCCCTGACGGAGCTGCTTGAAAAGCGTTATCAAATAGGTTCAATAAAACTTGAGCATAATTTAAAACAGGAACTGTGCATTGAATATCGGGTTGAATTTGTAATTTTACAGACGCTTGTGGATTTTCTTCTTTCCAAGATTCAATCACGTCCAAAGTCAAATCTGAAAGATTCACTGGCTTAATTTGAAAGTTACGAACATCTAATTGCGAGCTATTCATTTGCTGAACAACCTCCACACACGACTGAACTGCTGACTGTGTTTTTAGAATGGTGTCTTTCAGATCTGATGACGACATTTGATTCTGATTTTTCAAAATCCATTCTAAATTCATTTTAATCGCATTCAATGGACTGGCAAATTCATGGGAAAATCCGGCAGCCAAGGCCCCCAACGAACGCAATCGATCCATTTTTTCTAGTTGCAACAAAGATTTATTTTTTCTTTGGTAATGGGCCTCTAGCTCATCACCGAGTTTTCTCATCACAAACCAAACTGCTAAAATAAGAAAATGCAATGCTGCCAAATACATGAAAGCAGATCTTTTAAGTAAGGCCGCGTTAGTTTGGTAAAATTCAATTTGCAGTATCAAAATAAAGCTATGAATAACAAAAACAAAAGGCCAACTGTATTGTCCCCGAATCAAAACAGCTGCAATGGCCGCGTTCATAAAAAACAAACCTGTAAATGGATTTTGGTAACCACCCGCTAAAAATAAAAAAACAGTCAAGATGATCAAGTCAAAAACTAATTGAAAAACAATCACAAAAGGACTGATCTCTTGCTTTTTCTCTTGAAAATAGAGCTGTGTTAAAAAATTAAAAATAAATACAAAGGATAAAACTCCGACATAAATAACCAATGTTTGAGTTGTTAAGTAATCATAGATATAGAGAGGATAGGACAGTATAAAAAATAAAAGCAAGGCTGCCCAGCGTAAGCGAATCAGCCAAAGAACTTTTGATAATTCAAATGGCAGATTCGCAATCGGAAATGATAAAATTCGATAAAGCACTTAGCACCTAATTATTTTTGATTTTGCGACTTTTTAATCAGTTGTTCGAATTTTTTAATCTGATCATAAGTCGACTTTGGAATATGAGTTCCGCTCGACCCCGTAAATGATTCGACTTTTATTTCTTTGAATAAATCCAAACATCTTTGAGCAGCTGCTGACTGTGGATATGATTCAATACATTCAGTTAAATATAATTCAGATGTCATATCAAACATCGAAGCACGATAGTATTTTTGCATATCTGCTGAATATAACAATAGCCAAGGTTTCAAGTCCTTGCTTGGATTCGATTCAATCAATTTGAATAAAATATGATTTGTTTCCAAATCGATAAAATAACGACGACTGGCCGGACCATAAGAAGATGCCAAGTTATCTCGATGAGCCACCCATTGTTTCAAAGAAACTTCGTCCGTGATTGATTTGTAATCTAAGCTTGTGCTTTGTTTTTTAGATTTAACATATTTTTCCCAAGCCAAAAATTGACGACGATTTTCTTCTGGAAGTTTTCTGTTTTTCAAAATCATATCAAATGTTTTTAAAGTTTTCTCATCATTTTCTTCTGTTCGAACTAAATAAAAAACAATTTTCTTTAAGCTTTCATCTAATTGTTTTTCAGTAATTTTATTTTTAGGGAATTCTTTAATCAGTTTTTCAAACAAAGGAATCGATTCTTTATAGTTTCGTACTAAAAATAAAAATTCCGCATTTTGAAAATCTGTTGTCTTTTGCTCAGCCAGCGCAACCAAAGAAGTCGAAGGCAAGCTTTTATCCGTATGACATGAATAGCAGTTATTCAAAGAAGCTTTCAAAGCCCAGTAACTGTAATTTTTAAATCCTTCACGAAATGAAGACTCCGCATCGGTCACAGTTTCAGTTAATTGCAGAACTCGATACTTCATATCATCATTTTGACTGAGTTTATTTTTTTTCAATTCAATCGTTTTGTTTTTAAAGTCCAATAACAATTTTTTAAGTTCTTCTTCGTTTTTAGGATTCACAAAACGATCTTCGTTCACTAAATAAGGATTCAACTGAGTCGTTAAATTAAAAAACTCCTGCATAATTGGCTGAATAGGTTTAACCTCGGCTTTTTTTTGCGCCATTAAGTTGATCGAAAATGCGATCATACAACCTATTAACAATTGATTTCTCATAACTTGTCCTTCCGTTTGAACGTTTAAATTCTATTCATAAAAAACTGCGACATCTATGACGGCGATCATGATCGCCCCGAAACGTCTGTATTTAACTAAACTTTAATTGCTAAACCGTCTTTTAAGGCTCGCTGACGAGCGATCCAAGCTGGCCAAAGACCTACTAATAATCCGGATATTAAAATCAGAATGACATAAACAGCCTCTGATGTTGTGAAAACTGGACCCGATAAATAAAAACCAAATTCAGTCTCCAGCCAAGACGAAATTCCCCAAAAGGCCAATAAATTTAAAAACGCTCCTACTAGAATTCCAACGATTGTCAGCAACGTGCTTTCAAAAACCAGTAACGCTGTCATTTGTGTCGTTGTGGCTCCGATAGAACGTAAAATTGACATTTCACGACGACGTTCATTCAAACTGGCCAGTAAATTACTGACCATCGAAGCCAAGCCAACCGCCAACACCATCCAAGAAATCACTTTTAAAATAACATCAATTTGACTCAACCCTCGCCAAAGTTCGGACAGTGTTGCTCCTGGAATAATCGCTAACAATGGCTCTTCCGGATAATTATTAATTTCTCGTTGTAATCTCAAAGTTTCTATACGAGATTTAGTACGCAAAAAAAACGACGTAATCGGCCCAATTTGAATATTTTCTTTTGATATGTTTTGTGCCGAAATTTCTTGTCCAGGCTGAGGAGCCGCACCGTCTTTCCAATCCATATGAATCGCTTCCATACCATAAAGCGAAATATAAATGCTCTGATCCAAGGCTGTCCCCGTTGGCATTAAAATACCAACAACTTTAAAAGGCTTATCATCATGAAATTGAATTCCTTGACCTTTGGTTACACCATGAGCAATGACAATAGGATCACCTAATTTGTAATTTAATTTTTTTGCGACTTCGGCACCAACTGTCACATCCCAAATATCCAAAGCAGGTCGACCCTCTTTGAGTTGGACAGACTGGTCGCCACGAAATCGATAGTGCTGATAAAAATTTTCATCGGTCGCGACAACTCGGTAACCTTTGTGACCATCCCCCAAAGAATAGGGAATCGTCCATTCGACCTGAAGTTTCGCTTTGATTTCTTGATAGCTTTGCCAAGAAATATTGTTACTCGCAGAGCCCATATTAAAAACCGTATATAAAATTAAATTCAAAGGTCCGGTTTTGGCTCCTACCAGCAAGTCGACTTGACTGACTGATTGTGTAAATCCTTCTTCGGCGGCCCGCTGAGTTCTTTCAACAGCAAACAACAAGGCCACACTCAGCGAAATTGAAACGACAGTCAGGATCGAAGTTGTCAGGCGATTTTTTAATGATTGAATAGCCAAATGCAATAAAATCATACGGCCTCCATAGAATTAATTTCAGAAAACTGAACTGAACGATCAAATAAATTTTGTAATGTTCGATCATGGCTGACAAATAAAATAGCCGTTTGTTGTTGGTTGGCCATTTCGAATAATAGTTGTACAAATTTTTCTCGGTGATCAAAATCCAAGGCCGAAGTCGGCTCGTCCGCCAGAATGATTTGAGGACGACCGATCAAAGCCCGCGCGGCGGCGACTCTTTGTTGTTGTCCGACGGATAGCTCGGTCACATTTTTATAAAGTAAGTTTTCAATCCCTAATTTATGGGATATTTTTTTCAAATCAGATTGTAAATCTGTGATTCCTGCCGCTGAGATTTTTTCAGGTATTAACTTGAGTGGCAGTAAAATATTTTCCTGAGCGTTCAAATAAGGAATTAAATTAAAATTTTGAAAGATATATCCCATTTGCAATCCGCGAACTTGATCTTTTTCGGGTTGCGACAACGGAACAATGTCTTGTCCCCCAATCAAAATTTGACCTTGTTGTGGCTGAATAACTCCGGCCAAGGCTTCCAAAAAAGTTGTCTTACCACAGCCACTGGGACCAAACAAAAAAACCTTTTCATTTTTTTTCATTTGAAAATAGCTTATGTTCAAAGTCAGCATTTTTTGATTTGTATACTTAAATTTTAAATTTTTAATTTCGATCATCATCTGTTCACACACACCACTGTGGGGCCATTTTCTGATTTTACACAGAACTGTGTGTTTGTCGTACGATTTAATATTCCACTATGCAGCGTCGACAGGTTTTGTTTTTGCAACTCCCATTGTAAGCCTTGCGTCGTCAAGACCACCTCAGGCGAACTGGCAAACAAGGACACTGATGTACCGATCGGAGCTTCGAAGTTCATCTCTGTTTGAACAACAATAAAATTAGCAGTTTCTGTTGCAAGCACCAAATCCATTTTTTGTCCGTAAGTCAGCAAAAGAGAAAAATTTCCCAAAAAATGATCTTCGCGCAAACCAGCAGCTCCTAATACCAAAATAGTTAACCAATTTTTTTGTTGGCAGTAAATCAAGGCTTTTTCTAAATCGTTTGTATTTTGGTCCGAAACTGAAATGCATTGATTAGCAAACTGTGTACGTGCCGATGAAGAAACTGAATCCATATCCCCGATCACAGCTGAAGGCTGTTTCTGAACTCCCGAGCAGATCAACTGATCAACAGCGCCATCACAACAAACCAAGTTCTGGCAATTTTGCAAAGCCTTTAGCAAAACGGCCCGTTTTGGAAACGAGCCGTTAGCTAAGATCACAGTTTCAAATTTTTGATCGAAATTAAACGTAATCACCTTTTTTAATTTTTTCCAAAATGACTTTTTCTGTTTTGATAGGATCTTTTGGATCGATCGAGAAATAACTTTGCTGCTCGCAACGGATTTTTTCTTTAATCAACCATTTTAAAATATCTGATAAGTCTTTGTTCTTTTTGTCGCGAAAAAACGGATCATTTTCCAAAGCATCTTTGGCCTTTTTAAGAGCACGCGCTTCGGCTGGATCTGATTCACGAACTTTGTAATGAGGTAAATCATACTTTTTAACATCACCAGGCAAAACCCCCAAGAAACGCACATTCGGCGCACTGAAATCACCATTCCGAATCAACGACGCCGCAGATCCGGCCTTCAGCGTTCTAAAGATATTTTGTAATGTGTACGCATCCAGATCCCCGAAGAAATACATGGGAACGTCTAATTGATCTTCGATCAATTTACACCAACCACGAACACCATTGGAGGGAACCCCTTGAGCACCCATCAAAATACAATTGTTTCGCTTTGTAAATCCCATGGCTTGCAAAGTTCCCGCGGTACCTTCTGATTCCACAACCAAGCAAAAATCAATTTTCTTCTTGGCTTTTAGTTTTAATGCCTGTGGTTTATTTTTCGGTTGAAATGGAGTCGTTCCCATCGTTGATAAATCAACAACGGCTTTTTCACCATCTGGTAATGTTTCAGTGACAACCAGTTGTTGTGAATAAGTCTGTCCACCACGATCATTGGCAAAACAGTTCAATTCTTCACGATAAACTTCCAACATATCACCGATAAAATCAATGATACTGTCTGATTCATCTTGGCCTTCGAAATCCAAAGGCTTGTAACGTGAATTTCCCTTAATCAAACCTTTACAGATATAGTACAATTCACGCTTGGTATTGACTGCGCCGATATCTAAGTTGCGCAATAAAATTTCCAGCATAAAAACAACACGCGCCAGCTTTTGAACCGACGATACATTTAACTCGGTACGAACAACTTTGTCCCCCGGTGTTAAATAGCCGACTTTGGCGTTGTACTCAGAATTATCTAAAGAAGTTTTAACAGCTTCTAAATACGGACGCTTTGAATTTTCTAGGTCCTTCAACATTTTTTCCGCTAAGTTTTTAGCTTCTTTCGGAATATCTAAATTGAGTTCACGAACTTTCATTAATGCCATGAT
>DALYIB010000124.1:0-7934 GCA_031970595.1 Pseudobdellovibrio sp.
TTTGGTGTTCAACAGCGTGGTCAGTTGAAAAACAAAGGACAAAGTCCTCACTTTTTAATTATGACGGCGACTCCAATTCCGCGCACGTTGGCCATGACGGTCTATGGGGATTTAGACGTTTCAATCATCAATGAAATGCCCAAAGGACGCACTCCGATTCAGACGCGTGTGATTACGGAATCCAAACGCGGACAAGCCGTTCAGTTTATGGTCGAGCAAATTCAAAAAGGTCGTCAGGCCTATGTGGTGTACCCCTTAGTTGAAGAAAGCGAAAAAATCGATCTTAAAAATGCGACAGATGAATATGAAAAATTAAAAAATCAATTTCCAAAAATCAGATTTGGTTTGCTGCACGGAAAAATGAAGCCTGCCGAAAAAGATGAAGTCATGGATTTGTTCCGAAAACACCAGATCGATATTTTAGTTTCGACCACCGTCATCGAAGTCGGAGTCGATGTTCCGAATGCGAATTTGATGATGATCGAACATTCCGAGCGTTTTGGATTGTCGCAATTACATCAGTTGCGTGGCCGCGTTGGCCGAGGTGAGCATAAATCCTACTGTGTTATGATTATGGGATATGCAGTCAGCCAAGAAACGAAACAGCGCGTTGAGTTCATGGAAAAAACGACAGATGGATTTAAAGTCGCCGAATTTGATCTGGAAATTCGCGGACCGGGCGAATTTATGGGGGCCAAGCAATCGGGCCTGCCTGGATTTAAAATGGCGAACTTAGTTCGTGATTTTGAAATCCTTAAACTGGCGCGGGATACGGCGTTCGAGCTTTTGCAAACAGACCCTGATTTAAAGCGCCCCGAACATCAAGAGGTCCGAAAAGAGCTGCTCAAGTCATTGGGGCCCGAGGCTTTGGCGGGCATTGGTTAGGTTTTAGTTCTTCCTGAAAAAAGTTCATCAAAGCAGGCTTAAATCGACTTAAAAAGACAAAAAACGTCTTTATGAGTGGCAAAAAATTGATGAATTGTGTCAACAGTGGTATAAAGACTCGGTTTAATGTGCCTAGAAGTCTATTATTTTGGGCATAAGTTTAGCAACTAAGGAATTGGTTTATCTAATTTCACGTTGTTTGAGGAGTGCGAATGTCACAATTTAAAGTTGGCGATCATGCGGTATATCCGGGCCACGGTGTCGGCCGAATCGATAAGATCGAAGTCAAAGAGATCTTGGGATCTAAGCACGAGTTTTATTCAGTGGTTATCCTGGAAACAGGGATGCGCGTGATGATTCCTGCAAGCAATATTAAATCTGTGGGCTTGCGTCCATTGGTTTCTAAAGAAGAAGCAACCAAAGTTGTTGAAATCCTTAAAGATAAAAACGTTAAAATTGACAATCAAACTTGGAATCGTCGTTACCGTGAATACATGGATAAAATCAAAACGGGTTCTGTGTTTGAAATCGCGGGTGTTTTAAGAGATCTTTATGTTCTTAAAGTCGACAAAGACCTTTCTGCGGGCGAAAAAAAGATGCTAGAAACAGCAAAAGCTTTGCTTTTAAAAGAATTGGATTTAGCACCTGACGTCAAAGATGTAATCCATACGGATAGCGAAATTAAAGCTATATTTAATATCCAATAATCGTTTACTCATTCTACAAATTAGTTCAAAATAAAACCTTAGTTATTATTCAGTAGCTGAATTCAAATATCTGAGGTTTTTTTATGTCAAATTCTACAGCGGGATCGTTTTCAGAAGTTCGTGTTCGTTTTGCGCCAAGCCCAACGGGTTATCTTCACGTGGGGGGAGCTCGTTCAGCTTTGTTTAATTATCTATTCGCCAAAAAAAATAACGGCAAATTCATTTTACGTATCGAGGACACAGATCAGGCTCGATCGACAGAAGAATCTTTAAAGATGATGGTGCAGGATCTGAATTGGCTAGGGCTTCATTGGGACGAGGGCGTGGATCCTGTGACATTGAAAGACATGGGACCTTATGCGCCTTATCGCCAATCCGAACGATTAGATTTATACAAGAAATACGCCGAGCAGTTGTTAAGTTCAGGAAAAGCATATTACTGTTTTTTAACGGACGAAGAATTAGAAGCTTTGCGTGAAAAAAACAAAACCGAGCACGGTCATGCTCATATTGAATCGCCTTATGAAAATTGGACGCTTGAGCAAGCCTTGGCTGAAAAAGCCAAAGGCAAATCAGCGGTCGTTCGTTTTAAAACAAAGCATTTACGCAAAGATTATATTTTGAATGATTTGATTCGTGGGGAAGTCCGCTTTCCATCTGATATGATCGGGGACTTTGTGTTGCTTCGTTCAGATGGCATGCCTGTTTATAATTTTTGTTGTGTGGTCGATGATGGCTTGATGAAGATTTCCCATGTCTTGCGTGCCGAAGAGCATTTACCCAATACTTTACGGCAATTGATGATTTACGAAGGTTTAGGATGGCCGACACCGCAGTTTGGTCATATTTCTTTGGTTTTAGATGATGATCGTCAAAAATTATCAAAACGTAAAGGGGCTGTGGCGTGCGATAATTTCCGCACGGATGGCTATTTACCAGAAGCGATGAATAATTTTATGGCCTTATTAGGCTGGTCACATCCAGAAGGTAAAGAAATTTTTTCTTTGGATGAAATGAAGTCCTTATTTTCGTTGGATCGTCTGAACGCCTCGGGTGCGGTGTTTGATCGTGTGAAATTAAAATGGATGAACGCACAGTATTTACGCGCCATGGAACCTCAACAGTTATGGAAATTGATTGAAGTTCATTTGAAAAATAAAAATATTCAGTATTCAGCGGATCCAAATTGGCAAATGAAGTCTGTTGAAATTTTTAAACCTAAAATGGAAATTGCGGCGGATGCTATTCCTTTGTATGAGGCCCTGGATGATGCGCAATTCACAGTCCATGCTGAAAGCGAAGAAATTTTAAAAGTTGATACAACCAAATCTGTTTTAGAAGCTTGGAAAAAATTGGTGAGCGAGGTTCCAGGTGATTACATGAGCGAAGCCGATTTCGTGCGTATTGAAAATGAAGTTAAAGTATTGACGAATACCAAAGGTAAAAATTTATTTATGCCGATGCGTGTAGCTGTGATCGGTAAACCGCATGGAACGGAATTAAAATTATTAGCACCGTTAATTTCAAAATCATCTTTGGTGGCGCGTGCTGAAAAGGTTTTGGCCCAATGTTAAAAATTTATAATACGCTTTCGCGAAGTTTAGAAGAATTCAAGCCATTGCAACCGGGGCATGTGAAAATGTATGTCTGCGGACCGACAGTTTATAGTTATTTGCATGTCGGAAATTTCCGTGGACCTGTGTTTTTTAATTTCGTTCGGAATTGGTTGGAATACAGTGGATACAAAGTAGATTATGCAATGAACTTTACGGATGTCGATGATAAAATTATCAATCGCGCCAACGAAGAAAATGTCACAGCCACCGAAATTGCGGAACGCTATATCACTGAGTACAAAAAAGATTACAACGCTTTAGGATTGCGTGAACATACCCATAATCCTAAAGTTTCTGATTTTATGCCGCAAATTATTGCGATGATTGAAAAATTAATCGAAAACAAAAAAGCCTATGCTGTTGATGGCGATGTGAATTTTTCGATTCAGAAAATGTCTGATTACGGGAAATTATCGGGTCGCAACATTGATGACTTGCAGGCAGGTGTTCGCATTGATGTTTCTGAAAAAAAAGAACATCCTTTGGATTTTGCGTTGTGGAAACAAGCCAAAGTGAATGAAAACCTTCGAGGATCTATTTGGAAATCGCCATGGGGCGAAGGTCGACCGGGCTGGCACATTGAATGTTCAGCGATGGTTAAGGGACTTTTTGGGGATCAAATTGATATTCATGGGGGCGGGCTCGATTTATTGTTTCCGCATCATGAAAATGAAATTGCACAAAGTGAAGGTTGTTCGGGACAGCATTACGTTAAATATTGGGTGCACTGGAATTTATTTAATTTTGGTGGCTCTAAAATGTCGAAATCTTTAGGAAACGTTGTAAACATGCGAGAATTTCTAGAGACACAGCACCCTGAAATCTATAAATGGTTGGTCTTGTCGGTGCATTACCGAAGTGTGGCTGATTTTTCTCAGCAATCGATTGATCAGTCCGTAGCTGGCCTTGCCAAAGTTTATTCAGCCTTGGCCTTAGCGAATTCGTTTGTATTGCCTGATTTCGTCGAGGATTTAAAATATAAAACCGAATTAACACAGGCGTGGGTCGAAATTGAACATGGATTGAACCATGACTTTGGAACACCCCAGGCCTTCGCGGTGATGTTTGAACAAATTCGTAAATTCAATGCACAATTTAAACGGGGAGCGAAATCGAATCCGACCTTGTCAGGACGAGCGCGTTTATTTAAAGAATTTATTATTAAATTTGGTGAACTATTATCTTTGTTTCAACAACCGCCAGAAAGTTTTCTGATGCAATTGGATGATCAATTACTGGCACAGAAAAATTTAAGTCGTACACAAGTCGATGCGATTGTTGCCGAGCGAGCGCAGGCCCGTGCGCAAAAAGATTTTAAAAAATCAGACGAGTATCGGGATCAGTTGATCGCCATGGGGATTTCAGTTTCAGATTTGCCCACGGGCAGTTTTTGGGAAGTCACCAAATAAGGTCACTCAATAAAATGAATAGGTAAGTGTCTAGATAAAGCAAATAGGTAACAGGTCTGAAAAGTAGGATATATGGCGCGACAATTTAAAAAAAATTTTAAACTGGTATCGCCGTTCAAACCTGCCGGGGATCAGCCCAAGGCGATTGAATCCTTGGTCAGTCATTTTAAACAAGGAATGAAACATCAAACTTTGTTAGGTGTGACAGGTTCGGGAAAAACATTCACCATGGCACATACGATTGCGCAGCTCAATTGTCCGGCCTTAATTTTAGCACCGAATAAAACCTTGGCCGCACAGATTTATGCTGAAATGAAAGAGCTCTTTCCTGAAAACGCCGTGGAATATTTTGTTTCTTATTACGATTACTATCAACCAGAAGCCTATATCCCATCGACAGATACCTTTATCGAAAAAGATTCGGCGATTAATGAACAAATCGATCGGATGCGCCATTCGGCCACACGATCTTTGTTTGATCGTCGCGATGTTATCATCGTTTCATCCGTATCGTGTATTTATGGTTTAGGATCGCCCGAAGCCTATGAAGGCATGATGGTTCAGGTTACTTGTGAACAAAAATTAAAACGTGATGATCTATTACGTGAATTGATCCGTATCCAGTACACAAGAAATAATGTGGATTTTTCACGTGGAAATATTCGTGTGCGCGGGGATATTGTGGAAGTTTTTCCACCTTACGAAGAAGTGCGCGCTTTGCGAATTGAATTTTTTGGTGATTTTGTAGAAAAAATTTCTTGGGTGGATCCTTTGACCAGCGAGATTTTAGAAGAATTGGATCAAGTGGGTATTTACCCAGGATCGCATTATGCGACGGGGGACGATGCTTTGAAAAAAGCGATTGTGTCTATTCAGGATGAATTACGAGAACGCCTGCAAGTGATGCAAAAAGAAATGAAATTTCTAGAAGCCCAACGTCTGGAACAAAGAACTTATCACGATATTGAAATGATGGAGCAAATTGGTTTTTGCCAAGGGATTGAAAATTATTCGCGCCATTTAACGGGGCGTGGGCCGGGTGAAGCTCCGCCGACATTGATCGAGTATTTCCCGAAAGATTTTATTACGATTATCGACGAATCGCACGTGACAGTTCCGCAGATTGGTGGAATGTACCGGGGCGATCGATCCAGAAAAATGACCTTGGTGGAACATGGGTTTCGTTTACCATCGGCTTTGGACAATCGACCTTTGAATTTTCAAGAATTTGAAAAACTGATGGATAAGGTGATGTATGTATCGGCCACACCGGCGAATTATGAATTTGAAAAAACAGAAGGTTTGATTACCGAGCAAATTATTCGTCCGACTGGGCTGGTAGATCCATTGATTGAAGTAAGACCAGTTAAAAACCAAATCGATGATTTACTGAAAGAAATTCGCGATCGAATTAAAAAACAAGAGCGCGTTTTAATTACGACCCTGACAAAAAGATCGGCCGAAGATCTGACTGAATATTACGAATCCCTAGGGATCAAGGTCAAATATTTGCATTCAGATATTGATACGATTGAACGCATGGAAATTCTGCGTGACTTGCGCTTGGGTGTGTTTGATGTCCTGGTCGGAATCAATTTATTGCGCGAAGGCTTGGATATTCCCGAAGTTTCTTTGGTGGGTATTACTGATGCCGATAAAGAGGGTTTTTTACGTTCAGAAAGATCTTTGATTCAAACCATCGGCCGCGCAGCCCGTAACGCCAACGGATTTGTGATTTTATATGCGGACCGAATCACGGATTCGATGAAAAAAGCCATGGATGAAACTTCCCGTCGTCGTAAAATTCAAACAGAATATAACACGATTCATGGAATTACTCCGGCGACAGTGAAAAAGAAAATCAAAGAAGGTCTTGGAGATTTATTTGACGGTTCTGTTGGAGCTTATAAGATTGCCGGTGAAAAAGACAAGATCGCCGAAAAAATGCTGAAGTTTTCTGAAAAGCCTAATAAAATTGGTGCTGAAATTAATAAATTAAAAGAAAAAATGAAAAAGTTATCAGCCGAACTCGAATTTGAAGAAGCCGCGAAAGTTCGTGATGAAATTAAACGCTTACAAATTTTAGAATTACAGATTCGCGATGGGGAAACATCGGCGCAATCGGCGGCGGCTTCTGAAGGTCGATCCACATCTGAGTAGACGAATGGAATTTTGAAAATGGCAGTCACTGATCATTACGAAAAAATTGAGCGTCTGAAAGAGCTGGTTAAGGATTTTCCTACGCAGAGTGGTGTTTATCAAATGAAAAACTCTGCCGAGAAAATTATTTATATCGGTAAAGCCAAAAATCTGAAAGCCCGTGTAAAAAGTTACTTGATGGATTCCAAAGACCATTCGGCGAAGACACGAGCACTGGTTCATAATATTCAAACTATTGAATACATTCTGACAAAAACAGAAGTGGAAGCCTTTTTACTAGAAGCTTCGCTGATTAAAAAGCATCGGCCCAAGTACAATATTCGTCTGAAGGACGATAAGGCCTATCCTTATATTAAACTGAGCTGGTCGGACGAGTATCCTCGGTTGTATTTAGCCCGCAAAGTCCAAAAAGATGGAAGTCATTATTATGGTCCTTATACATCCGGCGGAGCTGTTTTTGGGACGATTCGTTTTTTAAATCGCGTTTTTAAGATCCGAGATTGTACGGACCATGTTTTTAAAACTAGAACACGTCCTTGCATGACTCATCAGATTGGACGTTGTACTGCCCCTTGTGTGAAATATATTACTCAGCAAGATTATAAATCTGAAGTCGAAGGGGCCAAAGATTTCCTAAAAGGGAAAAGTCGCAAGTTATTAAAAGATATTGAAAAGAAAATGTACGAAGCCGCAGATCAGGAAAAATTCGAAGTGGCAGCTCGTAGTCGTGATGCGATGTTTGCGATTCAAAATATATTACAACGACAGGCGGTCGTGAACGACACCAGTGAAATCGATCAAGATATTATTACTTACTTTGGCGATGAACGCGGAACATTGGTTGAAATGCTGCATGTTCGAAGTGGTCGAGTGATTGGAAATCGTTCACATATGTTGTCAGACGTTGATTTATCAGAACCGAGCGAAGATCCACGGGATTGGTTTGTTTCGTTTTTGAATCAGTATTACGAAGACAACATTATTCCAGATGAAGTTTTAACAACGATTGATTTAGGAATGGATTTAAATAAATTGTTGCAGGCCGTTTTAAAAGAACGCAGTGGTCGTGATGTGTTTGTTCGTTTCCCGACGGATCCGCAAGGACAGAATTTATTAGATATGGCCGGACAAAATGCCAAAGCCCATTTTGAAAAAAT
>DALYIB010000125.1:0-7932 GCA_031970595.1 Pseudobdellovibrio sp.
TTCGGGTATTCATATGAAATATTCAACTTTAAAAAATCCGAATAAATCGATCGAGTTGTCAGCATTACAGGCAATGGGTTGGGTGGATGGGATTGTCATTACTGGTCCTAAAACAGGGGTTGCGACGGATCCAGAACGTGCCAGAAAAGCTCGTTCTGTGATCGGACAGTATCCCATGGGAGCGGCCTCTGGAGTTTCTAGTGAAAATGTCAGCACGATTTTGCCTTATATTGATTTTGTATTGGTGAATTCAAGTATCGCTGACAAAAGTCATCGTGTGATTGGATCTAAGGTGAAAGAGTTGAGAGCGGCATTGGACGCTGTTGTTTCAAGTTCGGATGAATCTGCCTCTGAACAGAAATCAAAGTAGGATTATGTCATTTGTTCATTTACATACTCATTCTGAATATTCACTTTTAGAGGCTTCTTGTCGTGTGAAAGCGATTGCGAAGAAAGCGGCTGAATACCAAATGCCAGCGGTGGCCTTGACCGATAACGGAAATATGTTTGGCGCCATCGAATTTTATTTTGCCTGTTTAGATAAAGGCGTTAAACCTATTTTGGGTTTAGATGCTTATATAGCCCCAGGTTCTCGATTTGAAAAAAAACAAGATCCGAATGCAAAGTATTCTGAAATTGCACTGGGACCGAGACGATTGGTTTTGTTAGCACAAAATTTTCAGGGATATCAAAACCTGTGTGCGTTATCTTCAGCGGGTTATCAAGAAGGGTTTTATTGGAAGCCTCGTATTGACTATGATATTTTAAAAGAAAAAAGTGAAAATCTAATTTGTTTAAGCGGTGGATTGCGCGGCGAAGTTGTCGATACTTTTTTAAAAGAAGGAGCTGAAAAAGCTCTTGATAAAATTAAAAAATTAAAAGAAATATTTGGGGATCGATTTTACTTAGAAATGTGCCAAACATTACCTGTTTGGAATGATATTAATCATTTTTTAGTTCAAGCCTCTAAAGATTTGGATGTGCCTCTTGTTGCGACCAATGATGTTCATTATCTGAGTCAAGATGATCAAATTGCACAGGAAGTATTGATCTGTATTGGAACCAATAAAACTTTATCTGACGAGTCCAGATATAAATTAGGAAGTTCTGAGTTTTATTTTAAAAAGCCAGACGCCATGAAAGAGCTTTTTTCTGATTATCCTGAAGCCGTCCAGAACACGTTGGTCATTGCGGATCGTTGTAATGTTAAATTTAATTTAAAAGACAAAGATGGTAAGGCGATCTATCACTTACCGAGTTTCCCAACGGAAGCCGGTCGATCCATTAAAGACGAAATTCGTATTCGGTCTTTAGAAGGATTAGAAAGACGATTTGACGAAGCGGCGAAATTAGAACAACCGATCCCAGAAGAAAAAAAGAAGGATTATTTCGACCGTCTTGATTTCGAATTAAGTATTATCGATCGCATGGGATTTAATGGTTATTTTTTAATTGTCCAAGATTTTATTAACTGGGCAAAAAATCGTGATATCCCTGTAGGGCCTGGCCGGGGATCGGGTGCGGGATCATTAGTTGCTTATAGTTTACGAATCACTGATTTAGATCCAATTCCTAATTATTTACTTTTCGAGCGTTTCTTGAATCCAGAGCGTATTTCCATGCCGGATTTCGATATCGATTTCTGCCAAGATCGACGTGGAGAAGTGATTCAGTATGTGACCGAAAAATACGGGTCGGCTTCTGTTTCGCAGATTATTACATACGGTAAATTACAAACGCGAGCGGCTATCAAAGACGTCGGCCGAGTTTTGGGAATGACCTTTGCTGAGGTAGATGTCGTCAGTAAATTAATTCCCGACAAATTAGGTATCACGATTCAAGAATCTCTGGAAATGGAACCCCGTATTCGCGAAACGATGGAAGCTAATCCCACAATTCAAACTTTGATTGAATTGGCCATCAAGGTCGAAGGATTGGTTCGACACGCCGGAATTCATGCGGCGGGTGTGATTATTGCGGATGGAGATCTGCGTTCACATGCACCGATGTATAAAGGTGCTGATGATGAAAATGTCGTTCAGTATGACATGAAGCACGCTGAAAAAATTGGTCTGATTAAGTTCGACTTTTTGGGGCTTAAAACTTTAACCCATATTCATCATGCCTTGAAGTTGGTGCAAGAAAATCGTGGACTTCATATTGTTGAAAGTGAAATTTCGATCAATGATTCTAAAATTTATGAATTACTTTCGCGCGGAGATACTGCCGGAGTGTTTCAGTTCGAGGGTGAAGGCATCACCGATGCGACTCGAAAAATCAAACCATCGCGTTTTTCGGATATTGTCGCTATTACTTCATTATATCGTCCGGGTCCGATGGCTAATATTCCTGATTTTACCAAGCGTAAACACGGAGAAGCTCCGGTTGAATATATTTTACCAGATACCCAAAGTGTACTTGAGGAAACCTACGGAATTATGGTTTACCAAGAGCAGGTTATGGGGATCGCGTCCATCATCGCAGGTTACAGCCTGGGTGAAGCCGATATGCTTCGTCGTGCGATGGGTAAAAAAATCAAAGAAGAAATGGACAAGCAGCGTGAGCGTTTTTTAAAGGGTGCTAAAGAGCGCGGTCACGATGAACAAAAGTCGAATGATCTGTTTGATTTGATGTATAAGTTTGCGGATTACGGATTTAATAAATCCCACGCGGCGGCTTATTCCGTCATTACCGCGCAAACGGCGTGGATTAAATATTATCCTGCTGAATTTTTCGCAGCTCTTTTGTCGACCGAGGTGGGTGATACTGACAAAGTTGTTAAATACGTCAAAGATGCTCAAAAACGTGGAATCCAGGTTCGACCGCCTCATATTAATTTTTCGAATTATTTGTTTTCCGTAAACGGCGAAGAAATTTACTTCGGTTTAGGTGGTATCAAAGGAGTTGGTTCCGCAGCGGTCGAGGCGATTTTAGAAGCTCGTCAAAAGTTACCCAATAAAAAGTTTTCTTCTTTGCAAGAATTTTTTGAATCCGTGGATTTGCGAAGAGTGAATAAAAAAGTGATCGAGTCCTTAATCAAAGCAGGAGCGTTTGATGGTTTCGAAGCTCATCGTGCTCAGTTGATGGCTGGATTTTCCAAATTTATTGACCGCGCTGTTGAAGTTCAAAAAGATAAAGAAATGGGACAAGTCAGTTTGTTCGATTTAGGAGATCAACAAGAAGAAATTCGCCTGGATGCTTTAAGACCTTGGGGACGTACTCAGTCGTTGGCTTTTGAAAAGGAAGTTTTGGGATTTTATTTAAGCGATCATCCATTGAAGGGTTTTGAAAATTTATCCAAAGTTTGGTCCAGCCATACCATTGCAGAAATTTCTCAGATGACTTCGGATGATGTGAAACCACCGCCACCGGATCAAAAATTCAATCGTTTTAATCAACAAAATCGTAAACGTGTTGTTGTGGCAGGGCTTGTGATCGAGTCCCGAGAAATGATTACGAAAAAAGGTACAAGGATGGCTTTTGGTAAAGTTGAGGATTTAACGGGGAATGCCGAACTTGTGATTTTTCCAGATGCCTTTGCTCAGTGTGGACATATGCTGAAAGAAGAACGACCCTTGTTAGTGGGCGGAGCTGTTGAAGTGAGTGAAGGGGCTGTTAAAATTATAGTTGATAATATGGCACCTTTTGAAGATGCCATGAAAAAAACCAAAAGAATTTCATTTCGTTTAGATAAAATCGCCGAAGAACAGTATGAATCATTGAGCAGTTTATTGAATCAATTCAAAGGCTCAACGGCGACACGTTTGTTATTGAATGTAGATAATCGTCTAGTCGAGATTGAACAAAATGAGCCTCTGCGAATTGAAATTTCAGATGCTTTTTTTGAAGAAGCGCACCAGATTTTTGGCCGGACAGACTTTATCGAAATATGATTCGTGGTACAATTTTTACAAGAGGTCAGATCATGAAAATGAATATTATTTTAACGTTATTGATGGGTTTGAGTTTTTTGTTCACTTCTTGCGTCATCGCTCCAGCGACAGATTCAAATCTACGCGCGGAAAATTCTTCTCAACAACAGGATAGCAAACAGATAACTCCGACGGCGACTCAAGTTAAACGCATGATCAAAGACGTAGACTATCGACACACGCAAACCGACAAAGGTGTTCGTAAAAAAGTAGCTATTTTACCATTTGTTGAAAAAAATAAAGACAACGAAGTGATTCGCCCCGAAGAAGTTCGTAAAAATGCCAAACAAGCTTTTATCAATGAGTTGAATAATTTAGACCAACTGATTGTCGTCGACTCTGAGCAATTAAATATCGATCCTAAAAAATATATTAAAACTCAGGAATATGATTTAGCTCAGCTAGCAAAAGACATTAAAAAACAAGGAATCAGTTCCTTGATCGAAGGACAGATCATCGATGTCCGTTTAAAAAAATCAGCTGATCAAATAGGAGTGATTCGGAATTTAAAAGCTACTTACGAGGTTGTGGTTCGTCTAAGAATTATGAACGTGCGTTCCGAACAAGAAGTTTTTCACACCGTTAAAACTGTGACTGTGGACGAAGAAAATACGCGTATTGCTGAACGAGTATCTGCAGATCAATTTTTTGTTAAAAATCCTGAATTAGTCGAAGTTTTGATTAAAGATGCTTTTTTAGATTTTTCATCGCAGATCAAATCCGTTCTGGATGAAGTTTCTTGGGAAGGTCGAATTGCAGCTATCAAAGGCGATAAAATTTATTTGAATGTAGGTCGTATTTCGGGTGTTCAAATCGGAGATATCTTGAAAGTTGTCGAAGATGGTTCTGAATTGTACGATCCAGAACTGGGTTATCATTTAGGTCAAATCAAAGGGAAAGTTAAAGGAACCATCGAAGTTGTTAACTATTTTGGACAAGATGGCGCGGTGGGAGTATTGCATTCAGGTGCAGGTTTTAAAGACAGTGACCGTGTGGAGTTATATCAATAATGTTTTCTGAATTCAGATCCGAATTCATGGGCCTTGTTGATTACAGTCAGGCCTATGAAAAACAAAAAAATATTTGGGAAAGGGTGCTACAGAATAACAGTTATTCTGTCATATTGGGTTTAGAACATCCCGAGGTGATCACCCTAGGTCGTCGTGCAACGGAAGCTGAAGTTTTTAATAAAACAGCTTCTATTGTGCAATCAACGCGAGGGGGTCTTGCGACTCTGCATTCGGAAGGTCAACTTGTGATATATCCGATATTACATGTTCGATCTTATTTTTGTGGAGTTAGAAATTATGTAACAGAGCTGCTATTAGTAACTCAAACCGTTTTAGAAAAATATTATTCTATTCAGTCTACAATCGATGAATCAAACGCGGGTTTATATACAGCAGAAGGTAAAATTGCTTTTTGTGGGATCGAAATTAAATCAGGTGTGAGTCTGCATGGTTTAAGTATTAATTTAAATAATGATCTCGGGTTGTTTCAGCAAATTCGTCCATGTGGTTTTCAAAAATTAAAACTGGACCGAGTCTGTTATTACCATACCAATGTGCAAAGTTCTGATTTTTTTCAAAAATGGATAACCGAATTTAAACATCGACTGAGTCAGTTAAATCCACAGCTCAATCAACGGTTAAATCAACAGTTAAATCAACAGTTCAATCCATAGATGAATCAAATCAATCAACACAGCTACCATTCAAATTTTAATTGAACTCCGATATACTGACTTGAATTTTGTCCAGAGAACTGTGGTCTTGTTCGGCGCGTGACAAATTCAAGTTTGGAATTCTGAATTATTTTTGAACCTAGTAAATGATTAATTTTGTTAGATATTTCTCCAGCGGGATTTAAAATAAACAGAGCGATTTGACCCAGGCGCTTTGATCCCCAAAGACCATTTTCATTGTTTTTAATTTTTTCGCTCCACTGATAAAAAGCTTCGCCCATGATTGAACCAATCACTGGAGTAATAATTAAATCTTGGATAGAAGGTTTTTCGGCAAAAGCTTCGAAACCATACTCCCAAAAAAATGTCGACATCAATACTGAGTAGCCAAATGATTGCATTTTTGTGTATCCCAGGTTTCTTGCAATTGAATAATAAGCGGCACCGGATACAGGATGGCCAATATAATTAATAGCCCAGTCATCTTTGTCAACGACAGGACCGGCTTTGATGTTTTCTTTGTATTTATTAAAAAAACCTGTTGATGTAACATCTTTTTTGTCCCATTTGCTGATAGATTCAGGAAGCATCCAAATAACACCGACAGCTGCAGCCATCAGATAAGACAAGTTTCTTGTTTCGGAAACGATACTTTTGTCGGTGCTTGTTAAAAATTTTGTATTTATTTTCGTTACGTATTCTTCGTTTGTTTCCCACAATGTGGTCACTGTTCTATATCTGTCTTGCGGATCATTTCTGTTTGTATTGCAAAGACCACTTAAATCCATCGAAGATTGAGATCTTTTGACGTTTTTAAAAGTCAGATAACTTTTCACTTGTTCACAGGCCTCGGTGTCGTAAGTATCAATGACAATTTGTTGTCCTTGATAGAGTGATTTTGCTATTTTTTTATTTTTCAATTCCTCGGTATTATTAGACAAGATGTACTCACTGCTTTCTTTGGCGATTTGATCGATTGTTCCAGATAGTTTCATTTCGCTGCGATATATAGATGAGTTCGATCCTTCCGAAGAAATCAAAATTTCGTCTTTTGAGGTATTCAATCTGGTAATTTGGATATACTTAGTATAGTTAGGCTGACTTTTAAATTTGTTCTTCGAGTCCGAATGATTCACATCATAGAACTCTTGACTGATACAATCGATTCGTTCTTTTTGATTGATTTGCTTTTCGATTTCATGACAAAGGCTGTTTGAATAATTCTTATTTTGTGATTTTACATCAAGAACTGATACTAAGACCTCTGCTTGTGCCGAGATACTCATTAAAATCAAGCTGACTAAAATTTTTTTCATAAAGCCTCCGATTCAACAAGTTGCAATCGCAGCGCTTATGGATTCGAATATATGATTCCTGGTTGTCTCGTTTTAAGACTCTTGAGCAAAGAATTGTATTTCAGTAGCCAGCTGTCTAACAGTTGGTCGCTGTGATCAATCGGGAAATAAGAATTAATAAGTATGATTTTTTTCGACCCAAAAAATGACAATTGACAGAATAACGAGAGCAACCCCGTTGATGATTTTTTCATGATCTTCGAGCCAATTCAGATTCATTTTTTTTAGCCCAACATAAGTCAACGATGTTAAAACAAACATCGATGATAAAGTTCCTATGGCTAATACAAGACTCAGTATTAAAAAACCCATCCATCCTGTTTGCCACGAAGAAATATAAACTGGCAAAAAGGCTTCGCACGGGGAAAAAGTTAAGAGAGCTAATAAACTGAGAATAGCCCAACCATCTTTGGAACTTTTATTGAAGTCATGATGATGGGGGTTGTTATGATCACAGTGTGAATGTTTGTGTCCACGGAAATGTTCGATCAAGTGATAGCAGCCAAAAGCAAATACAACAAAAGCCGAAACATAGACAAGTGCATGATGATGTTCTTTGATGAAACTAAGGCCTAGCCAAACAAGACCTGCTCCAATCAACATCGTCATCAAGATATGACCAATCCCCGCAATGAGTAAAATCATAACCGTTTTTTGTAAGGTCCATTTTTGGCTGCGTCCTGCCAAAACGAAGGGAAGCCAATGCGTGGGTAACGCCGCGTGAACAACGGAGACTGTTAATCCAGTAAGCAAATAGGGCCATAAAGACTGTAAATACATGACATTTAAGTACAAAACCCCACTGCGAAGAGCAAGAACAGTCTTAAAATTCTTGTCAATTCGGGGATAAGTTGATAACTTTTTACAACATTTCACGTATCGTCTCTTAGCGCAGTTGGTAGCGCGTTCCCTTGACATGGGAGAGGTCACTGGTTCGAGTCCAGTAGAGACGACCAATTTT
>DALYIB010000126.1:0-7922 GCA_031970595.1 Pseudobdellovibrio sp.
GATTAGTGGGCGATTCGATGAACGAAAAAGGAAAAACACGACAACTGATCTGCCGTGGTGAACAACGGGAATTTTTGACTTGGATGCACAAAACCGTCGAAGCCCAAACTTTACCCCGTGGCGAATTGATTAAAATACCTGCGGATGCAGAACCCAAATCCAACGAAATTCGCGTCAAAACCCCGATAGCAACCGACGAATAATTTAAACAGCAGAAAAAACAGACAGCCTGTACGACGGTCAGCAAAAACCAGGAATTTCATTTGTAATCACTGACAGAGATTGTTAGTTTTGGTCATCTATTTTTAGGAGTGATCATGTCATTGAAAACACCACTTTATCAAAATCACGTTAACTTGGGCGCAC
This sequence comes from Pseudobdellovibrio sp., assembly GCA_031970595.1. Taxonomy (GTDB): domain Bacteria; phylum Bdellovibrionota; class Bdellovibrionia; order Bdellovibrionales; family Bdellovibrionaceae; genus Pseudobdellovibrio. Next base: position 367 of record DALYIB010000126.1, read on the forward strand.
GTATTGTTGAATTCGCGGGATGGCAAATGCCGATCCAATACACTTCGCTGAAAGAAGAACACAATGCGACCCGCACGCATGTGGGGTTATTTGATGTTTCACACATGGGTGAAATTCGTGTCAAAGGCCCCAAGGCTGTTGAAACGCTTCAGTGGTTAACAACGAATGATGTGGCTAAGCTTGAAAAAGGACAGGCGCAATACGGTTTATTACCGAATGACAAGGGCGGCTTAGTAGATGACTTATTTATTTACTGCCTGGACAAAAATGCGGATTACTTGGTTTGTGTGAATGCTTCGAACAAAGACAAAGATTTTGCCTGGATGACAAAAAATAACAAAGGCGCCGACATCACAGACGAATCCAGTTTCTGGGGACAAATTGCGATCCAAGGCCCCAAGGCCGTTGAATTGTGTGATGCTATTTTCAAAGATATTAAAATTTCAAAAATGAATCGCAACGAAATCCAAGTTGGAAAATTTCAAGGTCACACCATTATGGTGGCGACGACAGGTTACACAGGCGAAACAGGTTGCGAAGTTTTTATCGAAGCCGCGGGAACGCCGGCATTGTGGGAAGCCTTACTGGCACATCCAATCAAAGCTGTGCCTGTGGGATTAGGCGCGCGTGATACACTGAGAACTGAAATGAAATATTCTTTATACGGTCACGAAATCGATGACACGACAAATCCTTACGAAGCTTTGCTGGGCTGGGCAATCAAGCCACAAGCGAAAGATTTTATGTCTAAGGCGCAAATCGTTGCAGCCAAAGAAAATGGCTTAAAACGTAAGCTAATCGGCTTTAAAATGGCCGAAAGAGGAATCCCAAGACAAGGTTACGAGATTAAAAATTCAGCAGGACAAAAAATTGGAGTTACAACCAGCGGAACTCACTCCGTGACACTTGATGAACCGATCGGAATCGCTTATGTTGAAACAGCTTTTTCAACAGAAGGTTCTGAAATTTACGTCGATATTCGTGGTAAATTAATCAAAGCGGTTGTATGTAAAACCCCTTTTGTGCAGAAGTAATTTTTATATAATTTAAATAATGAATTAAGGAGTCAGTCATGGCATTTCACGTACCAGAAGAATATTACTACACTAAAGATCACGAGTGGGCTCAAGTTGATGAAAATATCGTCACAGTGGGTATCACTGAATTTGCTCAGGACCAATTGGGCGAAGTTGTTTACGTTGACCTTCCAGAAGAAGGACAAAAAGTAACGCAAAATCAAGCATTTGGCGTTGTAGAGTCTGTAAAAGCAGTTTCTGATTTGTATGCTCCAGTTTCTGGAACAATCATCGAAGTCAACTCAAGCTTGATCGACGATCCATCGTCAATCAACGATGATCCAAATAACAATGGCTGGTTAGTACGCATCGAAATGGATTCAGAAAAAGAATTAGCAAACTTAATGCGTTCTCCGGAATATAAAAAATTAACGAGCGACAAGTAATTCTTGTCTTTTTAAAAAAAGACAGCTATTTTGGCTGTCTCTTGTCTATCACTTAGATTTATTTTTAAGTGCCCAGTTGGTGGAATTGGCAGACACACTAGGCTTAGAACCTAGCGCCGCGAGGCATGGGGGTTCGACTCCCTCACTGGGCACCAAGTTTTTTCAGATTTTTTATTTTTTCAAATCATCAATCAAAACATTCATAATTTGATCGATATTAAAAGGCTTTGCGAATATTTGTCGAACGCCTAGCTGCTTCATATTTTCGATACTTAGATCATTATAACCCGAACAGAAATAGATTAATAATTTATCGCGAATCTTTTGAGGAACAAGGGAAACCAGCGTTGGCCCATCACAAACAGGCATACGAACATCTGAAATTAAAATATCGTAATTAGATTGATTTAAAAAACTCAGTGCACTCTGTCCGTCATAGCAAATATCGACATGTGCCCCATAAAGACTGAGTAAGTCTTTTAAGACTTCACAAATCAGTATTTCATCATCTACAACAAGAATTCTGACTCCTGATAAACGGGTCATGCTACTTTACCTGAAATTTGTCTGATTGGAATTTTAATCGAAAAAGCAGTATGTCCGTCCAACAAACTGTAATCCAAACTTCCACCGTGCTTTTGAATAATATTTTGCGACAGGCTTAATCCTAAACCGGTGCCTTGACCTGGCGGCTTTGTTGTAAAAAATGGATTCATCATTTTATTTTCAATTTCGGCACTGACACCTTTGCCTGAATCAATCACAGAAATTCGCAAATATTCATTTTCATTTTGAACAGCAATCTTAATCCATTTCTCTGTCGGTAACAAAGCAACTTCGTAAAGTGAGTTCGATAGCAAATTCAACAGAACCTGCTGCAATTGAGTTTTGTTACAAAATAGAGTCGCGTGCTCATCAATATTTTTATCAAAAGATAAATGCACTCCTGATAATTTGATTTTCTCTCTCATGACACTGATGACTTCATTAATCATTTCGCTAACCGAACTCTGTTCCATAACATCATCATCTGCATTTCTAGATAAAGAACGCATTCCTTTGATAATTGATGAAATACGATCCACCGTTTGATCAATTTTTTGTAAATGATTCTTCATTGAATTGACTTGCGGATGATCTTTCAGATTCAAATCCATTTCCAACTGCAGCAACTGCGCTTTGCCTTTGATAATCTCGATTGGGTTATTGATCTCGTGGGCAATCCCTCCGGCCATTTCCCCTAATGTCGTCAATCGTGATTGATAATTCAATTTTTCTTGCTGCTTTCGTTCAATTTCCTGCAATTCACGAATTTCAGTCACATCGAAAACAACCACAAAAAAACCAATCACTTGACCATCGACGATGTCTGGCAAGTACTTCGCCAATGTTTGACGCTTTCCCTGTGGCGTGATCAATTCTCGCTCAAAGGATTGCTCATGTCCTTTCAGGACGGCTTCGACATAAGGCTCGTTCTTGAAATATCTGTCACCTAATAAATCTTGAATCGTCATTTTATTGATTTGCTGCGGAGACAGACCAAAAAAATTGTAATAGGCATTGTTGGCCAAGACATTGCGATAATTTTTGTCCCAATATCCTACCATCGCCGGAATATTATCAATCACTTTTTGCAGAAATAATTTTTGTTCGGAATAAATTTGAACAGCTTGGTCGACTTCTGATTTAGTTCTTTTGATCAATTCAGATTTAAATCGCAAGACATTTTCTTGATGTCGAAGAGCGTAAAATAAAATAAGAGTCGTCATAAGTGAAAGCAAAAATATGATTGTCGCTTTAATTTTTGCTGACCACATATTCAGACGCTCGGCCTTGAGTTGTATATTCCAATTTTTACCAAAAGCATTTAAATTAATCTTAGTAAAGTTATCAGAATCAATAGAATTATTTTTTTCATAAATTTGAAGTTCGTTTTCATTCTGAATAATACTGATTCCTTGAATCGTTAAACTTGGATTTTGAATTTGAATATAGTTAATAATTGCCGAAAGTCTCAGAGGAGTATAGGCCCAACCATAAAGTTGTGAAATTCGTTGTTCTTCAGTTAGAGGCGTTGTGGGTGTTCTATAAATGGGTAAAAATAGCAAAAATCCTGGTTCGGACTGCTGAAGCTGAACTAGCTGTATCGGCAACGAGACAATCGGTTTTCCAGTAATCATAGATTCAACAGCCGCATTTTTACGTCTTGATTCGTCAGACACGACCAACCCTACAGCCGGTTTATTGTTGGCAATGGGCTCGATCATTTCTATCACAAAAATATCATCATTAACGGAATTTTTATCTATGAATTTCAGTTTAAAATCTGGTCGCAATAATTTCTGAGAGGCTACATACTGATCAATCGCTCGATAGTCTACTTTTCGAATAAATCCAAATCCGATGGCACCTTCAAAATTTTTAAAATAATTTCTGCTTTCGCTGGAACGTTGAAAATCAGCGTAATTGAAATTAAATTTTGCAAAATGAATACTGCTTTTAATGCCTTCCAAGGGATGAGTAAAGATTTCAAAAATCTTTCCAAAATCATGTTCTACTTTGGAAATTTGTTCTTGAACAATTTTTTTTTCTTTCGAAGAAACTTCTTGATAAAAATAAGTGGCAATCAACAAAGAGATAATAATCCCAAGCACCAGAACAAATTGAGATCGCCATAAATAATGTTTTAAATTTTTAAAAAATCTGAATAAAATCACCTTTATAGACTATCACTAATGACTCAAAAGCGATAATTTAAGAATAAATTCTAGACAATAGTTGACGACTCGAATGACCTCATCGAAAGTCTGATGTCATGATTCGATTTTATAAACACTGACCATTTTGAAAGACTTTATTTAATTTAATACACTGTCCTTCGGCACTTGATGCAATTTCATTACGAATATATTGCTCTGAGTATCCAGATTTTAACAGACCTACGTAATAATCTAATCCGGCTTGTAGAGGTTCGCGTTTCAGAATATCAGAAAATGCTTTTCGAACGACTTCCTCGTAACTCAACGGCCTCTCTACGCATTTATTTTGATTCAGAACCCTTGATGTTGGACAACTGCACGATAGGCTTGAAATACTAAATTGACCTTTTGAATTAATACAAACTGCTTCAGGGCTGTTACTGATGCTTTCTCTGATTTCAACCATCGATTTTCCCTTTAAAAATTCTTTAACGTAATGATCAAGCCCAGCAGTTTGAGGTGCGCGCTTAAGAACTTCTTGGAAAATTTGACTGATCATATTTTCAATCACCTTCAGATCGACTTTTTGATCTGTACAAGGTCGACTCCCCACCTGAGACGAAAACTGTCCTTTCAGTCCTGAAATAGATCCCCCAGTGATACGAATTGATACGCAAGATCCTTCATTAATCATTTCATGATATCCATATTCAGGTTGATGCAAATATTCCGGTAAATTTTTAACAATTGGATTCAGGACTTCAGTGTTTGAAACCCCCATTGATAACCCCGTGATTGGCATGTTATCACCTAAACCAGTAATCGCGCTGTGTCCTTGGCCAGATTGATTCGATGAAATGATGATTGGATTTTCTATTTTCCAACCAGAGGCCGCAACCAAAATACCACTTTTGCGCGCACCCGTGCTTTTAAAATTTTTGATGTATCCAATCTGAGGAATTTTTCCAAAATCTCCGCGCGCGGAAGCAAATCGATCCAAGACTAATCCATGACCTGCGATCGAGTTATCCAATAGATGATCTCCGATGGTATTATAAGCTTCGATATTTTCAAAATATCCATTGGCTGATCCGATCCAATACCCAACCAATCGATTATTATAGGCTTTCAAATTTTTAAAGGATGCTTGTGCGGCACCTCCAAAATCCAAATGAAACCCAACAGCGCTGCCATAGTCTGTGGAATCAGCTATCAACGTATTCTGAGAAGTGAGCGCCCCTACACATGACCCCAGAAAGTGCGACCCTTCTCCGATCCCATTGTTTTCACAAACCACACGTAAAGCAGTCACATTTTTAGGATAACTATTACATTGCTGTCCGGGGCCGCCGTCTATACATCCCAATTGGTAAAAAACGACACCTGTATCCCACGCATTTTTAATTTTGATATCTTTCACCGAAGAATTTGAACTTTGTACAACAATGGCCGCTCCATATCCGATATTCCCGTTGTACTTTGCAGGCATGGCCATTTGTGAACCGCCCGCATCAATCGACAAATTGGATATGTGAATGTTCACTGTTGTGCGATTGCCTGACCCTGAAAAATCCAGTACCGGGCGAGCCGCCGAGCCCGCTGGTAATTCAAGTTTGATTAAAGTTTCAAAGCCTTCGCCTTGCACTTGAATATTTGAAGGAATAAAAATGGTATCGGTAATTAGATAACAACCGCCGACTGGCTTTTTTAAAATGCCACCTTTATTAAAGAAATTCTGAAGTGCAGCTGTATCATCTGTTTTGCAATCACCCTTTAGGCCAACTGTTTCAGAGCTGCTGTATGCATTCGTCGCCAGTGCGGATGGTATTTCTGCTCCAATGATCATTTTAGGGTCCATTGAATGAATCTCGGAAGAGTTTTGCGTATCTGAATTTATTGATTTAAATTGATTACAATTCTGAAAAAACAATATCAAAAAAATAGAACCTGTTAAAGCCAAAAGCTTTATCCACATAAACTTCCCCCAAGTTTATTAAATCATTTTATCGATTAATAAGCTTGAATGAACAGTGAAAGTCTCAAATTAAAACTACGAGTGTCTCAAATAAATCCAAGCGTATAATTCAGCGCAACTGTCACAGATACAACCAACCAAGAAGGCCATTTCCATTTCTGAAGAAACAGAAAACTTATAACTACTAAAGCAAAATCTTTGAGGCTGAAAACAGCGTGCGTCCATACTGGATTGTATAAAGCGGCTAATAAAATTCCAACAACAGCCGCATTCAAACCCATCATAGCTTTGCGTACGTTATTTAAACTGCGCAGTTTTTCCCAAAAAGGTAAAACTCCAACAATTAATAAAAATGCGGGTAAAAATAAAGCGACTAAACAAATCAGTGCGCCCAACCAACCATTGGGTGGCACATTCGATACGGACCCTAAAAACGCAGCAAAAGCAAAGAGTGGCCCTGGAATGATATTCGAAAATCCGTAACCCGCCATAAATAAATCATTCGACACCCAACCTGCGGGCACGACTTCGGATTGCAATAATGGCAAAACAACATGTCCGCCCCCAAAAACCAACGACCCCGCACGATAAAAACTGTCAATCATTTGAATCGACTGCACAGGATAAGCCGAACGAAAAATTGGTAATAAAATCAACAATAAAAAAAGATCCCTAAAAAAACGGTGCCCACACGTTTTCGCCCCAAATACAAAGGCTGGTGGGATTCAGAATCCGCTTTTGATCGCAAACCAAAAACACCCAATACACCCGCAAAAATTAAAACTAGAATCTGAGTAAAAGGTGTCGAAAAAAATAAAATACTTATGCAGGCCAGCACGGCGATAGAAGCTGTTTTTAGATCAGGACACAATTTTTTTCCCATTCCCCAAACGGCTTGTGCCACAATAGCCACTGCCGCAATTTTCAATCCCTGAATCCAATCATGATTGGCCATCACATCTGTGCGCACCAGCCCCATACCTAATAAAATCAAGACAATCGCAGAAGGTAACGTGAAACCGATCCATGCCAGAACAGCCCCCAACACACCTGCGCGCGAAAGACCAATGGCCATCCCCACCTGACTGCTAGCCGGCCCTGGCAAAAACTGGCAAAGCGCCACCAAATCCGCATAAGCGGCCTCGGAAATCCATTTCTTTTTCACAACATATTCATGATGAAAAAATCCCAAATGCGCCACAGGCCCACCAAAAGAGGTCAGCCCCAATTTAAGCGCCGTAAAGAAAACTTCGAAATATTTTTTCATTTTTTAAATATTTCAAAAAATAATTAATTATACAACTAGGAAATCTGTTGAAATATTTTTTTACTATTAAAACTATCCGTTACAAATCTTCGCTTGTATGAAGCTGTCCGTCTTTGTCATAGATTGAATTTTTTAATTGTTTTTTATAGATCA
>DALYIB010000127.1:0-7919 GCA_031970595.1 Pseudobdellovibrio sp.
TATTACTTTTATAAGTTCATTTTTAACTATATTAATATTACAAATTCGATTTTACTTTAAATGCTTAAAAAGAGGAAATAGTTATGGTCTTAAAGAACCACTACTAAACGATAAAGTTTATATTTTACTAAATAGAGATCTGCTTTTGCTTTGTCTTTCAGCTTTAGGGCTTGCTTTGACCTGGAATGAGTTACTAAATAATATTCTTTTAACAACAGCTCTTACATTGTTTATGATTTTTTTGATTTATAATGTATTTAAATACTATACTAGAATTAAAAGAAAAAATTATTATTTATTGAAAGATTGGTACAGCAGAGGAACAATTACTAATGATGAAGAAAAAACACAAATCGATTATTTAGAAAATGCTGAAACAATAACAGTGGTTTTTAAAAATGGAAATAAATTTACATTTAAACGCTTAGACTAATTTTTAAAACTATTGGGTAATAATTTAAATAGATTTGATGACTACTGTAAACGTAGTGAATCTAACAGCAAACCAGTCAGCAATAGTAAAATCAGGGAAGTCCGAAGATGCGGAAATCACTACATATATTTATTTTTTCAATGGTTATAAATTCATATTCAATTTGTTATGCACAATTTAATTTCGAATACGGAAAATCAACTTCAGATATTTCATTTTCTAACAGAACTGATGGCTCAACAATAAATATTGGAAGCCTTCAATCCTTTAGTTTTGGTGTAAAAACTAAAAGGTTTTTATATGAAGAACCAAAAATAGCCGGAACATTTAGAATTCTTTATGCTTCAAACGACGACAAAAATAATATTGATTATAATTACTATGAAGGCCAAGTTGGATTTATATATGATCCATTTAAAAATTTAATGATGCATCCAACATTCGAACTTCTTTCTTCTTATAGAATCAACAATACAGAAAACAAGCTGACCATTTCTAACGCAAGAGAAGGTATATTTTCATACGGAGGACAAGTTTATTTTAATATTGATTTTAACAAACTCAGCCTCGGTTTAGGCTACAAATACTCTACAAACCCCAACTCGTCCGGAGCACCCAATTATTTAGAAGACATTAAAATATCTATTTATTTTCCTTCTAATTAATTATTTTTTCTCTAGAGCTGAAGAAAAATACACTTCGTCGTTGTCATCCACCCAAACAAAATCAACATAGGTTTTAAGTAATTTTGAAAATTTCTGTTTGTTTTCGTCCATGCACAGCTGAAACCACGCACAACGTTCGCCAGTGACTTCGATATCGACCGAAACACCCGGGCTGTAATGGTAAGTCCAAATTTTTCCATTTGTTCGTATTCTGTAAAAATGAATTTTATTTAACGAAATCATTGGATCATTTAACTTAATTTTATCATAAAACAACGCAATAGTTTCATTTGGAACACGCATTTGACCGTAACTGGTTAAATTTTTGTATAGTCCCAGATCACAATGACGTCTGGAACTGATTTCCATATCATCCAATTGAAATGATTCGACATTTGAGCGAATATAAACATACTTATTTTTGAATGGCTTAGGACATTTTTCCAAATAGGCATAGCGTGCCTTTCCATTAAGCTGAAAGGCATATCTACAGCCACCCTTATCTAAGGGTGACAAATTATCTTGATTTAATGACATCAATTCACACTTTTTAGTAATTTCTGGAGCGCTGAGTGCAAACATTCTTACTCCACAAAATAAAATAAGTATTGTAACTATCGACTTTTTCATAACACCTCAAAATTAATAAACACGTGATTTCCGACCTCTTTTAACTCATCAGCTTCCAAATGTACTCAACTCATATTGGAATTGATTTTTTACAAAACCACATCGGAATATCGTCCTACATGATATCCGGAGATAAGTAATATAAGTTCATTTCATCATCGATCATAATTTGATTTTTTTGAACTTTGGAAAGAATTTTCATTTTTTTGTTCATATCGCATAGTCGATTTGCACACCAATTATTTTTAATATCTAACACAACTATATAGCTTGGTGGCACAAAGTAGACATCGTTTCGCCCTTTATACTTTACGGCATTCAGATTAAAAATTGAAAATTCGTTTTGATCGATGCTATTTTTATTTTTCAAAAAATCATCTAATGTTTTTTTATTACAATTTATTTTTAATGGCCATATAGAAAAATCACTTTGATATACGACTTTTTTAGTAACGGCTATGTCAGAATACTTTCCACTTACTATTTCATCGTAATTCAAACTGACATTTTTTTCCTCTAAACTACTGTCGTATACAATTGAAATATTGTTATTTTTGGGTTTCATCGGAGTATACACAATTCCCTTTTTGCTATCGTTATTGTGCTGTATTGCGACGGCATACTTAGCCCTATTTACAAGCTGAACCCTGGTTAGTTTCTTGGCTGTCCCAAACGTATTAATTTGCTCAGTAGAGTCTATAAGATGCGATTCGACAACACTCGCTTTTACTTCGTATTCGCATGTTGTTGTACGCAAAGGTACTAATTTACCATTTGCCTCAGCGAGGCGTAGTAACATTAAAATTAAAATAGTATTCATAATCGTTAGTCCGCTGTTTAAATAAAAATATCCTTACTTTATATCTGAAATATTGATTGGATACTTTTCTTGTTAAACACTTATACTTCGACGGTACTGGCTATTAATCTATCAAAACACTAAAATCTTTGACACCTTTGCAGCGGCCTACGTCTGAACTATTTTTAAAAGCAACACCTCTTCCGCTCAAATAGTAATCACTTGCAAACTTATTCAACTCTTTAGAAAAAATATCAAAGCACATTAAGTGAAAAGTGAAATTTTCGGTATTCGGAATTTCTTTACAGTATGCAATTAAACTCTCATAAATATATCTGCTGCGTTTTTCTTTCATCTGTTTCTTAGCTTCTTTCGTAAGCTCGTACAAACCAAAAACACAATAATCACTACGATCTTTTAATGGCTCAAACTGAATTTTGGACTTATATCCGCACACAGTTACTCGACTGTTTTTACACATAGCCCATCCTTCAACTGAAAACACAACCAATATAATAAATAAATAAACCCTCATATCATCACCTCTAACTCAAAATTAAATGGCACACCGACTTCTTTTTTTAATTCATTTTTTTTAGTTTCTAAAAAATCAATCTGCTGCTGTGCTTTTCTAAGATTATCACTAATAACTTCACGCTGAAATAAACTGGTTTCGACTTTTAATTTTTCTTGAAGATCATAAATGCGTAGCTTCAATGCTTTAATAGTATCCTCATATTGTTTCCAAATTTTCTTATTTACTATCGATGTTCTAATCAGCCAATTGTGTATTCCTACATTTAAAGGTTCCGATTGAGCAATAAGATAGTCTTTGTCTACATCAACTTGAATTGGTAAGTTATCAAAAAAAACATCATAAACCATAAAATACTCAGGATTCAAAGGTGGATTAATAAGATTAATCTTTACTTTCGATCTGCTGCCCAATGACGGCGCATCCATTTCAGAAAAAATCAAAAAAGGATTTTTTGTATTTTTAGCAAATAGAGCGTCAAGCTTGACCGTCGAATAAATTAGTAGATTTTGAATTTCGAGCAATCCTAAGTCTACAGGAGAGTTTTTATAAAAATTAGATGTTAGATTTGCCGCAATATAAGAATAAAATTTAGTTTTCAAAATACTATTTGCAACCTCAATTCGGCCATCAAGTATTTCCTTTCTTACTTCAAACAGAATTTCCCTTATTTTAAGGATAGTAGTATTTTTATCACTCTTAAATGCTTTATCTGAGATATATTTAATTTTATCAATTACTAAATCAACGGGCAATACAATTTTTTTAACAAAGACAGTCCCACCTTCTACATCTTTGACTATATCAATGAAAACTTCTTGATTATCAATTTCAATATCTTGATCAAAATACATGTCTAATTGGCTATTTTTCGTATTTTCAGATTCAGGAACTATAAATTTCCCTTCTAGAGTCAGAGTCTTAATAAGTTCATTTTTATAATTAAATATATTCGCCCTATATCCAGACTGCAAATTGATTTTTTTACTTTGTTTATCGTTATTTTTAACACGTCTAAAAATGCTAATACCTGTTAGAACTGAATTTAAATCAGATTTAACTTTACCAAATAAATTGAGTACATTTATTTTAATCCTTTCGAGAGGATATAAATTGTTTTTAAATAATTGCAAATACGTTTTATCATCCAACCAATACCCATTCTCCTGCGAAATGTTTGGCATATCTTCAACAAGCATCAAATGATAACGATCTTTAAGAAAACTTCTATTAGTTAGCAGTGGAGTGCTGTTGTAATTTGAGTACATAATACTACTCAAAAAATGATCGTCCGGATAGTGCAACTTGTCTCGAACATTATCAAACGTAACTCCAAATGCGTGCACCAGTTCATGTGCTAACGTACTAATTTCTCCAGATTGAACAAAGAAATTTGGCACATCTGGTATCGAAACACCATCTACTATCAACTTGTGAGCGAAGAAAAAATACTCTTCCGTTGCCAAAGCTACATAATGTGTAGTATCAGTATTATTAATAGAAAAAACAGATCTATCATTCATTAAATTCATTTTATAAAAGTCATCATCTATACCATATATTTTACTCGTACCAACTAACGACATAATCGATTGCTCAGCGCCGAATTCTTTATCAGAAACTGGGAACAGAATATTTATAAAATCTAAACCCTTGCTAGTTGTTAATGCCATTGATCCTAAGCTTGGCGACGAGTACAAATTTGCACCAGGCGGACTTACAATTTTTAAAAATTTAATTTTAATTGGCTTGGTTTTGCGAATTACAAATTCTCTTGAAACTTCATAGTAACGCTCAGAGCTGTTACTAGAAGACTTAACATATGCACGTGCTGTCAGATTTTTATTTGTAAATTCGTATGTGCTTGGCACTGGATCTAGTTGAAAAAAAATTTCACCATTTTCGTTAGCTTTTGCTGCCGTCGCATCATACGAAATAAGAACCGAATTGTTTTCATCTCTAATTTCAAGCTTTGCATTTGTCGCGTCCATTAAGGGAATAGCTTTTAATATAAAATCGGCATTTTTGCCGGCAACTAAATCGACAATTGTCGACGGTGAATTTAGTATCGGGTTTTTGATTACTTGATAAAAATCGCCCTCAAGCTGACGAAATATATTAAAATAAAAAATCCTTTCTCCAACCTGAATATTCTGGCCACTTGTTGTATTCCCTTTAAGCTTAAATTGTACATATGGATCATATTCACAATCAAAAGCATCTAGTTTGGACACATTTACATAGACGTTTCCATCACCTGAATTCGTAAAAGTATGATTAATTTTTTTACGACATGCGTACAATTCTGAATCCAACATGTCCATACCTGGTGTCAACTCAAGTTTAAACTGCAGCGGCCTTTCCAGCTTAACAGATATTAAAGATGGCCCAGATGGGATTTCAATACCGTCCTGAATAATTGTTATGTTTTTAATAACCTCGTCGATAAACCTAACTGTACCTGAGATTCTGTAGTCATTTTCTACATCCGTAGCAACTGTACAATAAGCTCTGTAAGGGGCTAAGTAAATATAGTCATGATTTTCAGGTATAGTCAGCGCAGCTACACTCGCTGTCAACGTAGATTCTCGAGGACCTATGCATTCGATCAAAAAAGGGTCAATTGGGTTTGTACAGACAATTGACTTAAGACCTTGAGTAGTAACATAGTCAAAACCAGTATGTCTTGAATACGGAACATTTAGACTATTTGGAATTTCAACTTCAAAATCACCCGCACTTTGTAACCAAATAGATACACCGGGCTTAAATGCGGGATTTAAATCCGTCAATTTAATCCCCGCCGCAGTTGCATTCAAGTTACACCCAGGCCAATTTGAACCCGGATGAGTAAGTCCAACCTTTAAATTAATACTCATAGGATTAGTATACTGCTGTGCCAATAATGCATTTGTAAAAAATAAAATGCCCAGAAAAACTGTTTTCATAACTCTCCATCTTTACTTTAAAGAACTATATGAACGCAGCTTTCGTTCTTGCAAAATATATTTTATTTATATCAGTCGGCGTTATGTTAAGAACTGGTTAAAGAAAATAAAATTTACGAATGAAAAATAGATTTAATTTTTAAGTTCAAATTTTAAAAAAAATTATTTTTGACAAAAATTTAACAAAATTTATTCGTAAATTTCCGGAATAGGAATGGCGGGAACATCTTGGCAGATGATCGGGACACCTTGCATTTGAATGGCGATGGCATCGCGGTCTAATTTATTGACGGCGCCCAAGGCCAGGCGATGGGCGTTTAATAATTGTTTTGTTTTTTTCATCAGTGCGGATTGGTTTTCTGTGTTGACTTGATTTTTCCAACTGAAATACAGGCCGGCAGTGCGGGTCATGGATTCGATCAAATGGCGCGACATACAAAATGTGCGATGATCGACAGATAAATTTTCCAAGGTCTTTTTACCCAGATCATAGACTGTTTTAATTTCGTTCTTTTTGATGGCTTGATCTAATTCAGATTTCAGGGATTCGTGTTTGAAATCTAAGTTTTGAATAGATTGCGTGCTTAAAAATTGTTTTTGAGGTTGCGGCACTGATTTCATGGAAATAAAAACTTCACACATCGGAGAAACATTGGATTCAGGCAATATTTTTTTAAATTCATGATCGAAATTAGCGATCGGCGTATAAGTCAGCGCCAAGGCTCCGCTTTCCAACTGAATTAATTTTTCTGATATTTTTTCGCTTTGACCGTTCGTCAACTGGGAATAAAATGACGTTCGTTCACGATTTAATTCAATCGCTTCTTTTAAATGTTCACGAAAACATTGATCCGATTCAGCACGAACACTGATGGCTGCGCAAATTGAAATCAGTCCGATAACGGTTTTGATTGTTGGATTCATATTCGGATTTGTTGCAAATTATTGTCCCGGTTTAAATAATATTTATGGGTTCTGATTCAGACTGACCACCCAATTATGTCACTTTCGGCACAAATTGGTCATTTTGCGACACTCAGATTCAATATATTGGCTTTAAATCGGCCTGGGATCTGCATTTGCAGATGTTGTTAATGGAGTATTTATGAAGAAAAATATTTTATTGGTGTTATCATTATTGTCCAGTTTGGTGATTTGGGGATGCGCTCAGGGCGGATCGTCCGATTCAAATAACCAAACACAGATCAATACAGTGGATTGCGTGAACTATCCACAGAACTGCCAAAGCAATGTGTATAATACATATGGTTATCAGCCCTACAGTTATGGAACTTATGGGTATGATAACGGATATCCCTACGGTGGCAGCGGGTCTTATTTTTATAATAACGGTGTTTACGGTGCTGGCGCGGGACCTTTTTATTACAATAACAATTCCGCTTATCTATGTAACTGCCCGGCTGGAACAATGCCGACTTATAATACTTACGGTGGCCTAGGCTGTGTGAACTCAGGTTATGTCAGTGGTTATGGCTATGCCTATTTTGGATATGGCGCTAATAATAACCAATGGGTGAATATCCCTCAGGTTAGCAATACAGTGGGTTACTCGAACCAAAACTGCTATAACGGCGTTGTTCAATCCTGCCTAACAGATCAGCCAAATATGTGTGGAGCGGGCTATACATGCCGCGCCAGCGGAGCTGCTTCACGCTTGGGACTGTGCGTTTCAAATAACAGCTCATCAAACGGTCAAATTTTCAGATAATCGACCGATAAATTTTAACGATTTACGACCTTTAAAAATCGACAAATTCAGACTCCTTTGCTAGCGTCTTAAGGACACTCAAAGGAGTTTTTTTATGTCTGAAAATCAAAATCCACTTTTAGCCCCGTTCGACCTTAAAGACCAAGCGGTTCCCTTTCACTTGATCAAAACTGAACACTT
>DALYIB010000128.1:0-7917 GCA_031970595.1 Pseudobdellovibrio sp.
TGGCTATGCCTAAAATAAGTGCATTATGGGTATCGACGAAGTCAGTTTTTCAAGCTAGCATGTTTAAATATAAAACAGGGAGATTAAAAATGAAACTTTCTATCGTTATTTTAACTTTTTTATCAGCAATCGCACACGCCGAAACAGCGACTTTCAAAGTGGCAGGTATGCACTGTGGTGGTTGTAAAAAAATGGTCACAAAAGCTGTTTGTGATGACAAAAAAATTAGTGAAAAACTTTCTAAGTGTGAAGTTTCTGTCGATATGAAAAAACAAATCGGAACTGTCATCGTCGAAGGTAAAAACAACGCTGCTGTAGATACCAAAGAAATTGAATCTGCTATTCAATCCGCTGGCGAAGATTATAAAATCACTTTAGAACCTACGACTAAAAAATAATTCACCGAGCGGAAGATGACTGGACAAGCGCCTGCAGCAAAATTTGAAAAAGTCGAAAAATTATTATGGTTGGACATGGAAATGTCCGGCCTGGATGTCAACAAAGAGGTCGTCATCGAAGTGGCCTGCATTGTCACAGATCTGAACTTTAAAGAATACGAAAGCTTTGAAACGGTCATCAAACAGCCTCAAAGTTATATCGACAACATGGACTCCTGGAACAAAGAACACCACGGCAAATCCGGACTGATCGCAAAAATTCCGAATGGTATGGAGCCTGATGCTGTCGAACTGAAAATTTGCGACATGATCGATAAACATTTTCCCAATTGGCGCAACGAAAAAAAATACCGTCCGATATTGGCCGGTAATTCCATTGCGCAAGATCGACTATTTATCGATCGCTATTTTCCGAAAATAGCTGATCGCCTGCACTATCGCATGCTGGATGTCAGTTCATGGAAAATTGTGATGAATTCCAAATTTGAAAAAGTTTATAAAAAACAAAATTCACACCGTGCCTTGGACGACATTCGAGAAAGCATCGGCGAACTACGTTACTACCTTGATCAAATGAAAGATTCTCCAAAGAATGTTTAATATTTTTAAGGCCAAGATCAAACCGGTTGAGTATTCAAACGAATATATCATTAAAAATCCTGCACTTTGTCGCCTACGCTGGGTTTATCCAATCGTGAATTTTGGTCAACAAGCTGTTCGACAATGCTGTCGAACTCCTATGATGAAAGTCAGTGCTGAAGAAGTCGAAATATACAAAGATCAGATTTTCCTAAATCATCCCAACCACCAAGAACGACGTTCTGAAATGTTGAAAGGAATCAAACATCCTGAATGCAACACTTGTTGGCAACTGGAATCCGATCAAGTTCCAAGTCCACGAGAGAATTTCAACAGCAAAGAACAATTCAATTTTTTAACCAGTCAAGACACAGGACAAAATCCAACAACATCCTATCGGCCTTGGATGATGGATATTGAGCTCAGCAATCTGTGTGATCTGAAATGTATGTACTGCAATCGATCCTTCAGCAGCAGCTGGGCCAGTGAAGATGTCAAACTGAATAAAATCAGTTTGGAAGATCTTAAAAAAGAAACTCCTGTTAAATCAGAAAATTTTGAAAAATATTTTTGGCAATGGTTCGATCAAGTCAAAGATGGAATTGTCCATTTAAACTTTATAGGTGGCGAACCGACCATCAATCCACAGTATTATCGATTTTTAGAGGGCATTAAAAAGGCTTACCAATATCAAGTTCGCAGAGAATTGTCTTTGGTCACAGTCAGTAATTTCAACGCTTCACCAGAGCAGTTTGAAAAATTTGTAAACACTATCGCAGACATGACAGAATACTTTAATGTCGATATCGATGCCAGCCAAGAAACTTATGGTGAACGCTCTGAATTTATTCGATATGGACTTAAATGGGAAAATTGGGAGCGCAACGTTCATACTATTCTTTCTAGAAATTTGAATCACTTTACACTCGGAATTCAAGGTGCCTTAAATATCCTCAGCCTGAAAACAGCCTCTGATTTTTTTGATAAAATTGCCGATATTCGTGACCAATACAACACCCCTGTTTATTTAAAAACAAATATCATTAGTTTCCCCAGTTATATGTCTCCACTCATCGGCACCGAAGATATGGCTGAGGATCTACGCAAAGCAGCCTCTGTCGTAAAAAAAAGAATTCGCCCCGAGTTTGAAAGTCAAAAGGATCGCTATAAAAATTTCAACTGGGAAAATTACAGCCATTTCTTATTGAATCTAGCACAATCGATTTCTAACAAACAAAAAGACATCAAATCTGTCACAAAAGAAAGAGCTCAGTTCTATCAATGGGTGAATGATTACGAAAAAAATAGATCTGTTCAATTTCTTGAAACTTTCCCAGAATATCGCGAGTTTTATGAGCTTTGTAAATTGGCTGACCAGCAATAATAAAATAAAAACAGATTCAATTTGTCGTTATCGCTGGGAACAAGTTGTTATTCAATTTAATCGGGCTGAAATCAGAACTTGCTGTCGAACTTATCCTGCTATCAAAATCACTGACGCTGACCTTCAATCACATGGATCGGATGTTTTTTTAAACCACCCCAATTTATTAGAACGTCGCCAAGAAATGTTAATCGGCAAAAAACATTCCACTTGTGACGAATGCTGGGTCATTGAAAAATCCGGATCTAAAAGCTTTCGTAAAAATGAATACTTGAATACTCGCAACGAGATCATTGATTATTTTAAAAATGTCTCGAACGCAGACACCCAACACTCTGATCATCCATTAATACAAAAACTTTCTTACAGTTATAAACCAACTTCATTAGTTTTGTTTCTTTCAAATGTGTGTGATTTGAAATGTGCCTATTGCTATTACGGGCTAAGCACTTCATGGAGTCAGGAAAACGTTCAATTCAACGAGCTTTCGGATTCACAAAAAAAAGACTTGAAGCCCACTGTTCCCGATCAATTCGAAACTGAATTTTGGAACTGGTTTGAGTCTACATGTGTTCACCTAGAGCATATCGGATTCACAGGCGGAGAACCGACTTTGTCTCCTCATTTTGAACGATTTTTGGATCGAATCATCAAAACATTGGATCAAAAAAATAAAAAACTAACGCTTTCGATCAACACAAATTTTAATTATTCAGATTCAAAAAAAGACACTGTCTTCAAAACATTTCAAAAGGCCTCACTAGCAGGACATACTTTTTGTATCGATGTTTCCGTCGATGGTCTGAACGAGCAAGGCGACTATATTCGCAACGGTCTTAGTCATCAACAATGGATGAAAAATTTTGAAGAACTTTTATCTATGAAATTACCCGTCAACATCGGCATATCACCCACAGTGAATGTATTAATCGGCCCCAGCCTAAAGGGGCTTATTGAGAAAATTTTTGATTACCAAATAAAATTCAACACCCCCATTAACCTTTGTCAGAACATCGTCGCGAAACCTGAAAAAATGTCTCCTTATATTTTGCGCCCATCCGATCTGCAGCCGTTTTTAGAAGTGATTGAATATATCCATCAGGCTGTCGTAAAACTGAAAGCCATTGGCTTTATCGACAGCGCCAATAGCTGGTCTAGATATGCGGATTTTCTGCAAAATATGATTACGACAGTTCAACATAATCAAAATAAAAATTTATGTGTGGCCAGATTGGATCTGATTGATTATTTAGAAAAAAATGATCGCAAAAGAAATACGGACTATCTAAAAACGTTCCCAGAACTGAAATCGTTTTTCAATTTCTGCAAAGAACAAAAGTAAATTTGATTCCAATAAAAAAGCCACCTTTTCAGGTGGCTTTTTTATTATCTGAATTTTAGTTTCAATTCAAATTAGTATCTGTAATGTTCAGGCTTAAATGGACCTTGAACATCTGTGTGTAAATACTTAGCTTGCTTAGTTGTTAGTTTTGTCAACTTAACACCCAATTGCTCTAAGTGAAGAGCTGCCACTTTTTCGTCAAGGTGTTTAGGTAAACGATAAATAGCGATATCTGAATACTTATCACGATTCGTGTAAAGTTCGATTTGCGCTAAAACCTGATTTGTAAATGAATTACTCATAACAAATGACGGATGACCTGTTCCACAACCTAAATTCACTAAGCGACCTTTAGCAAGAACAACGATTTCTTTGCCATTTTTCAATGTATGAACATCCACTTGCGGTTTTACTTCGCGGATTTTAGAATTTTTGTTTAACCAAGCCATATCGATTTCGATATCAAAGTGACCAATGTTACAAACGATCGCGTTGTCTTTCATTTTCGCAAAGTGCTTTTCAGTGATGATATCGCAGCAACCCGTAGCTGTTACGAAAATATCTGCCATTGAAGCGGCTTCGTCCATTGTGACAACTTGGAAACCTTCCATAGCAGCTTGTAAAGCACAAATTGGATCGATTTCAGTAACCAACACACGCGCACCTAAACCACGCATTGAATGCGCAGAGCCCTTACCCACATCGCCGTAACCAGCAACAACAACCACTTTACCAGCGACCATCACATCTGTCGCACGCTTGATACCGTCAGCTAAAGATTCACGGCAACCATATAAGTTATCAAATTTAGACTTAGTCACTGAATCATTTACGTTGATTGCAGGAATTTTTAATTTTTTATTTTTTAACATCACTTCCAGATTATGAACACCGGTTGTTGTTTCTTCTGAAAGACCGATGATTTTCTTAAGCATTGGAGCAAATTTTGGAGTGTGCATCATGTTTGTTAAGTCGCCGCCGTCGTCCAAAATCAAATTGTAACCCTGAGGTCCCCAACCCGTGATTGTTTGTTCAATACACCAGTTGAATTCTTCTTCTGTTTCGCCTTTCCAAGCAAAAACTGGGATACCCGCAGCTGCGATCGCGACGGCCGCGTGATCTTGTGTTGAAAAAATATTACAAGATGACCAACGAATTTCAGCACCCAAGTGAGTCAGTGTTTCAATCAAAACAGCTGTCTGAATTGTCATATGTAAACAACCAGCGATACGAGCGCCTTTCAGCGGCTGCTGCTTTCCGTATTCTTTACGTAACGCCATCAAACCTGGCATTTCTTTTTCTGCAATTTTAATTTCTTCTCGTCCCCAACGCGCTAACTTTTCAAAGATCGCTGGATTTTCCATAGCTTCTTTGCAAACTGCATAATCTCTTTTTAATGCTAAGTTTTTATTTGAAGCGGCTTTTGCTGACTTCATTTTTGCTGTTTTTGCCATTTTCTTCTCGCTTGTTGTTTGTGTTCTCATAAACTCCTTAAAAGTTCACTTTCGTAATTGGAATTATTCATCCAAAGTTAAAATTTCGTAACCTGTATCTGTAATTAAAACTGTATGTTCAAACTGGGCCGATAATTTTTTATCAGCTGTAATATAATATTTGATGTCGGAATTAGGAATCGACATTTCGACAAATTCATCCGTGCCTTCGTTGACCATCGGCTCGACAGTAAAACATGTCCAAGGAATGATTTTTTCACCTTTTCCTTTTTTACCAAAAGCCGGAACAAAAGGATCCCCGTGAAAAACACGTCCAATACCATGCCCGCCGATTTCTTTGACTGTGGAATAACCGCGACGAGTGACATATTTGTTCGTCTCAAATCCAATGTCGCCCGTGTATCCATTGGGCGTAATCGCCTGAATTCCTGTCATCATGGCCTGATAAGCCGCATCGACGATATCTGATGCGTTTTTAGTGACTTTTCCAACCATCACAGTTTTAGAAGTATCACCAAAGAAACCATCTTTGAAAACAGTGACATCAATATTTAAGATGTCGCCTTCTTTAATTTTGTAAGCGCCAGGCAAACCATGACAAACAACTTCGTTGACAGAAATACAAGTGGCTTTGGGATATCCGTGATAACCAATACACGCCGATGTTCCACCAATCGATTTTGTGAAGTCATCCGCAATTTGATCCAATTCTTCGGTTGTAATTCCAGCTTTGGCAAACTTGGCTGTGTGATTAAGGACTTTCGCAGCCATGTTGCAGGCCTTGCGCATTTTAATGATTTCGTCCTTAGTTAAAGGAGGTTGTTTTCGAGAGTTCGACATGTGTAGGACTATAACTTAAAATCGATAGATAATCTAGAAAACAAAAAAGGCTAGCCGAAGCTAGCCCCTTTTTATGTCACTTGTAAGTAAATAATTACTTAAGGTGCTTAGAAACAAGTTTTGTCATTTCGAACATAGAAACTTGTTTTTTACCAAAAATTGGCATTAATTTGTCATCAGCATTGATGTTACGTTTGTTTTTAGAATCTTGAAGACCGTTCTTTTTGATGTAAGCCCATAATTTTTTAACAACTTCAGTACGTGCAAGTGGAGTTGCGCCTACTACTGCTGATAAAGAAGTAGATGGAGTTAAAGCTTTCATGAAAGCTGCGTTTGGTTTACGCTTAGAAGCTGCTTTTTTTGGAGCTGCTTTCTTAGCTGTTGCTTTTTTTGGAGCTGCTTTTTTTGGAGCTGCTTTCTTAGCTGGTTTTTTAGCTGTTTTCTTTGCCATTGTAATTTCCTCCGTTAAGGGTTTTGTTAAGGCATTTGCTTTAAAAAAATAAAATGACTTACGTCTTGTGACCTAAGTCTAAGATGGAAAAAAACTGTTTGTCGAGAGAAAAAATACATTTTTTTCATTTTTTTTCAAAATCCCCCTCTTTTCCCCTCTGAAAACTCTATTTTCGACTGATTTCCCCAGTGAAAACTGCCTTTTCCCCTCTGAAAACTAGACAGTATTAGACTTTCTACATAGTGATTTTCCCTGGGATCTAGCCTTTTCCCCTCTGAAAAACGACCGAAAAGATGAACATGACAACGTTTTCATTCGCAGAAATTATGGCTGAAATGGATACCACAGTTCCTTCGATGGACTCAGAAAGTCCTCGCTGGAGCTCGATTCAAGATCCAGCCGGTCTTAGTTTTTTAGTCGGAAATATTCGTTCAAAAAAATTTAGCTCATTTCAAAGCTCACCTTATTTAAGATTTATCCCCTTAAAAAAAGATTCTCTTTCTGACGATCCAGTCAACGCCTCTGCCGCAAATCCCCCTGAACACGCTGAGCCTGAAGCTCTTGCGGGATACGATCTTTCAACGGAACAAGAAATGGCTTTGAATTGCTTTAACGAAATTCTGCCAGCACAGCTCCGCTTGCGTGGCTGCTTTCAAATCAATCAATTAAACAAAGCTTTTAAGAAAGCGGCTTTAAAGACTCATCCTGACTGTGGCGGGTCACATGAAAGTTTTTTAAAACTGAAACAATCTCACGAAATCCTCGTGACCTTTCTGAACTCGATCAAGTAAAACCAGGCCATGACGAACCCAAGCCTGCCAACGACATCTAAAGATATCCTTTTGTGTACTCTGAACTCGACGTACCAACACAGTTCGTTTGGCCTTCGTTATTTATACGCAAATCTATCCGAGCTTCAGCCAAAAGCAGAAATCCTTGAATGGACCATCAAAGAAAATCCCAGAAATGTGGTCGAAAAAATCCTGTCTATGAATCCTCGAATTGTGGGTTTTGGCGTGTATATCTGGAATACCGAAGAACTTTTCGAGGTTTGCTCGATCCTTAAAAGCGTGGCTCCGCATATTTGCTTGGTCCTTGGAGGACCTGAAATTTCATTCGAAACAACCACTCAACGTCTTTATCCCATCGCCGACTATGTGATCTGTGGCGAAGCGGATTTTTTGTTTCGTGATTTTTGCCGTCAAATCCTAGCAGGCCAAACACCTGAATCAAAAATCATTCGTGGTGAACTGCCGGACATTAAAACGATTCAAACGCCCTATTCCCTATATACGGACGAAGACATCAGAAATCGCGTTTTGTATGTGGAAGCGTCCCGTGGCTGTCCTTACAAATGTGAATATTGCCTTTCATCGCTGGACAAATCTGTTCGTAGCCTTGAACTGAACCATTTCCTTGGCGAAATGCAGACATTGTTGGATCGTGGAGCCAGAACATTTAAATTCGTC
>DALYIB010000129.1:0-7892 GCA_031970595.1 Pseudobdellovibrio sp.
CACAACTTTATTTGAGAAAAATTTTGAACCTTCAATCCTCAATTACGCCCTTGAAATCGTCAATGGCGTAAAAGCTCACAAAGAAAAAATCGACTCCCAAATTTCACTTGCCAGCACTCATTGGAAAATTGATCGTATGGCTTCGGTAGATCGCAACTTGTTGCGTTCGGCC
The DNA here is from genome assembly GCA_031970595.1 of Pseudobdellovibrio sp. Lineage (GTDB taxonomy): Bacteria > Bdellovibrionota > Bdellovibrionia > Bdellovibrionales > Bdellovibrionaceae > Pseudobdellovibrio. The sequence goes on from DALYIB010000129.1 coordinate 173, forward strand.
TGCTATGAAATGTTCTATGCCAAGGAAAATCTTGAACCCAAAATCGTCATCAACGAAGCTGTGGAAATTGCTAAAATTTTTGGAACAGCTGAGTCCAGTGCTTTTATTAACGGATTGCTTGATCAAATCGTAAAAAACACTAAACTAAACAAATGATATCTGAAAAAAATGAAATTCAACTTGTGCCCGGCCTTTGTGAAGGTCGCGATATTTGGGTTTTGTTAAATCATCCTCACTTTTGGTGGGATGAGATTGACTTTCGAACGGGCTATCAACTTTCAAGTCTACAAAAAAAGTTTAAAACTGGATTTACAAAATCCAAGTCTTCGCAAGTTGAAAAAATCGCTCATGATATTCAATTTCCAGTTCCACACATTCAGATCGAATCACCTTTTTTATTTATTCAAGCTTCCAACAACCTAAAAACTCGCTGGCTTTGTTTAGTCCAGTCAGCCGCGGATTTAAACCACCCCAGCTTTGAAACGAATTTGAAAAGTTTAAATTGTCGTAAGATACGTTTCTTTAGCCCCTTGGAAATCCCTACTGGTCTAAAAACCAGTTTCCCAGATACTGAGTTTATTTCTGAACCCTAAAAAATAAACTTTCGCTATTCTAGTTTTATGAATAGCAACCTCAGTAAAAAAGTAGAAAATTTATTTGAACAATCGAATCAAATTCAATTAATGAGTGAAGAAGTCAAATTGGATAAAGCACAAAAATCTTTTCAAACCGAAGATCGCTTTCAATTTTTAGAAAATTTATCTCATGGTCAGTATATCTTGGATGAACAACTGAAAACACAAATTTTCTTTGATCGACTGATTCCTTTTTTTGAAGCTGGCTTTTTGTTTAAAAAACAGGGTGCTAATTCTGAAATCCAAAAGCATTTTATTTTAGGAAAATCATATAAAAAGCAAAATCATTCTGCCAGCATGCGCTTACCAAACAGTCCCCTTTTAAAAATTTTAAGTTCAGATTCCAGTTCATTACTTAAAAAACTGGGATTAGCTCACGTTTTTGAATCGGATAAATGTAAAGGTTTTTATATTCGCCTATCAAATGACTACGGCCTTATTTTATTGACTCAACAAGCTGAGCCTTGGTTGCAACTCAAGATGGAATCACTCCACAAAGCCCTGATCCAATTTTCTTGCGAATATGAACCAAAATAGAAATATTTTTATTCTTTCAGACGGAACCGGTGAAACAGCAGCCACAATGGTTCGAGCTGCCCTGGTTCAGTACTCCGCTCAGGAAGTGAATATCTTGCGGTACAAAAATATTCGCAACGAAGAACAAATTCAACCTATCATCGATGAGTGCTTTGAAAAAAGAGGACTTATTGCTTACACCTTTGCAAGTCCATTGCTGCGAAAAAAAATCGCTGACTTGTGTAATGAAAAATCAATTCCATCAACAGATCTATTAGGTCCACTGATCTTGACCCTGGACAATTATTTTGGCGTTCAGTCTTCCAGCCAAGCTGGTGCTTTACGGCAAACCGATGATCACTATTATAAGCGCATTGAAGCCATCGAATACACGGTTCGTCACGATGATGGAAAAACGACCAATGAACTTGATAAAGCAGATATAATTTTAGTAGGTATCAGTCGAACCAGTAAAACTCCACTTTCTATTTTTTTAAGCCACAAGGGATGGAAAGTAGCCAACATTCCACTGGTCATCGGGGCACCGCTCCCCGAGCAATTATTTAAAGTCGATCAACGTCGCATCGTCGGATTGATTATTGATATTGATTCACTTCAACGAATTCGTAAAAATAGATTAGAAAAATTTGGACAAGATACTGGCGGTGAATACGCTTCGATCCAACAGATCATGAAAGAGATCGAATATGCTGAAAATCTATTTAAACAAAATAGACGCTGGCCCGTCTTCAACGTCACAGAACGCGCATTAGAAGAAACCGCCAGCGAAATCGTCCGAGTTATTGCAACAAGACTGGGGCTTCCCGATTCGGTTCTGTTTTAAAACTAGCTCCGCTCGTGATCACCCGTTAAAGCTTGAAAGAAAATTTCAGCTGTTTCCGCAGAAGGACCCGATTTGCGGCGATAATAAATAAATTCAAAAGCATAGTCAAAATCCATCACATTAATTTTATTCAAACGACCACCGCGAATTTGCTTTTTAACCGAATGAGCTGGCAAGTAACCAATACCTAAACCACTTTCAATGACTCTTTTGAGCGTACCTACGTTCGACGATTCAAATACGGCTGGAATGTCTTTCAGATGCGAAGAGAGCTGTTTATCAAAATCAGGAAATTCATTGACGAAATGAACATAAGGAATTTTTTTAACTTCCTGAATCGATACTTGCGGAGGATAAAATTCGTCTTTGCCAGAGCCAACTAACCACATATGTTCTTTCATCAACACATGAGAAATAGAATCAGTTAAAGTTTTTTGATAATTTTTTTGAGTATCTGGCAAAACAACCACATCCAATTGGCCTTTTTCATATTGTTGGATTAACTCTTCACCACGAGCATATTCAACTTTGATTTTAAAATCTGGATTAAATTTTAATAACCGACTGACGATAGGGCTCATTAAATGCAGACCAATCGAATTCAATGTTCCGATTCGTAGCTGCCCCCGCAACTGCGCGCCGACTGATTTGATGGCGACTTCGGCCTGCTGAACAAGGCTTAATATTTTTTTAGCATGTTCATACAGAATTTCACCCTGTGCTGTTGTTTTAATTTGCTTTGAGCCACGCACGATCAGTTCGACGCCCATTTCGTCTTCCAAGTTTTTCATTTGTTGGCTGACGGCTGGTTGAGTTAGAAAAAGTTTGTCAGCCGCAGCAGTCATACTGCCTTCGGATACGACCGTGACAAAAGTCTGGAGTTGAGAAAGGTTTAACATGATTACCTCTTTGATTAGTCAAAAGAATATGCTTATAATAATTTCAGTCATCAAGCGAGGCAACATGAGATTGAATTTAAAACAGGTTTTATTGATTTCAGCTGGACTAGTTTTTACAACTTTCCAAGCCGAAGCACGTACTTTTAAAAATGCATACATTAGTTTCGAGATGTTAGACACTTGGAAGTGCAAACTGGAACAAACTGAATTTGTTTGCCGCAGTGAAGATCTGCAAGAATCTAAAGAAGCTGTGATTATTTTAACTGCCAAAGAAAAAGGCCCCACAGACGGTTTTCCAATCTATACCGAGCACTTATCCAAGCCGATTGCAGGCACAGCTAAAAACGGCTCGATGTCGTCAACTGTGACAATTGCTCCGCGCGAAGTCATGATCAATGATCAAAGATGGATTGATTCTTTACATATCAACAGTGAAGTCCAAAATTACTACACTCGCTATTTGGCAACGATTAAAGACCAAATCGCCATTTTAGTGACTCTGTCTGCACACAACTCGAAATATCAAAAACATTCAGGACATTTTGCAGATACAGTTAAATCATTACGAGTTATCGCTTCGAAAGATTTAGGCAAAGGCGTGGATGGAATTCGGTCTAGCGACACTCCTATTTTCGGCCCAGGTAATACTTTTGGTGGCGATGGCGGGACTGATGGTATAGCCAATGATAACGAAGCGGCTGAAGGCGGTGGCGGATTATTCAGTAATCCTGCAGTTGTCGGTATTTCTTTATTATTATTAGCCGCTGTGGCCTATGTGGTTTTAAGACTTCTTAAAAAGAAATAATCCTTGGAACGCTTTTAGTTCATTACAAAGTCGGTGAAGTACACATCTTTGACTAAGCCGACTTTTAAAACCTTGTTCACTTCTTCGACGATCTTATCTTTTAAAAACAGCTTCCCTTGTATCGACTCTAAATCATTAAAACTTTTATCATTTAATAACCGCACAATTCGATCGCGCGCCTTCGCACGATTTTCAGAATCCATAATTTCTTCGAAAGACTGTGCATTAATCATATCCAGATTCACTTGAATACGAATCGAACGCTTGGGTTCCCCCGATAAATTCACAACAAATTTATCCATCGTATAAATCATCGGACCTTCATTCAAATGCGCTGGTAAACTGGCTGGTGCACGTAATTTCTCTTCGGTGATAGATGGATTTTCGTATCCTATGGTCGAAATGTATGTCCAATAAGCACCTACACCTAAAAGGCAAATATTCAGAGTGATCAATGTACTAGTCAAAATCAGTTTAATTTTAGAGTTCATGAAAGCCCTTATTGATAAGCATTATTGTTACATTTTCTTATCGGCGACTTTGGGACATTATTTAAAAAAAATACGCAACTTGCACTTTGTCTCAAGATGAGACATCATTTCAGTGTTAACCTATGTAATCCGAAACAAAAAATAAGGAATGACGACTTTAAAGCGAATTATTTTTATTTTAATGTCCCTTGGCTTCAGCCTCAACGCAGCAGCACAACAAACTGAACTGCCACAGGCCACTTATTTTCTGGAAGTTTTACAGATATCATCAGATCCCCTTTTAAGTTCTACGATCATGGTCGCAGACAAAGAAACACGTAAGCTGTTCGTTTTTGACCCTAGCAAAGACTTAAAGTATCCAGAGACCTACGAAATCGATATTGGCAAAAACGACGGGAACAAAACACGTCGTAATGACAAGAAAACTCCCGAAGGCATCTATGCTCTCGAAAAAAAATTAATGCCACCAGAAATTCCCTATGAACTATATGGAACGATGGCATTTACAACGAATTACCCCAATGTTTTCGACAAAACGGAAAAGAAAACCGGGGATGGCATTTGGCTTCATTCTGTGCCAGACACAGTTCCACTCAGTCGTGGTTCACGTGGCTGTGTTGTCGTTCGCAACGAAAATATCAAAAAACTGGATCAACAAATTAAATTGAATAAAAGTTTTTTAATTATCAATAACAAACTCGCTCGAGTAGATGAAAAGTCCCATCAAGAAAAAAAAGAAGCTGTCTTAAAATGGTTTCAAAATTGGAAAGATCTTTGGCAAGTGCAGAATATCGATGAATATATACATTTATATTCGGATTTATTTACGGCTCCGCCTCGATTCAAAAAAGCAAGTTGGCTAGAGCACAAAAAGAATATTAAAGCGAAGTATACAAATGTAAAAATTGAAATTGGCAGTGCTCATATTTTTAATCAAAAAAATCAATATATCTTGCGCTTCGTTCAAACATATCAGTCTGATCAATATAAAGACCGCGGATTAAAAACACTTTATTTAGTGGATGAAAAACAAAACGGAGAACTCAAAGTTCTCCGTGAAGAATGGATCAATCTCGGTTTCGAGTCGAACTAGTTCGACTGTTTATTTTCTTCGAATTCAATTTTTTCAGAATTTGACTCAAGATCCTCAAGTGACTTCATGTGCTTGTCGTATTCTTCTTGAGTTAAGTTACCTAATCTTAAGTTTAAATCTAATAATCTTTTATCGAATTTCAATTTTTCATAAGCTTTGTTTAAAGACATTAGGCGCTCCTTTTGAATAACAATTAAGAGATAGTTCTAGCAAATAGTTAAAAATGAATCAATTCCAATATTTAGGATTATCTTGATCTTTCGCTTTTTCATTATCTACAACCAGTCGAAGGTTATTATTGCGTTTAGCCGTACGCTTTTGTCCGTCTTTTTGTCGCTTCCACTGAGCAGCCACCTTTAAAGCGATAAATCCTGAAATCAAACCGCCTAAATGAGCGATATAAGCGACCTCACTACCTGCCACCCCGCTGCTTAATAAGCTAGCAAAATCAATGGCTCCGGCTAAAATAACAAAATACTTCGCCTTCATCGGAAACAGGCCCATAAAGTAAATCACATTTTCCGAGAAAATAATTCCATAAGCTACAAGTAAACCAAACAAAGCCCCCGAAGCCCCCATCACCGGAATCACTAAAGGAGTTCGAATTCCTGTCATTGCGGCATAGATACCCACAGACAGACAATAAATGATCGCAGCTCCCACGCCCGATACAAAATAATAACCCGTAAAAAATTTTGATCCCCATTGTTTTTCCAGCTCGGAACCAAAAAACCAAAGCATCAACATATTGAACATCAAGTGAAACGGAGAGATCGCATGAAAAAACATATAGCTGACCAATTGCCATCCATAAAATTTTTCAATCACCATCGCTGGATGCAGTATCAACGATTCCCAGCCCGTCCATTTAAAAAACTGTCCTAAAAAAATTTGCAAAACAAACCAGATCGCAACATTTGCAATTAATAGCTTTTTCACTACTGGCGTCATTGGTGCTACTGCAATTCGACTCATTGTTATTTACCCTTCTGACTGTTCAAATATTTTTTAATTTTTTTAAAAGTCTGCTCAGCTGTTTCAATCACTAATTTTGTATCAGCAATCAGCGGAAAAAAATTTAAATCCCCATTCCAACGAGGCACAATGTGAAAATGCAAATGATCTGGAATCCCAGCGCCACCAGTCGCACCGTGATTTAATCCAATATTAAATCCCTGCGGATTGTATACAGATTGCAACGCTTCTATTGCTTTGCGAACCGTTTGGTGTAAATCCATATACTGCTCATCCGTTAAAGTTAAAATATTTCCACCGTGCTGAAGCGGCAAAACTAACAAATGCCCTGAGTTGTACGGAAACTTATTAACCACAACCTGAGAGTATTTTGTTTTATAAACACACAGCGTTTTCGTAGACATTGGTTTCTGAGCGCTTTCACAAAAAACACAGCCTTTGGGTTGAATTAATTTTCGTACATATTTCAAACGAGCCGGTCTAAAGAAAACATTTCTTTCAATCGGCCAAACTTGCTGATCCAACTGAACTAAATCAATATTTTTCTTTTTATTCCCCTTCGGGGATTTTTTCTTTATTCCCATGTCCCAGGCATCATATAAAGAGGTTGATTCAAAAGTTTTGTCTTAAAAACTTTATCGATGGTTTTATTAACAACTTGATCTGAAAATTGTCCGCGAAATGGATTTGTCATCGCTTCTGAATTTAAATCATCTTCCGGTTTTTCATCCATGATCATTTCAAACAAAGAAGGCTTATCCTTGCGTGGTTTAAATAAATGGTAATCACTGCCCAAATTGGCCTTCTGAGCCGCCATTCGAACAGCGTCTTCGAAAGTTCCTTCGACATCAGCAAATTTCAACTTAACTGCAGTCGCTCCCGTCATCACTCGCCCATCCGCATACTGACTGACAACTTCAACGGGCAAATTACGTGAGCTGGCAACAGCGTCTCTGAATTGTTCATAAACTTCATTAATCATATTTTGAAATAAAGCTCTTTCGTCTTCTCTCATCATACGATACTCAGCACCTGAGTCTTTGAATTTTCCCGAAGTGATTGTGTATCTTTTGACTTTAGCCCAGTCATACAAACCTTCTAGGTTCGCAAATTCCATAATGACGCCAATCGAACCGATCATCGTTCCTGGAGCTACTAAAATCTGGTCACAAGCTAAAGCAGAATAATATCCACCGCTAGCAATCAAACCCGTTGAAACACAAATCACAGGTTTTTTTGTTTCTTTTTTAGTACGCAAAATTTCGTAATAAATTTCTTGGGAAGGACCAACAGCCCCACCCGGAGAATTAATATCGATCACTATGGCTTTGATCGAATCATCTTTTGAATATTTCTTAAGTGCATCTAAGAATTTTTTTCCATCTAAAATAACACCCTTGATTTCCAAATGAAGGATTTCATTTTTAGAAACCATTCTTTGATTTTCCGGGCTGCCAAAAAC
>DALYIB010000130.1:0-7798 GCA_031970595.1 Pseudobdellovibrio sp.
GTTACGTAAAGTAGTTTCTTCTTTTTGCAGACGAGCCACAGCTGCTTCGCGCATTTTTTTGATACCTTCACGAGCGCGTGAATAGATCACATGTTCTACGCCGACCGCTAAGAATTTTCTTTCTAGATTAGCTGTGTTTTTTTGACCTTCACGTTTGGCTGCAGATAAGGCATTTTTAGCTTTTAACATTTCTAATCGGGCTTCGCGTTCTTTGCGAATTAAATCGATTGTGATTTTATTAAAACGTGAATTTTCATCTTCGTAGTTGTTGATTTGCTTTTGCACCGACATATAAGACGGGTGGCGAGCTAATTCAACGATAAAGGCACGAGGAATTCCTTCGATTTCCTGAAGGTCCGTGTTTTTCATCCACGATTTAACCAGATCATAATATTTAATGCTGTCCTTGTTTTTATCCTGAAAACCTTTTAACTGAGCATGGATCGAACTGTATTTCTTTTTCAAATCATCTAAAATACTCAGACCGTCACCATATTGACACAGATTTAAATAACCCACTGTGCGCACAATATAAGTATCCGGAGCATAAGCTTTTTTGAAAAAGTCCGTATGTAAGCTGAACATATTTCCAGCGGCACCTTCGTGATCGCCCGCAAGGACTTGTGTCCAAGCTTGTTCAACCATCGCTTGTAACCATTGGCCACTGGATTTATCGATGCTTAAATAAAATTTATATGCTGACTTGTAATCGCCTTTTTGGAAATACAAACGGGCTAATGTCAGAGCTGATAAATTTCGAACTTGATCTTTTTTGTTGTTTTCAATTTGTGGCCAGATCATTTCCAGATCGCTGATCGCATTATCCACTTGGCCTTGACGATAGTTTAAAATACTTTTTAACAAAGTCGCTTCAAAATATTCGGGTGAAGTCATCGGGATCATCAACACCGCATTTTCAAATTGTCCTAATTGGCCTTTTTCAGAATAAAACTTGGCGCGTTTTAACTGATAAGCTGCATTGTTCGAAGTTTCGATATCAAACAATTCAACCAGTGGTTCGATCAATCCGATGTCAGTAATTTCAAGAGTATTAATATTTTTTGTCAGGCTTTCAACAGCCAATTTCTTTAAAACAGGATCTTTCGCTTCTGTTGTTACTTGAATCATTTTTTGTCTGAATTCAGAAAATAGTTTCTGCGCAAGAGCTGTTTCGGCGTAATGATACATGGCTTGGGCACGATATTGTGGAACATCCATCAATTCGACAAACAAGGCCATCGCCAAATCATATTTTTTTTGATAGTCCATGAAAATCAACGCTTGAAGCATTTTAAATTCTTCGGGTTTGATTTCAACCAAGTTTTTAACTTGCGGTTCAGTTGTGTTGATCAAAGGATCTGGCACGATCGCAAGGGGAGCCACCACTGGAATTTGAGCTAAAGTCGATTCCGTACTGATTTTTTTGGCTTTGGCTTCCACAGGTGCTAAATTCAACTGCGCAGGAATTTCAACCATGGCAGGGCTGATTCCTTTTTTTAAATCTGTGATTTTTAAATCTTTGGTGTCAGTGATTTTGATTTCTAAATCAGATGCTTCGACGCGTTTTTCTTCACCGATATCCAATTTAGGAATTTCTTTGACGCGAACAGTTTGCGACCCTTGTTTTTTGACCATTTCAAAAACAGGGACTCCGGATTGTCGGTAAATGACTTCGGAACTGGGTTTGCGTCCTTGAGATTTCAGTTTTAAAACTTGCGCCTGTGAAGGAAGTGCAACAAGCACTGCGAAAGAGAGAGACGATAAGAAATGAAAATTCAGAATTTTTATTTTTTTATTTTTAGCCAACATTTGTTTTCATTTTTACTTCATCCTTTTTGAAAAGTGGGGTCGCTTATTTAAAATTAATTCTTAGTTCGTAAATAAAGTGAAACCTAAAGCAATCGTCGTATCATTTGCTGATTTGGTTTCTTCGGGACGAGCATTCTGATCACCAGATACGCCGACGTCATATTTTAATACTTTCTGTGAATAAAATGTATTTTTCACATCGACTCGGAAAGCAAAGTTTTTATTGATAAATAATTGCTGCATAACACCCAATTCAAAGTGGGGACTTGTCGCAGAAATTTTATCTTCGCCAATCGCGGTACCGATTCCGTTAACACGTTTGAAAATAACTTGATCGTACTTAGTCATACCGGCACCGACAGTAAAGCCCATGTCAAAATAAAGAATCGCTTTATTCATAAAAGCCATTTTGGCATAGAACGGAGTGTAGGTCATAGATACACCGTAAGCACCACTGATTAAATTATAATTCGGTGATACGCCGGCTGCGCTGAGTGAATTGAAATTTTCAACGGATTCACTTTTCGAAGACGTATAGCTCAGGTAATGTGCTTCGATACCGAAATCTTCGTTTAAATAATATCCCAACATTCCGCCGGCTGCGCGTGATTTAGCAAACGGATCATTCACTAAAGGACCGTAGGATAAAGTTAAATATAATTTTCCAGCTTTCGAAAAAGTTCTATTTTGGATAACGCCATAGTCATCGTCTTTGGCAGACCAATATTTGTCTTCTAATTTTTTAAGGTCCACTTTGTCCGAACTTCTATCCGAGTTTTTTTCTGCATTCGAATTCGTTTGTGCAGATACGTTCAGACTGAGTCCGCTGATTATCAAGATGGTCGCTAGTAGTGTTTTTTTCATCGTCTGTGCTCCTTAAGCCTTAGTTAGTACTCTTGAACAAGAACGGGTAAGTGACTACCACTTTAGTACCGCCCTTAGGTTCAGGAAATTTCCATTTAGAAACTTTATTTAAAATACAACCTTCAACCGGTTGACTTTTTAATGTTGAATCACCAATTAATTGTGAAATCACGTGACCTGTGCCACCAATTGTAAATTTAACGGCGACTTTACCGTAAAGATCTGGATTGGCAGATAATTGACGTTCATAACAATATAAGATTTGTCCTAATTGCGTTTTGATATACTGAGCGATGACTTCGCGGTCTAATCCGCCTTCTACTTCGGATTCTTCTTCGATCAGACCGACACCGCCAGAACCTGTTTTACCAGCACTGAGGCCATTACCTAATCCAGCAACACCTTTACCGCCACCGACGCCGGCTGTGCCGACGCCTTTGCCAGAACCTACGGCTTCACCATTCCAGTTACGACCAGAAGCATCGACACGACCTACAGCAGCTAGAGCTCGACCCGAAGCGCCTTCACCAGCGACAGTGCCTTTAGTCACAAGAACGTTTGCTGTTCGAGCTTCAGTTGCGGATACTTTTCCGATCAACTGAGAAATACGTGCGCCAATAGCACCTTTTAACATTGCATTGACTTTGTTGGATCCGCCACCAGCAGCCGCATCATTTTTAGGAGCGGCTTGAGGAGTCGCAGTTGCAACTTTCTGAGCGGATTTCGGTTTTTCAGTTTTTTTAGTAGGGGTGGGCATTGTCACCAACGTAGCCGTTTGAATAGGAATTTCGGCAACGGGCTCAATTTTTTTAGTACCGAGCAAGCCAATACCAACAAAGAAAAACATCGCCGCCAAAGTAATGACAAGCATTTTTTTGCTTTCTTTGTCTGCCAATTGATCTGATGACATATGAGCAAGACCATTTAGATCTTCGACTTCGATCATTTTGGATTTGAATTCAAAACCTTCGATGAAATGCTGTTTCCAAGCGGCTTCATTATTAAATGGTAAATCTTGTTTTTCACCATTGATTGTATAATTAAATTTATAACCTAAAGGCTTAATATCTGTTTTTAATAGGCGTCCGTTTTTTGAAACAATCAAAATTTGTCTTTTTTCAGATCCACGAGATTGATAGTTATTTAAAAGCGGTTGAACAAATTCTTCTTTTTGAATGACTTCAAAACTCAGTTTTGATCCATTCAATTGAATTTGGGATTTATCTGTAATATGCAAATCCGCGTTTTCGGCCTGAGTGCTCCATTGAATAAAATGCCAACCATCATCACGAAACTCGAGCGCGGCTTCGAATGTTGGAGAATTTTTGTCAATTGAAACTAAATCCGATTTTCGAGATGTTCCAAAAGTCATTAACGTATTCTTTTGGTGAATCTTCCAAACCTTGGTACGTCCATCAGTAGTGATTTGTTTTAATTGCAATATGTTCATCGAGCCCCCCAGCTCTTTCAGTTCGAATCAAATAATTAATCAATATACATTGAAGTTTCGCGAATTTTGCTGTCGACGTCTTTTTGAACGTCATACAATGGCATAAACTTAATGCCTTTTTTCTGAACTAAATAAGCCCCATCAGGATTACGAACAGTTCCTTTCAGGCTCATGTCAGAAAAATTCACTTCTTGTACGGATCTGACTTTTTTAGTTTTCGCGAAAAGGGGTGTTGATAGGAATACAATCAAAACCATTAATCGCGTCGCCGTCTTTTTCATAAAAGTTCTCCATATTTACAACTCTTAAAACTTTTTCAGTCATCATATTAACCACCACCGACGTTCGACGAAATCTGACTGTTTTTGTTTGTTTTTAAAAATTCAATTTTACGTTTAATCCAATCTTTTTGATCTGCAGTCTGGCTTAATTTAGCGGCCTTGTCGTAAACCGCTACTGCCGATTCTTTATTAATTGCAAACTGTTCTAAAACGCGTGCTTGCTGTAAGTACGTATCGACAGAAGCCAGGTTTGAATTAACCAGCTTTTGGGCTAGCTTTACAGCCTGTTCTGTTTCACCACGTTGAGCTAATGATTCGATATATATTTCAGCCACACTATAATTATAAAGATCTTCTGTGCTCATTCTAGAAAATTCTTCGCTAGCCGTAATAAAATCTCGGTCTGAGAAGGACTTCAAAGCATTCATCACAGCGATTTCCAAAGAGTCTTTCTTCATGTCTAGAACTTTTTCGAAAAACGGTAAAGCACTGTTAACACCTTCGACAGAATACAGAACTTTCCCTTTTTGATAATTCAGCAATGAATTGTCGGAATCCAAGGCGATAGCCTTTTCAGCCATCCACAAAGCCTTATCTGATTCCTTTTGTTGGTCTGCAATGACACTCAGATAGTACAAGCCTAATGCGCGCTTGTCTTTAGTCTCAGTCAAACGGTACGCCAGCTTTTCAGCTTCTGACCATTTTTTAGATTGGATACAACCTGCAATGGCCGAAGCGGATAAACTATTTGAATCACATTTTTTCTCTGAAGCAGGAACTCGCGAAGAGGCCACTAATTCTAAGTTCTTGGGTAAATAAGCACTCAGCTTATCTGCAGACGGGAAGCGGATGCGTGGTTCAACTGTTTTTTCTACGTTGAAATCAGCCCAGTTCACATTTTCAGATTCGCCAGTTGATAACTGCGATACTTGACGCAGCTTTTGCAAGTTCGACTTGCGTTTTTCTTCAAATGGCATTGTCATTTTAATCAACTCGTCACGTAAAGCTTTTTGTTCTGCTTCAGCCAAAGACGGCGGGATCGGCATATTTGAAATTGATTCAATGAAGTGCGAATACAAACGATCGATTCCCTGTAAACCTTGGGCTTGGACTTTGTCTGATTTTGACATTTTAATCGTCGTCGAATAAGCCGTAAAAGCTTTATCTAGTTTTTCAGTTTTTAAAGCCAAAACTGTCGCAAATTTTGATTCACGAGCTTTCACGCTTTGGGCTACGAATTCTTTTTCTAAAACTTGGGCTTGAATCAATCGAGCTTCTGCACGGATATCCGCATCCACTGGACGAGAATTAATTTTAAGCGACATGTTAAAAGCGTCGCTGTACTTTTTCTCGGTTAATAATTTTTGAGCTTTATTAATCAAAATTTGCGTCGCATAAGGCTCAATATTTTCGCGCATGATTTGCGATTCAATGTTTTCAAGTTCAGCTAAATTTTTACGATCCCCAAAGGACTTCATCATCTTGGCTAAAAGATCGGTCTTTTTATTTTTTTCAGCTTTATCGAACAGGGCCTTATAGCAACCACGAGCTTCTGGTAATTGCGAATTCACGCGCAATAAATCGCACGATAATTCCAGATGAGCCATCGCTTTGCTAGGTTCGGCTTGGGCTAATTCGCGGCTGATTGCGATGGCTTTTTTCAACGAACCTGAATCAATGTATGCCTTTAAAGCTTCTTTCAAAGCGTCTAAGTTTTTATTGTCTTGCGGGAACAACTGACGATACTGTTGGCTGAGATCAGCCCCTTGAACATCAAAACCGCTCGAGTAGGCGAGCGATACGGCTTGCCACAATGAATCCTGGGCTAACTTAGTTGTCTTGTGTTTGGTCGCAAATTGTTTTAACAATTCAATTCGTTTTTGAGCGTCTTGATTTTGGGAATCAATTTGCATTTGTGAATAACCAGCTTCTTCGACCAAGTTGTTTAAATAACTTTTTCGTTTGTCGTCGCCAGTGGCTTTGGAACTATTTTGAGCAAAATTTTGAATCGCGTTGTAATCCTTTTTGATATTATAAATATCTAGGATAATATCTTCGGCTTTATTTTTCAGTTCTTTGTTTTTAGCTGATTTTGCAAACGGAGTCAGGGCCTTCAGCGAAGTATCGTAGTCCTGCTGTTTGTAAGCAATAAAACCCAATTTGAATTGCAATGATTCAACGTGTTCACCGTTGGAAAATTCTTTAATATAACGTTGAGCTAATGTTTTTTGTTTTTCAACTAATAAAGGATCTTCTTCCTTTTTTTCTTTTTGCATTTGTTTTTCTAAACTGAACAAGGCGCCGTAAAGGGCATCATGAGATTTCGTTTTATCCAGCCCTTTGTGCGTTGATACTTCTTCGTAGTTTTGCGAAGCTTGATCATATTTTTCTTGTTGAAACAACAATTCAGCATAAGCATAACGTGATGAAGAATCTGGCTTTGCTAAATCTTCTTGTGAAAGCAAAATTTCAAAAGCTTGTTCTGTCAGCTTTGAAAATTGATTGTGTGTTTTGTTTTTTAGCCAAATATCCCACCATTTTTTTGAAATATCCAGGCTGACCTTACGAAATTCGATCTGACATTCAGGTGTCGATTCTGTTTTACAGTAATCGCCCATTTTTTTCATATAACTAATGACAGTGTCACGTTGTTTTAAAGTTTCACTGGTTTCAATCAGTTTTGAATAACATTTTGAAGTCGAACTGCTTTGCGGATTTTTATCAATAAATTCTTTGACGAAAATGCTGATTTCTTTAAAGCGAGAGTGCGATTCATATAAATTTGATAAATTAAGAACGACTTCACCTAATTCATCTGTTGTCGTGATTTTAGAGAAAAAACCATAAAGCTGATCGGGTGGAACTGATTCGCCGACAAACAAGGTTAAATCGCGCAAAGCTTCTTTGCGCAGATTGTATTTTTTCTGGTCTGTCGCATCAGCTGGATTATTTTTAACAACTGTTAATAATTTTTGAATACCTTCATCTGTTTGTTTCAGGTTGTACAAACACCATGCGGATTTATAGATACCGTACGGGTAAGCTTTTGATTTAGGGTAGTCTTCAATTTTTTTAAATTTTTCTAAAGCGGTCGTAAAATTTTGTTGATTGTAATAAATTTCACCGACTTCCAGTAAAGCATCTGGAATCAAAGGTGATTTGGGATAGTTTTGAGTTAATTTATTATACAGCTCTTTGGCTTTTTCAACTTGCTTGGTTTGCAAATGGGCAAGGGCATTGTTGAAATAGACAGAATCCATTTCCTTGTATTTAGGAAATTCACGTTCGATTTTATTATAAATAGCGATCGCGTTTTTTAAAGCATCTTGGGCCTTTTGATTTTGGACTCCCAAAGAATTTAATTTTTGATCAAAGCGGGCGTTCAAGTCGAAAA
>DALYIB010000131.1:0-7719 GCA_031970595.1 Pseudobdellovibrio sp.
AATAATTTTTTCATAAATTGAATATAAGTCCCTCAAGGTGGGTATAATTTCATTCCAAATGAAAAGCAAATGAAAAGTCGATTGATTGATTTCAACTATCCCAAGATAGCAAACGACACATGTTGGGGACTTAAAATACACCTTAACAAACCTACGAACTTGGGTTTAGATGCCGCGTATGAAATTATTACTTTTATTTGCGACACTATTCACAAACTTGACCGTTTTTGCCACTTCACAAGAAATTGGCCTGATTATGATTCAAAGGGGTGGCTCTGTGGTCATACGCGGTCACCAAACGTTGCCGACCAAAGTGGGCCTTACAATTTTAGAAAAAGATCAAATCCAAACTGATACTGACAGTTATTTAAAAATAGTTATGAAAGATCGTAACGTTCTGGTCATTACCGGCGGATCTCAAATTACTTTAGAAAATTATTCTATTAAAAAAAATGTTTCGATCCAATTGGATAAAGGATCTCTCAGACATATCGTACAAAAAAATTATGATGGTCAAAAGCGAAAATACGAAGTCAAGACTGCAGCCGCTGTGATGGGTGTACGTGGCACTGACTTTATTTCGGAGTTCGATACAAACAAAAATGAAACCGTTCTTTGCACATTGGAAGGCAAAGCCAGTTTTCGCAAGTTGGATTCAGACAAAGAATTCTTCGCAGAAAAAGATCAATTTATTCGCTTTAAATCAACGGATGCTACACCCGAAGTTAAAGCGGTCAAAACAGAATGGCTGAAGAAAGCTCTTGAAAGACATCCATTGGAGTAATTATGAGAATATTAACATCCATCTTGATCGCATTTTTTGTAAGCACTGTGACCTTTTTTATGACGAAACTATGGGGTCAGTCCTATCAGTACATCGATTACAAACATTCATTCTATGAAAACGTTCAAACGCCCGTTGAATTCAAAGCAGCAAAAGATGTATCTGGATTAACGACGCTGATTCAAAGCACTGATCCGCTTTGGATTAATCTGGCTATTACTGCCGATCAAAAATTAATTGTTCATTTTTCTAATACAGAACCAACGATGTATCGCAATCAAACTTGGGCTCAGTTGTCACAGGATCAAGCTGCCGGAAAGTTAATTTTGTTTGCTGAGGTCGCCGAGCCATTAAAAAAACATAAATTAGTATTGAATTTGACTGAAAATCCAATGTCAGGCCCTGACATTATATTACAAGAAATGAATCAATTAGGTTTTTCAAAAATGGAAAATTTTATTTTTACGGGGCCCTACGAAGCAGCACTTAAGGAAATTAAAAATAAAATGCCCGCTTGGCTATTTGGAACAACAAGTCCCGAAATTTTAAAGATCAAAGCCATGGAAAGTTTATTTTTGATCGAAGCTGCGATTTACCGCGCTGATTTCGTCATTCATCCATTGAAATATTACAAAAAAGAATTTTTCACGCCCACTTTGCTTGCAGATACCCAAAGACGATTTAAGCGTATCATCATAGGACCACTTTCAAATGATGAAATCGAATCGGCCAAAAAATTAAATCCATTTGGAATTGTAACTGTTCAATAATTTTTAAAAACAATCTTCACCTAATTTGGCTCGCACAAAATCGCGGGCTTCGGCCATCGTCGCTAAATATGTTTTATCATGAATGATCGCGTACTCGGCCAATGTTAGGTTTTTAATTTTAGCTTTCTTTAAAATTTCTTTTTTCTCTGGTTCTGCGCGCATTATTTTTCGAGCTTCGGATAGATTCTTGAATAAGTCCAAATCCGTTTTTTGTATTGGACGATTCATTTTTTTTCGATCGGCCACGTAACCATCAATTAATTTCAAAGTGCCATTTATACCGCGATTATAAGCCAAATAGACAAATTGTTCTAAAATATCTTGATCTACTAACGAAGCTATTTCTGGGCGACTTTTGATAAACTCATTTTTAAAAAATATTTGATCACGCAAAGTATGCAGGTAATGTAAAACCAGCGCACGATAAGGATTTTGTGGCACCGCCATCATCGAGCAACGTTTTTGCAAACTGAAGGCATCTTTTTCAAGATCATCAAAAACATTGGCTATGCGTGAACAGCTGGGACTGCTGGATAAAAGCAATTGGTTTTTTGTTTTGCTAAGGATATCTTTGTCCATCACTCTTAAAATACCATTTTTAGTAAATTGACTGATCCCCGCATCAAATCCAGTTCTGTTAATCGCATTAATATGAAAACCACTTTCAATCATGATTTGCAAAAAAGATCTTTTAGGGTCCAAGTTAAAACAATTTTTCACATCATGATAAGCGTTGTAAACCAATTGGACATAATTTTGCGACAAACAGGGACGCTGAGCATTTGGGTTCGGCTTATCATCTTGAGACTCGCAGTATGCAAAAGAACCTTGGAAATTTTTTTGAGCAAACTGAATACACTTCATAGGAATTGTCTTTTCCCAATCAGCATCATGAGGTTTTAAATATTCTTCTGGAACACTCTGCAAAATTTGTTTTTCTAAATAATTTTTTTTATCACTGAAACAAACTTCAAATGCATAGCTTTGATTTTTTGGTTCAGACGCTGCCGCTGGACGGCGATCTTTCTGCGCGCACTGAATCAAAAAAACAGAACTGAATAAAATTAATAATACAGTGTTGATTGGCTTCATTTTTAGTCCTAAACTATTCCTATGAAAATCTTAACATTATTTTTTAATATCATCGTCATTCAACTTTTTTTTAATTCTGCTTTTGCAGAAACCTCGACAAACGTCTCGGTCCAAATGTCTGGAATTGATGCCATTTTACAAGCCAGTTTGCTAGTAAAACTGGTCATTTTAATTTTAGTCAGCTTGTCCATTTTATGTTGGGGTATTGCATATACTAAGTATCAAGAATTCAAAACCATCCGATTAGCGAATGAACAATTTGATCAAATTTTTTGGAAATCAACTTCACTGGATGAAATGTATACAAAGGTGGATGGATTCAAGGATAGTTCTCATGCTCGCTTATTTAAAGCAGCCTATGCAGAAATGAAAAAAATTGCAGATTCGCCTTTGTTAAAATCACACGATCCAGAAAATCCACAACTTTCTGGTTTAGATAACCTCGAGCGTATTTTGCGCAAAACTATTGAAAACGAACTTTCGCATCTGGAATCGAAATTAACAATTTTGGCTTCAACAGGATCTACGGGACCTTTTATTGGGTTGTTCGGAACTGTTTGGGGCATCATGAATTCATTTTCAAAAATTGCACAAACTGGATCGGCTAGTTTGGCCGCTGTTGCTCCTGGTATTTCCGAAGCTTTAATCACGACGGCCATCGGTTTGGCAGCTGCGATTCCAGCCGTGATTATTTACAATCACTTTGTATCTGATATCAAACGCCAAGAAATTGGTTTGAATAATTTTAGTACTGATTTTTTAAATATCGTTAAAAGAAATTTTTTTAAGGGCTAAGCGTGGGATTTAATACTCAACAAAAATCATCAAAGATGGTCATGAGCGAAATTAACGTAACTCCGTTTGTGGATGTGATGTTAGTTCTATTGATTATTTTTATGGTCACAGCCCCGATGATGCAACAAGGGATTGATGTCAATTTACCAAAGACATCTTCGACAGGTATCGAACTCAATGAAACTCCGTTTGTCATTGTTATTCACACCAACGGTAAAATTAAAATTGCCGATATCGATGTTCCACTGAGCAGCCTGAAAGACAAACTGAAGGCCATTTTTCAAAATAAAAAGAATAAACAAGTTTATATTCAAGCAGATCGCAAAGTTGATTACGGCTACGTTGCAGAAACAATGGCTGAAATTCGCCAGGCTGGAATTTTTAATATCAGCCTTGTCACCTTACCGAAAGAATAAGGAGCCAGAATCTGGATTTAAAAAAGGGACTGACCTATTCTTTTGGTTTTCATATTGCGATAGTTGTTTTGCTATCGATGAAGGTCTTTTTGTTTCCAGAACCTCTACTCGATTTGTCTCAGGCAGTTCGTGTTGATATGGTGGCCTTACCGGATCCTCAGGCGCTGCCTGAAAAAGTCGAAGAAATTTTAAAAGAGCCCACTCCTCAGCCACAAGAGCCAGTTCAAGAAAAACCCGAGCCTGCCGAAAAACCAACACCTGTTGAGGCCAAGCCCGAGAAAAAAGCTGCGGTCAAACCTGAAGCTGATGCGATTAATATTAAAAAAGTAAAAGACAAACAAAAGGCCGCTTTAGAAAAGCTTAAAAAGCAAAGTGCTATCGATAAAATCAAAGAGGATCTGAAAAAAGAAAATGAAAAAAAACCCACTGTTGTGTTTAAAGGGCGTGTTTTATCGGCGGGAACAGTTCCAACTGGACTAGACAAATTACAGTCTGAAAATTATTTAGCACAACTGGATGCTCATATTAAGCAACATTGGACATTGCCACAATGGCTGATTGGGAAACCGTTTAAAGCACGTATCCATGTTAAATTTGATGAACAAGGAAAAATTTTATTTAAAAAAATTGTCGTATCCAGCGGGCAACCGACATACGATGAATATTGTTTAAAAGCGATCGAAGACGCCGAACCGTTTCCCGCTGTTCCAGCTAAGTTTGCAGAATTGTATAAAGTCGACGGTGTTCAGTTCGCGTTTCCAGATTAAAAGAGGTGTTTATGAAAATGGGAATAATGTTTTTAATTTGTTTTTTGTTATCAACCGCTGGTATCAGTGAAACGCTGATCAAGGTCGGTGATGCTAAAAGTAAAAAAAGCAATCTAGCACTGACCCCTTTTAACAATGTCGGCACGAATAAATCTGCAGCCGGAATGAAAGCTGCTGCCGACGTTTATCAATCAGCTAAACGTAATCTAGAGCTTTCGACATATTTTAATATGTTACCCACAACGGCCTTCCTAGAAAACACTGCTGAAGTTTCGATTAAACCAAAACCTTCTGATCCTGCGGGTTTTTCTTTTGATTCCTGGAAAAAAATTGATGCGGAATTTTTAATTCGCAGCTCTTATGCGCAAATCGATAATCAATTAACAATAGAAATGTATTTGTATCAAGTGGCTCAATCAAAACTGGTCGTCGGCAAAAGATATAAATCCAGTTTAGATCAAGCAGATCAAATTGGACATACTTTGGCGAATGATGTTCTAGAAGCTTTGACTGGTGTTCGCGGTTCTTTTATGTCAAAAATTGTTGCTACGACTGATCGTTCTGGACACAAAGAAGTCATCGTTATGAATTTAGATGGTGGCGAACAAAGTATTATCACCAAAGATCGCAGCGTTGCTATTTCTCCGAATTGGTCTCCGGATGGAAAAAAATTAGTTTATTCTATTTACACTCGCCGAGTTGGCTCTGCACAAATGAACCTGACTTTGTTTTTACACGATATCAAATCTGCCAAACGCAGTATTCTGTCTAATCGGAATGGTCTTAATTCAGGTGCCAGCTTTTCACCCGACGGTAAAACAGTTTACTTAACGATTTCAAAAGGTGGATCACCAGATATTTACAAAATTAATTTAGAAGGCGAACAACTGGCTCAATTAACGAAAGGCCCAGCAGGAGCAATGAACGTAGAAGCAGCGATTTCTCCGGACGGAAGTAAAATCGCTTTTTCTTCTGATCGCGGCGGAAATCCGATGATCTATGTGATGAATTCTGATGGTTCGAACGTCAAGCGTTTAACATTTCAAGGTAAATACAATTCGACTCCGACATGGTCTGCCGACGGCAGCAAAATTGCTTTTGCCGGACAAATCGAAAGTTACTTTGATATTTTTGTGATGAATGCCGATGGATCTGGATTGTACCGAGTCACCACAGCTACAAAATCCAATGGCCAACGTGCCAGTAACGAAGACCCTAGCTTTTCACCAGATGGACGATTTATTGTTTATACCAGCAACCGAACTGGTAAAAATCAGATCTTTATTTCATCAGTTGACGGCTCGCAAGAGCGTCGTGTCACAAATGACTCTTATAACTATTTTAAGCCTAAATGGTCAAAAAATTTAGAGTAGAAAATAGGCATTTTCCTCTTACAAAATATCCATATTGACCTCCTCACAGGACTTTAATAACTGTGAGGACTATGAAAAACACAGCTATCGTAGAAAAAAAATATAAAACTGTTTTCTGGATCTATTTAGTCGCATTTGTATTAATGGCTTTCTCATTTAATGCACAATCTGCCGAAAAGAAATCTACTAAAAACAGTTCAAAAAAATCCCAAAAAGAACAAGCTCAGAAAGGAACTCCCATGTTTGCAATTTTCGAAACAAACAAAGGTAATATTAAAATCAAGCTTTTCGCTGATAAGGCTCCTAAAACAGTCGAGAACTTTGTTGGTCTTGCTGAAGGAACGAAAGAATTCACAGATCCAAAAACTGGTAAAAAAACAAAACGTCCATTTTACGATGGTTTGATTTTCCACCGTGTTATTCCTAATTTCATGATCCAAGGCGGATGTCCATTGGGAACAGGTACTGGCGATCCAGGTTACCGTTTCGCTGACGAGTTTGACAGTTCTTTGAAACACGATAAGCCAGGTAAATTATCAATGGCGAACGCGGGTCCAAACACAAATGGATCTCAGTTTTTTATCACTGTTGCAGCAACTCCTTGGTTGGATGGCAAACATGCTATTTTCGGCGAAGTTGTTGAAGGTTATGAAAACGTTGAAGCGATTTCAAAAGCAAGAACAGGCGCAATGGATAAACCTGTTGAACCAATCGTTCTTAAGCACGTTCAAATCGTACGCGAATAGTTATTTTTTTAAATATTCTACTAAAAAGGCCAACCCTGTGTTGGCCTTTTTTTATGTCTAAATTATTGACGCCTGTTCATACAAAAAATGGGTGATCTCATTCTGAGACAGCCTATTCTGTCTATATCGTCTTAAAAACTCTCTTGAATTGCATTTAATGACAGTATGAGAAAAGCATTTCAAATAGCTATTACTGTCATCTGTATTTTTTCATTATTTTTGTCTGTAGCTGCCAAAGCCAATCCATCAGCACAGCAAGCCGAGCTATTTGATGAATCTGGTATCCCTACGATGCAAGCCACTCAGCATGAACAAATCGATGTCAGTTTCTTTAAAAAATTACGTAAAGAAATCCAAGCCGAGCAAATGAAAGAACATCAACAATCTGAAAAAGATGGTTGGTTCAAAAGTACGAATAAACGATTTATTCCTGAAAGCACCACATTCGCGATTGCTGGTGGTGGCGTTTATTTTATGACTTTGATGATCAAGACCAATTCAGATCCTGCATTGATGGTTAAGCATATCGAATCACTCAAAGACCCTATTGCCCATGTCGCCTTTTATTCATTCATGGTCGCAAATGGTATGTATATCAATTTTAAAACTAAGGATATGGATCCATTCACTAAACAACTGGCGATGAAATCATTGCAGTACAAGGGAATGGCGATGGGTTCATTGGCCTCTAGCTTTACAGCAGATCTAATGGGCACATTCAAAGCTTGTACACAAGGTTGGATCGATAATAAAAATGATGAAGCTTCGCAAGCAGCTTGTGACGAAGCCTATAAAACATGGACTGTTCGAAATAAATTTACACAGTACGCACCGCAAATTTTATCCTTGTGGGTTTCACAAGCCGGTGCCGATTTCATCGACGAAACTGGTCGCAAGGTTAAAAATTTTAAATGGGTTCAAGGAACTGCACAAAAAGCTGAGTCCCAAGCTATTAAACTATTTCGTATCACTGCAT
>DALYIB010000132.1:0-7654 GCA_031970595.1 Pseudobdellovibrio sp.
TGAAGTTGAATATCATAACTATTTTAATATCGGCATCGCCGTTTCTACAGAGCGCGGCTTGATGGTTCCTGTCATCAAAGACGCTGATATGTTATCTGTTGCTGGAATTGAATTAGCGATTCGTGATCTGGCTTTCAAAGGCCGTGACGGAAAAATTACTCCAGATGATTTAATGGGTGGAACTTTCTCGATCACTAACGGTGGTGTTTTCGGTTCCCTTTTATCAACTCCGATTTTAAATCCACCTCAAAGTGCGATTTTAGGATTACACAAAGTAGAAGATCGCCCAGTGGCATTGAACGGACAAGTGGTTGTTCGTCCAATGATGTACGTCGCCCTGACTTATGATCACAGAATTATCGACGGCAAAGAAGCTGTTGGATTTTTAGTAAAAATCAAAGAAGGCGTAGAAGATCCTGAAAGATTATTAATTGAAGTTTAATTTTTAAAAGAAAGTTTTGAGCATGGAACAATTTGATTTAGTTTTTATTGGCGCAGGTCCTGGTGGTTATGTTGGAGCTATTCGTGGAGCTCAATTAGGCTTGAAAACAGCCGTTGTTGAAAAAGATAAAACTTTGGGAGGCACTTGCTTGAATGTCGGTTGCATCCCTTCGAAAGCTCTTTTACAGAGCTCAGAACTTTATCATGAAGCTTTACATGGGTTCGAGAATCACGGGATCGTTGCGAACGAGATTAAATTAAATCTTGATGTGATGATGGCTCGTAAAAATAAAATTGTATCTGATCTAACAGGCGGAATTGAGTTTTTATTCAAAAAAAATAAAATCACTTCCTTGAAAGGTTATGGAAAAATCACCGGAACAAATACTGTTGAAATCACGGCTGCGGATGGAACAAAGTCATCTGTTCAAGCGAAAAATATTGTGATCGCAACTGGATCTGTTCCTGTTGAATTGCCTTTTTTAAAATTTGACGAAAAGAAAATTGTTTCATCAACGGGCGCATTAGCACTCGATCATATCCCCAAAGAAATGATCGTCGTCGGTGGCGGTGTGATCGGACTAGAAATGGGTTCTGTATGGGCGCGTTTAGGATCGAAGGTCACAGTTGTTGAATACGCTGATAAAATCTGCGCGATGATGGATCAGGACACAGTGAACGTTCTTGTACGTTCTATGAAAAAAATGGGCGTTACATTCATGACTTCAACCAAAGTCACAGGCTCAAAATCAGTCGGCGGACGCGTTGAACTTGAATACGAAAAATTAACAGACAGCTCAAAAGGTTCTATCCAAGGTGATGTTGTTTTAGTTTCGACAGGAAGAAAACCTTTTACAGAGGGCCTAGGACTTGAAACTGTGGGAATTACCAAAGACGACCGCGGCCGCGTTCAAATCAATTCACATTATCAGACGAATGTTCCAAATATTTTCGCAATTGGTGACGTTGTTGTGGGACCTATGTTGGCTCACAAAGCCGAAGAAGAAGGTGTCGCCGTTGCTGAATTTATCGCAACTGGTTATGGTCACGTGAATTACAATACTGTTCCATCTGTGATCTATACTCATCCCGAAGTGGCCAGTGTGGGTTTAACGGAAGAAGAATGCAAAGCCAAAGGTTTGGAATACAATTCAGGTAAATTTCCATTCGCAGCCAACGGACGTGCAAAAGCCAAAGGAGCCACTGAAGGTTTCGTTAAAATTTTGGCCGATAAAAAAACAGATCGTATTATTGGTGCACACATCGTGGGTGCTGGCGCATCTGAATTACTAGGTGAACTTGTGGTTGCTATGGAATTTGGTGGATCCAGCGAAGACGTTGCTCGCAGTTTCCATTCACATCCAACGATGAGCGAAGTGATTCGCGAAGCCGCCTTAGCGGTTGATAAACGTCAACGCCAAGGTTAGTTATTTAATCTTTAAAAATTTGGGGTTCGAGCAGAAAAACGGATCGGCCCCAGCTTCGGCAAATGTTTCACGTAAAGCTTTGTCTTTGGCTGCCAAGAAACTCAGATATCCCGGAGCCCCAATCGTTTTATAATTTTTCGTCACCACTTTTTGCGATTCATCAAAATTATTTTGGCTGTAAATCATAAACTCTGGAAATGTCAGCAAATAAGCATTGCGGATTTTTTCAGGCAATAATTTCGCACGCTGGATTTTGATTTTTGTCTCAGTGTCGCCTTTTTTAATATAGGGTGAATTCACATATAATCGCGCAATCTGCGTGACTGATTTTTCTTGGCCATCGATATCTTTGGCTGTTTTGGGATTATGAAAATCAAAATCCTCCGCGGTCAGTTTCTTTTTGGCTTTGATTCTTTTGTCCAGATATTCGTTCAAGGCATTAAACGAAGTTCCTGGTCCTGCATTGTATCCAGCCAGAGCAACGATTTCAATCAGTTGGGACATATCCACGTTTTCAAGCCCCAATTTTTTAAGTTTTCCTTCAATATCATTATTTTCGAATTTCTTTTTGGTGTTTTCTAAATTCAATCGATTCAACATAGCCATATATACGATGTTTTTGATGGGATTTTCTGGTGGAGCAATCAAACCACAGCGTTGATTAGCTTGATCACTGACTTTGGTTAATAAATTTTTACTTTTCATAAGGCGCTGACAAGCCGGTTTGTCAGATTGTGCCATTTCAGTCAAATAACGATCAAAATATTTATTTGTTTCTTCGATCGCAACACCTGTTAACTGACCTACACCCGCGTCTAATCCATAACCGAGGGTATTAATTAAAAAACCACTTTCGTTGGATAATTTAGGCAACAAACTTTTCGGATTAATACCTAAACATTCTGTCACATCCATATAGGCATTATAAGTCACGTTCACAATCGATTTTGTCACGCACGGTTTTGATCCGCCTCGCTGAGGCATCGATTTAGGACCGCTTGGACATTTCGCTAAGGATTTCGGAGCTAAGTTAAATTGATTCATCACATGAGTTAAACATTTGACTGAAAGTTTTGAATTTTCAGGACGCTCTTTAATCCACTCTGTTAAATCTTTGCTTTTATTAATAATATTTTCTACGGCTAATTTTCCTGCAGCACAAGACTTAGCCTCTTCGAATTGAATTTTAGGCTCTGTTGTTGCAATTTGCATGTAGTCATTGGGCATCACAGAATGATCGTAACTATCGATATAATTCAATTCGTATTCTTCGACTTGGGCCGGACTTGTTGAAAAGGGTTCTTCGGATTTTTGAGTCCACTCAGTTTCTGACAATTCAAGTTCTTTGAGAAGCTCTTCATCTGAAATAATTTGATCTGCGCCAGACATATCCACCGAGTATAATTCTGGGTTGGGCATGGCCGTTGACGAGAAATGTGATTCTTGATTTGTTTGTTGTGCCGATACGCTATCTGGCATTCCTGATTTAAAAGTCAGCGCCCACGAAGAAAATCCAATCGAAGCGACAAACAAAAAATAAAATGGTGATCTAAATAATCCGGACATTTCAATCCCCTTATGACATCTTTTTATCGTCAAAAAGGGGACTTTTTTCGAGAAGACAATGGTCTAGTTCCAGCTTTTTCTGTCAATTCAAGTAAAAACTAAAACATTTCGGGATCTAAAAAGCTAGACCCAGCAGCTTTTAACTTTACGTTCTACAGCCGTTTGTCGAGCTAATTCATAACCCGCATCCAAATGACGGAAAACTCCCATCGCAGGATCTGTCGTCAAAGCGCGCTCGATACGACGAGCGGCTGCTTCTGTTCCGTCTGCGACAATCACTTGTCCACTGTGTTGTGAATAGCCCATACCCACACCGCCACCATGGTGCAAAGAAACCCATGTTGAACCGCTAGCGACTAACGCCATCGCCGATAACATCGGCCAATCACTGACCGCATCACTGCCATCTTTCATAGCTTCGGTTTCACGATTCGGACTGGCTACAGATCCGCAGTCTAAGTGATCACGCCCAATCACGATCGGAGCTTTCACTTTCCCCTCTTTGACTAAACGATTTAATAATAATCCGGCTTTTGCACGCTCGCCGTATTCCAACCAACAAATACGTGCTGGTAAACCTTGAAAAGCAATTCTTTCCGAGGCCATATTCAGCCAGCGATGCAAATCTTTTTTATCAGGAAATAATTCTTTGATCGCTGCATCTGTCACATGAATATCTGCTGGATCTCCGGATAAAGCGACCCATCTAAAAGGACCACTGCCTTTGCAAAATAGTGGACGAATATACGCTGGAACAAAACCCGGATAATCGAAAGCATTTGCAATACCCGCTTCTTGAGCGCGTGCGCGCAAATTATTTCCGTAGTCAAATACAATCGCTCCTC
Organism: Pseudobdellovibrio sp.; assembly: GCA_031970595.1. Lineage (GTDB taxonomy): Bacteria > Bdellovibrionota > Bdellovibrionia > Bdellovibrionales > Bdellovibrionaceae > Pseudobdellovibrio. Next base: position 4,280 of record DALYIB010000132.1, read on the forward strand.
GTTTTTTCCACTCAAGCATACCCTGAACATGTTTCGCCATCGCTTTGTAGGCCGCTTCTAAATAAGCTTTTTGATTTTCTTTTCTGAATACAGCGGCTGCTTCAACCGTATAACCTTCTGGAATATAACCCACCAATGGATCATGTGCCGATGTTTGATCCGTCACAATTTCTGGTAAAAAATTTCGTTTTAATAATTCTTCGACAACGGTCGCCGCATTTCCTAATAACGCCACTGATTTAGCTTCCTTATTAGCCGCATATTTTTTAACACGAGCAATCGCATCATCGATATCCGTCGTCATCTCGTCGACATATTTTGTACGCAATCTTTTTTGAATACTTTCAGGATCAATTTCAACTGCCAAAACTGTCGCCCCAGCAAATACACCAGCCAGAGGTTGAGCTCCACCCATTCCACCTAAACCAGCTGTAAAAATAATTTTACCAGACAAATCACCACCAAAATGCTGACGACCGCATTCAACAAATGTTTCGTAAGTCCCTTGAATGATTCCTTGTGTACCGATGTAAATCCAAGATCCCGCTGTCATTTGACCATACATCATCAAACCTTTTTGATCCAATTCATGGAAGTGTTCCCAGTTGGCCCACTTGGGCACCAAGTTTGAATTAGCAATTAAAACTCGAGGCGCATCTTCGTGCGTTTTTAAAATACCAATCGGTTTTCCAGATTGAATCAAAAGCGTTTCATCATTTTCTAAATTTTTAAGAGCTTCTAAAATTTTATCAAAGCTTTCCCAATTTCGTGCGGCTTTGCCAATTCCACCGTAAACCACAAGGTCTTTGGGATTTTCTGCAACCATTGGATCTAAATTATTTTGAATCATTCGATAGGCAGCTTCCTGGAGCCAACCTTTACATGTTAATTTTGTTCCTGTTGGCGCTTTCACTTCGCGTGATTGTGATTGAGAATTTTTCATAGAATTTCCCTTCGATCTGCAATTATGAACTGCTTTGCTTAATTAACAAACATTTATTACACAGGAATATTTATTGATATTTACGCATCAGTCAACGGAACACTGAGGAATCATTTTTTTTGACACAAAAAGGTGTCAGGCTATGATCTTTATAAATCAATCAGGAGACAAAATGAAAGCATTTTTAGCAATAGCACTGAGTTCAATCTTACTTCTAGGCTGTCAACCTTCAAGCAGCAGTCAATCTGGTAACAATGATGTCCGGGAACAAGATGGCACAATCATCGACGTAACTGACACAAGCCGCTGCCAAGTTAATGATGGAATTTCAAACTCAAATGCCATTGAAAGCCGCTGGGAGAAAAATCTTAAATCTAAAGACAATTTTTTCAAATTTAAAATGTGGGTTGATATTCGCCAAGACAGAACAACAATAACTAATATTTGCTACATCAAAGATCGCGTCTTAACGGCTTCTGTCACTAGCCCATCTAACTACACGAATACAAACTTAAATATTTTTTCAAGTGTTGAAATCACAAGTAAAAACCAAGAAGGCGATACTTGCACAGCCTCTATCAAACAAGAAAATGCTGTTTACTATTTCAAAGGAAGCTGTTTAGTGCTGATCGCTGATGGCCAAGAAATGGTTTTCGTTCCTGCCCGTTAATATTCTTAGAACATAAAGCAGCAGCGGAGATCCTCCGCTGCTCGAAATCAATTAAACTTGAAGCTCTCCAACAGTTTTTTCAACGTGCTGAACTAAACTTTGATTTTGAATCAATCCCAAAATCATTTTTACATCCGTTGCAAAAATACGATCTTCTTTAGCAAATGGCACATGTTTTCTAACAAATTCATGCAATGCTTTAACGCCGGCTGCTGGCTTAAGTGGCGCAATCATATCCAACGCCTGAGTCGAACTCAGAATTTCCATCGCAAAAACATTTTGTGCATTCTTGACGATATTGGAAAATTTTCGCGCAGCAATTGTGCCCATCGAAACATGGTCTTCTTTTTCTGCTGATGTCGGCATTGAATCCACACTGGCCGGATGAGCCAATACTTTATTTTCACTGACCAAGCTGGCACTGGCGACTTGAACTATCATGTGACCTGAATTCAGCCCACCACTGACCGCTAAAAAGGGCGGCAACTCACTCATCTGTGTCGATATAAATTTTGAAATTCGCTCGTGCGAAATACTCGCTAACGAAGAAATCGCAATTCCCGCGAAATCCATCGCATGTGCGACAGGCATTCCATGAAAATTACCGCAAGATAAAATTTTGCCCGCATCTGCAAAAACCAGCGGATTGTCTGTGCTTGAATTAGCTTCTGTTTCCAAAACCTTGATACAGTATTCGATCGCCATTTTGGCAGCGCCATGAACGGCTGGCATACAACGAAGTGAATAGGCATCTTGAACACGAGGATCGTTCACCGCATGACTATCAGAAATCTCTGACTTCTCGCCCATCACCTTCATTAAGTTTCCAGCTGTTTTCGATTCTCCTGAATGCGGCCGTGTGGCCGCAATTAAAGGATCAAATGGCTTTCTCGATCCACGCAAACCTTCCAATGAAGTTGCTCCACAAATATCTGATAATTTTAACAATTGAGTCGCTTCATACAGGGCTAACAAACCCACGGCTGTCATCACCTGACATCCGTTGATCAACGACAAGCCCTCTTTGGCTTTCAGTTCAAGTGGCTCGACCGATTTTTTAATCAATTCTGTCGAAACATGCGTTGGCTGTTCAGATGCAGAAAAAACTTCTCCTTCACCAATCAAAGCTAATGCTAAATGGGATAACGGCGCTAAATCACCACTAGCCCCTACACTTCCTTGCTGAGGAATAACAGGAATTAAATCATTATTTAAAAATTCTAAAATTTTCTGAATAACATCCACACGAACACCACTATGACCACGGGCCAATGTGTTCGCGCGCAAAATCATCATGGCTTTGGCTTGTTTTTTAGTAAACGGTTCGCCAATACCCATCGAATGCGAACGAATTAAATTTCTTTGTAATTGTTCAATTTCAGAATCAGAAATACGCACCGATGAAAAAGCTCCAAAGCCCGTATTCACACCGTACATGACTTCACCATTCTGAATGCGTCCTTCGATATATGAACGCGATTTCTGAATTTCTTTTTTGGCAGATTCTGCCAGTTCAAATTCAGCGTCCGTGTGAACCATTTCCCAAAGGGAATTCATCGTAATAGATTGACCATCTAAAATAAATTTTTTCATAGACGTTCAAACTAGCCGTCCAGGTCTAAAATGGCAATATTTTGTAGCTGATCTCATGCTGCTAATTAATTGATCAAATTAATTACGACTAGATTAAGGCCGCTATTTTTGCACGATAATTTTCGACCGTTTTATCACCTTTAAACACGGCACTTCCCGCGACTAACAC
>DALYIB010000133.1:0-7594 GCA_031970595.1 Pseudobdellovibrio sp.
TATTCAGCAGTTGCAAGTATTGATTTAACATCGCAAGTGACAGGTACATTGCCAGTAGCTAACGGTGGTACAGGTCTTGTGACTCCGGGTGCAGCGAATAATATTTTAGCTTCGAATGGTTTAGGTGCGTGGACATCATCAACAGCTGATGGTGCTGATATCGTTGACAAATCTAATGCGCAAACAATCAGTGGTGCTAAAACAATGTCTGGTAACTTAACAATGAGTTCTCCAACAGCGTTGTTTAGATTAAGAGATACAGGTGCTAACACAGTTTCATTCCGCGCTCCAGCAACTGTAGGTACTTCGTATACATTAACAATGCCGACACAAGCTCCGAATGTCAGTGGTCAAGTATTAGCCGCAAGTACAGATGGAACGATGGCGTGGGTGACAGCTTTAACTGGAACGGTAGGGGTGACATCGGGAGGAACTGGTTTAACATCAGGTACTTCGGGTGGAATTCCATATTTTAATTCAGCGACGACAATGGCTTCGTCTGCGGCCTTAACTGCGAATGGTGTTGTATTAGGTGGTGGTGCTGGTGGTGCTCCAACTTCAACAGCGGCGGGTGCTGCGAATTCTGTTCTGCGTGTTCCGGCTGGTGGAGGTGCTCCAGTGTTTGGTGCGATTGACTTAACAAGTACAGCGGCAGTGACAGGTTCATTGCCTGTTGCGAATGGTGGTACAGGTGCTGCGACTTTGACAGCGGGTTCGTTAGTTGTTGGTAATGGGACAAGTGCAGTGAACTTCTTAACAGCGGGTACAACAGGTAATGTGATTTATGCGACAGGTGCAGCGGCTTGGGCTTCTGGAACTCCAACGCAAGCTGGATTAGTTGCACAAAATGGAAATAGCTTTGGTACAGCAATGACAGTGGGTACATCAGATGCCAATACATTGAACTTAGAAACAAATAATTCAGTCAGAATGTCATTCGATACATCGGGAGCTGTTCAAGTGAATGGTCAAATGTGGTCGCAAGTGGCGACTTCATCTGCTGCAACACCTTTAACATGGGATGCGAATACAAGTAACATCATGAGATGGACAACGAATACGGCAACGATTACTGCTAACATTCGTAATATGAAACCAGGTGCGACATATCAATTAGTTGTCAGCGGAACAGGAACAGGTACAACAACGATCAACTGTTTCAGTGATAACGGTGTCACATCTTTACCAAACAGCTTTATCCCAGCGAATGGGAACCGTGTAACAGGAACTCGAAATAAAACAGTTTACTCGCTCATGAGTGACGGTGAAAACTGTTTAATTACTTGGATTACTGGCTTCTAATTCTCGCAACAGTTTTTACTTTCATTATGCTTTCGTCTAGTCCTATTTTGTGTCAGGGGCTAGACGAATTTTTGTTCAATTTGATAAAATAATAATAGGTGAAAAAGTACTACTTGTTCGCATTTTTATTTATTTTTTTTAACTTTGTAATTGCACAAGTTTTTAAGCCTTTTGCTTTTTGGTCAGGAACTTCTCCTGTACTCACCATTTCTGATGGAGCCACTTACAGTTACGGTTCTATTTCTATTAGTGTGGATGTCGATAAAACTTTTACAGTAACGAATACAGGAACAGAAGGAACCAGTGCGATCAGTTCCGTCGCTTTTGGCACAACTGCTTTTGGTTACAAAGGTGGAACATTTCCTGGAACTGGTGGAACTTGTACAACTAGTGGTTTGGAAATCGGCCAGTCATGTACAATTGTGGTCACTGCAAATTACGGAACAGTTAGTACACAGAATGATACCATTCGTTTGAATTACAGAACAAAAACCACAACGATTCAATCAACACGTGCTATCACAGCCACATTTATAAATACGGCGACACAGTTGGCTTGGGTCAGTCCCCCCAGCTTTATCAAAATCAACGATTGCCAAGCTCTGACTGTTCAAAGGCAAGACAGCGTTGGCAATCCAGTTACTACTGGTTCGGCAACAGCTGTGACGTCGTTGCTATTCAACAACGGTACGGCTGGAACTTTTTATTCCAACTCGACTTGTGCGACCACAATTACCTCGACATCGATAGCCGCAGGAACGAATTCAATCACGATTTATTTCAGAAATACAACATCAGGTCAGTCTGGAATTTTAGTAGCGACTGCTGCTGGAATGACATCCGCATCACAGAATGTGACTATTACAGCGGCGCCGACTAAATTGTACATCAATGCATCGGGAACAATGAAGACGAATACATGTTCACCTGTTCCCATTTATTCATTCGACGTAAATAATTTTCAGTCTGTTGTTGCTTCCACAATCACAGTTAATTTATCAACGACGGGAGCAAATGTTTTTTATTCAGATTCTGGTTGCACTACAAGTATTACTTCAACCAGTATAACTGCCGGTACTTCGTTAAGAACTGTTTATACTCAAAATGCAACTATTCAAACGGCCACGATCACTGCGACAGATCCAAGCGCGACGCTTTCAACTTCGAATAAATCCATTAACTTTAACTCATCGCTCACTTGGTGGAATGCTTCATGGTCAAAACGAATTCGTATTGACATCAATAACGTGGATCAAGCGTCTTCATTTACAAATCAACCCGTCTTGGTAAAAATTAATTCTTCTATTATTAATTACTCGGATGTCAAAGCAGCAGGTGAAGATATTCGGTTTGTGGCTTCTGATGATGTGACATCACTTAATTATGAATTCGATCGCTGGAACAATGGCGGGACTACGGAAATTTGGGTCCGTATACCTTCCATCACAGCCTCTTCTTCGGCTGGATTTTTTTACATGTACTATAATAATCCTGCTGCGGCAGACGGACAAAATGCCACAGGTGTCTGGACAAATTATTGGTCTGTATGGCATTTAGGAAATGACCCAACGGCAGCGGCTCCACAATATACAGATTCTACAGGAAACGGCAGAAATGGATCTGCCCTGAATTCGCCGACACGTACCACAGGTCAAATTGGCTTGGCGGTCGATTTAAATGGAGCCACAGATGCCGTCGATATCAATCAGGATTTGTCGACGGGTATGGGCAGTGATACGACTTTTTCAGCTTGGATGCGCACGACTCAAGTTGGAAACAATACCACCTGGATGGCGCCAGGTTTAACAGGCGTCGAACAATCCGGTGGCGGTAATGATATTTTTTTTGGATGGATTGATGGAGGCGGCTTGATTGGAGTCACTGCAGGTAACGGAGCGAATGCGAAATCTAACTTTGTAGTGAATAACAATGCCTGGAGACACGTGACCATTACACGGAATGCGACATCGGGTGCCGTCGTATTTTATATCAATGGTGTCGCTAATGGCAGTGCCACATCAGAAACGGGTGCAAAGACAACTTATTTTGATTTGCTAGGTGAAATTGGTGATACAGGTGGAACACCTGTCAATTATAATGGATTGCTTGATGAGGTTCGGATTGTGAATTCAGTCCGAACAGCAGCTCAGGTCTTAGCCGATTTTAAGTATATGATGAATACTCATGTCATTTACAATCCAGTCGAAAGTGGACCTTAATTTTTTAGAAATTGTTTAATTCGTAAACTCAGGCTAGGACTAAATCCAGTTGTGATCCAATCCACTTTTCCTGTGCGATCCATGAAAACAACAGTCGGCGTGCCAGATACTTGATATTTTTCAGCAATTTTTCCAGTCTCATCTAACGCTACTAAAAATTGGTAGTTATTTTGATTCATAAAATCGGTTACAGTTTTAGCATCTTTTTGAATACTGATCGCCAGTAATTCATTGTTTTTAATAATACCTTCGGACATCAGTTGATTCATGCGATTCAATTCCATTTTGCAAGGTCCGCACCATGTCGCCCAAAAGACAACAATCAGCTTTTGTCCGGGAATTGGAAACTCGATATTTTCACCAGAGATTCTTTTGACTGTCGCAATAGGAGCAGGCTTGGATTGCAACGAAGTATTTCGAATCCAGCCAGGAGCCTTCATTATTAAGATATAACCCATCACTGCTAAAAAGACATAATCAATCAATTTTTTAGACATAAATCTATGATGTCTGATTTATAATAAAACAGCAACATACCAATTTTCAAATAATCGATCAAATTGAACCTGGCTAGATAATGGCAAGTATTTGCGAACACTCAATAAATGGTTCAAGCTGTTTAAAACTGAATCTTTGCTGACTTCAATCAGATTATTCGAGTTTAGTTCGTTCTTATAAAATTTAATTTGCGGATCGTAAAAATTCTTATTCAGTGCATAATACAGTTCCAGGGCAGAATCTAAATAGATTCTGATTCCTGTTTGCTCATAGGCTAATACCATCGAATGTATAGCCGCTACTTGATTTTCTAAAAAAATATGGGGGCTTGTTTTTTGAAATTCAAAATCATATTTTTCATGAACTAAATAGTTTTTATCAACAAGATGATATGTTAAAAAATTAGATAATGTGATCACCAGCAAATCGATATTCTTCATTGCCGATCTTATTTGCTGAATTGTATCAGGATCTTTTATCAAATCGCTTTGGCTTTTTTCAATTTCTTTTAATGATCCGGCCAGCAAGCAAAAGGACTGTATCATTAAACTAATATCTGCCGCTCGAGTCACATTGGATAAACGATTGTCGATTCGATCAGAAACAGCAGCTAGGGCGACTGGTTCACTGGATGAGTTTTTCAAATATTCACTAATTTGGACTCTTTGTCCTTTATTGTTTATTAAATAAACTAAAGAATTTTCATGTTCGAGTTGCTTTAAAATTTGGACGGCCATCGATAAATTTAAACTAAATAAATCCTTTTTGGGAAACAGAGCCACATTAAATTGCTTGTTTTGATAATCTGTAACGACATCTTGAACTTGGATATTTGTTAAATCCTTATCCAGCACGGATTTTTTCCAGTCCGCTGTTTGATTCAACATCAGACTTAAATATTTCAACGCCAATGCCTGATCCTGAGCAGTGATATTCACAGATTTTGTGGAATTCGTCGACTTTAAAAAAACAGCTTGTGGGTTTTTCAGTGCTTTTAGCAATCCTTTTTTTAAAACCAGATCTTTATTTAAAGCAGTCTCGTACAGACTCAGGTTCTTTTCGATTAAACTAAATAGTTCTATCGGTGAAATTGAATCAGATTTTGAATCAATTGAATATAAATCAACAATGCTTTTATTCAAATCTTGGCTCAGTTGATAATTTTTATCCACGGCCATAGTTAAATAATGTACTGATCCCCAGCGCGAGCCCAGTCCTTTTGAAATTTTGCTAATAAAGTTTTTTTTGAAATCTCCTAATTGATCGATATTATCAGTCACTTTTTCTTGGAGGGTTTCGTTGATAAAAGTATTCAGATTTTGAATTTGTCCTAGGATGATTTTTTGTAATTTAGAGTAAACAAGTGCATTTGATTTTGTATTCAATAGGATTCGTAAATTTTCAACGCCGTAATCCTTTAGCGCGGGATAGACCCCCAGCTTTAACACAAGTTTTGAAATCAATCCCGAGCAGTTGTTATCAACCAAACATTGAATATCTTCGGGATCTTTTTTGTTGAACAATTCATATAATTTTTCATTGGCGGATTTAAACAATTGTTCACGTTCTTCGACATTTAAAATTTGCCAAGTATAAGCCAAAGCTTGCAACGCTGTTTCAGGAGATTGAATAGCATCTATTTTTTGCCCCAGGATTTGCCCCTGGTTTAAAGAAACATTATCAGAGTCTTCGATTTTGAATTGACGCTCTTTTATGACCGTTTGAATTAATTGGATAGTCGAAGACAGTGTTCCGCTGCTTTCCAAAGCGACAATTTGAGTGTTAAAATATTTTTCATAATTTTGTGATTCATTTGTTAATTCAAAGACGACTTGTTTTTTTAAATCTTCAAAAATATTTTGTTCTTGAATGTGTTGAATCGCACTTCGAATTCTTTCGAAAACGACTGAAGCTATTTGTTTTATACTGTTATCTGCAGATAAATCCTTAAATGCCACATTTTGATGGATGATATTTTGAATCCGTTCGGTGTCCTGAATAATTTTTTTTTCGACTTCACCGATAGATTGATAAATTTGTTTTTCACTGGATTCCTTGACGACCTGTAAATAATAGCTTTGATCAAATGATTTTTTAACTAAAGGCATGCTTTTTAAAACAGACGCATATTCCAGGTTGGCTTGATCAAATGCATTCAAATCATTCAGCTGGCGACCAATTTCGAATAAATTTTGATTGCTAGATAGATTATAATTATTCTTTCCAACTAATTTTTTATGTGCGAAGCTCAAGCTAGCAAATGGCGACTTATAAATTTGATTCAATGCCAAATCATTCGATTGAATCGAAGGAACGGCTGGATCTTTTTTGTTGTTTTCCTCGATTTTGGGAGCACAACTAGATACGATAACAGTCATTAAAAACAAATGATAAAATTTCATATTCATTCCTAAAAAAATAAAGTTAAATTCAGTTCTTGTCCCAATCGTCGTTCAATGTTTTTACCTCGAATGGTATCAAATATTGATAAAGATAAAATATATGGAATTCCACTTTTGTTTTTCATATATTGACTGACGCTGGAATAATCAAAATCTAAACGTACTTTTTGCCACTCGCTGAATGTGTTTTTTTCAAGAGCCTCGACGAATCCTTTGCTGCTGGCACTGTACCGAGTGGCCTGTTGTTGTCCCATTGTGTACAAGCCTTTTATGCTGAAAGAATCGCTCACGTTCAGGCTGGCCTGCAAACCGACCTCGTACAGCAAACCTTTACTTTCAGAGATTTGGTCTTTCGAGTTTTGATCCGGCAGCACATCATCTGAATTTTTTGGAATGCGCATCGTTTTCTGCATTGGTACAAAATATTTAAAATTCACCAGAGGCATCAAATCCAGCCAGGTCGTAGTTGTCCATAGAATGCCGGCGGACTGTTCGATTGAAAATTCATGAAATGTATTCAGCGCGACTAAATCATCAGCGTCATAGTCAGGCCCTGTTGGAAGGGTCATTGTGGTTTGTAAAATGATCTGTCGATGCTCTTGGGGTAGCTGATACAAGCTGACAACTTGAATATCACCAATAAAAGTTTCATTTCGACTGGTCAACGGCTTGTATCCTTTTTCTTGGACGACCTTTTGAGTTTCCACCGATAAATCTGTATCTAATGCTTGATCCAGTTCAGCTGATAAACCACGAAATTGATTATAATAATCCACATTCGAAAAAGTTTGTCGAAATTGAATATCATTTTTATATTCGACAATAGGAATGCCCAGAGCGATTGTCCAATTCGCAGAAAATCCATAAGCAAAAATAGGCGCTTTATAATTAATCTCGGGTTGTGTGTTAATTTCCAAAGTTCCCAAATTAAAAAGGTCGCCAGCCTTGTACAATCCAAATCGATTTAAAGTTTCTATTAATGCTTCTGCACGTGAATTAAATTTGGCTAATGTTTCAGAATCAAATTCGATCGATTTGGTATCTTTCAGTCGAACTAATTTTCCTTGGTCACTGTATTTTTGATCTAAACTCGTTAGTACTCCCCAGCGTATGGCAGGACTGCGTAGGCCTTTTGGCAGCGTTTGCGTTGGTAAACTGAAAACGGGAGCGGTG
>DALYIB010000134.1:0-7575 GCA_031970595.1 Pseudobdellovibrio sp.
CAATCTAAAAAAGCAAAAACACTCGAGCGTGAATTAGAGTGGATACGTCAGGGTGCAAAAGCTCGTCAGGCTAAATCCAAAGCGCGTATTTCTGCTTATGAAAATTTACTCAAAGAACCGTCATCAGATCGTTTACAAGAAATGTCGATCTATATTCCTCCAGGACCTCGTTTGGGCGACATCGTCATTGAAGCCAGCGGTGTAACGAAGGGTTACGGAAAAAAATTACTATTAGATAAAGTGGATTTCGTCATTCCAAAAGGCGCGATCGTTGGAGTCATTGGTCCGAATGGTGTTGGTAAATCGACATTGTTTAAAATGATTACAGGTAAAGAAACGGCTGACAGTGGAACATTCAAAGTCGGTCAAACAGTTAAAATTGCTTATGTCGATCAAACACGTGAAACATTGGATCCGAACAAATCTGTTTATGATGAATTATCAGAGGGAAGTGATTTGATTAAATTAGGTCAGCGTGAAGTGAATGCTCGTCAGTACGTCAGCTGGTTTAATTTTTCAGGAACGGATCAGCAAAAGAAAGTCGGAACACTTTCGGGTGGTGAAAGAAACCGTGTTAACTTAGCCAAAATTTTAAAACAAGGTGCGAATTTATTGCTTCTGGATGAGCCAACAAATGATTTGGACGTCAATACGATGCGTGCGCTTGAAGAAGCTCTGTTAGAATTCGGTGGATCTGCTATTGTGATTTCCCATGATCGTTGGTTCTTAGACCGTGTTTGTACTCATATGATGGCGTTCGAAGGCGATTCTAAAATTTACTTCTATCCTGGAAATTTCTCGGAGTACGAAGAAGATCGCAAAAAACGTATGGGTGAAGAAACAGCACCTAAGCGCGTGAAATTCAGAATGATCGATTAATAGATAACAAATCAATAATATAAAAAAAGCCTTGTTGATCATTCAACAAGGCTTTTTTGTTTTTCATTCAAGAATCTTTTTTAAACTGATTCCTTACATTGTTCCTAGCTCATCTTACTCCGTTCTCTAAATGCCTATCTTTATTAATGATTTTGAATTTTCGAACGGTCATCTGGAATTATTTTAAAAATAATTCCAGATTCAGCAACCGAAAAGAAAAATAGCTTGAAACAACAAGATCTTATAGAGGGCGCTAGGGACTTTAGGAACAATGTAAGGGATCAGTTTTAATCTTGTTTAAAACAAGTGTCTACGATAGGCGACGGATGAAACCAATCCTAATCCAGCCATTGTCGTCAGCATACCAGATCCCCCGTAACTGAGCAGTGGGAGTGGAACGCCTACGATCGGCAGTAATCCCATAACCATTCCCATATTGACGAACATGTGCCAAAATAAATAGGCCGTGACACCTACAACCAGTAGGGCTCCGAATTTGTCTCGGGATCTAGAGGCAATTTCAAAACATACAAAAAACAAAAAGACAAAGGCTCCCATGACCAGGGTGCTACCGACAAAGCCCCATTCTTCAGATAAAACGGAATAAATAAAATCCGTGTGACGCTCAGGTAGGAATTCCAACTGAGACTGTGTCCCTTGACGAAATCCTTTTCCGAAAAACTGTCCTGATCCCACCGCAATGCGGGATTGAATCGAGTTGTAGCCTTTACCCTGTGGATCAGAGTCAGGTGAAATAAATGTATAAACGCGATGACGTTGGTAATCTTTGAGGCCATATTTCCAGGCAATCGGTAGAGCAATAATTCCTAAGACAGCCAATGTCGCAATCAAACTGCGTTTGATTTTTACAAAGAATAAAAGAGTGCCCCCGATAAAAGCTAACATCATGCCTGTTCCTAAATCGGGCTGTTTGACAACAAGACCAAATGGAATGAGGACGAGTAATCCGGGAAAGAAAATCGAGCGAACGCCCATGCCTTCGCCCTGTGGATTTTTGGTAATCAGAATTCGCGACAACAAAAGAATCAAGCAAAGTTTCATTGTTTCAGATGGTTGGTATCTAAAGAAATACAAATCAATCCAGCGCTGTCCACCCAGAACAATTTTACCGTGAAGGTCAGTATAAATCAGAGCTCCAACGTTAAGGATGTAAACCAGCCAGACGATTTTAGTGACCCAAAGGTAATCGACAAAAGTTAGGATAAAAAACAAGGTCCAACCCGCTGTCAGCCAAACGATTTGCTGTAAAAATAATGAAGCGACACTTTCCGAATGTGGACCATGGGTGGCACTATAAAGATTAATCAATCCAATACAGTTCAATAAAAAAATCAGCGCGATCAAACGGACATCAATTCGATTAATAAAATTTCGTTCTGAAACAATCATGTCTATTCTCCGTCCACTGGTTTTTCTTTTTCGCTGACACGTTTAATGCCGATTTTTAAACCTTGTTCGATAATTTCTGGATGATATTTTTTAAAATAAGCTTCAATCACGTCACGAACAATCGGGGCAGCGCCGGGATTACCATGACAGCTATGTTGGGCGAGTGCAGCCACTGTGATTTCCGGTTTATCCCACGGGGCCCAAGCGACAAACCATCCATGATGGCGCGTTTGAATCGGACGCGCTTCGCACGAAGAGTAAATTTGATCAGCCGAAAAGCTCATGACCTGAGCCGTTCCTGTTTTGCCAGCCATTTGAACGCCTGGAACTTTTAAATTTTTAGCGGTCCCGCGAGCTCCGTTCGAAACTCGTCGCATAGCTTCTTTGACGACTTTAAATGTTTCAGGATCAATTTTGTAACCATTCGGTTGTGGCAAGGTCACATCACGAACTTCGGTTGGGAAGCGTTCAAATAAAATTTTACCTTCGTGGTCAGTGACTTTTTTAACAATGAAAGGTTTTACGACTTTACCTTCAGTGGCAATTGTATTGTAGGCAATGGCCATTTGTAATGGAGTCACTGTTACGTAACCTTGTCCGATCGCTGTGCTCAGGTTTTCGCCGGGTTGCCAAGGCTCGCCACGGGCGGCTTGTTTCCATTCTGAATTTGGCAATCGTCCTGGAACTTCGCGCTCCATTTCAATACCTGTTTTAGTTCCAAGCCCGAGTAAGCTGATATAGTTATACATTTTGTCGACGCCCAATTTGATACCCAGCTGATAAAAGAAAACGTTACTACTGCGTTCAACAGCATCATAAACTGTGATATGACCTTCACCGTTTTTATTATGATTGTGATACCAACGACCGCCGAAAAAGAACTTTCCAGGAGCGAACAAAGTTGTCTTATCCGTGATGACTTTATCTTGTAAGGCCGCTAAAGCCACTAACGGTTTAAATGTCGATCCAGGAGAAAAGTGATCTTGAATGGCTTTGTTTCGTAAGGGTTTAAACGGATCAACAGTGAGTTTATTCCAAACTTTGGCTGGGACATCTGTGGCGAAATAATTGGGATCAAAGGATGGCATATTCAGCCAAGCGAGAACTTCTCCGTTGGATTTCATTGCGACTAATGAACCAATTCGATTGAGCTTCTTAAAAGAATCAAAGGCCGCTATTTGAATATCTTTGTCGATGGTCAGTGTCGCGCTGTGACCGTGAACGGGTTCGATGTCCTGGATTTGATTGCCGTAAATATTGGGAATATCGGTAATTGTTTCACGTCCATGAGCGTCGACTTGGATAAAGCTCACGCCATCAGAACCACGAATTTTCTTTTCAAGGTATTCTTCTAAGCCACTTTTGCCAACGATATCACCTTGTTCGAACATCAAACTGTCAGCCGCGTATTTTTGATTTAATTTTTCCAATTCACGTTTCGAAATTTCGCCGACATAACCAAACAGTTGCGCGCCATTTTCAGTCAGTGGATAATAGCGAATAATTGATTCGCGGATTTCTAAACCAGGAATATCTAGACGCAATCGTTTTAAGCGAAAAACTTCATCGCGAGAAAGATTGTCTTTCAGGCGAATTAACGAAAATGGACCATTGATGCGACGACTTCGCTGAATTTTATCAACGACTCGTGCGGGTTCCAGACCGATCACAGGACCCACGGCTTCGGCCAGCTTTTGCATATCTTCGATATATTGCGGTGAAATCACAGCTTCGAAACCAGGAAGATTTTCAACCAGGGCTTTTCCGTCACGATCCAGAATTAAGCCACGTGGAGCTAAAATTTTATTTTGTTTGACCCGATTTTTTTCAGAGAACTGACGTAATTCGCGTCCACTGATAATTTGTAGCCAAATCAATCGACTGACAAAAACAATCAATGTTAAAAACACAAAGTTATAAAACAGCTTATAGCGGTTTAAATAATCTCGAGCTTCTTCGGGGTTTGTTATGTAATCTTTATTCATGATTAAAACTCACCTTGATCAAAAGAATTGGATTGGATGTTTTGAGCAGACCAAATTTCAGTGTCTTTGAAGTAAGTATCAACTTTGTTTAAAAACACATAAAATGGGGCGCTGACCAAGAAAATCAGACCCATTTCAAGAGTGCGGTCTAAAAATAAGGCCGAAGTCGGTCTTGGCTCTAACCACATACTGATGAGATAAAAACAAACAACGTAAAATAAATAAGATACCGAACAAGTGACCGCGAAAGTAAATAAGCTGGACGAGTTAAATCGCTTTTTAAAAATCCAAGAAATTCCGTACAAGCAAATAAGACCTAACCAAGACATTTTAAGCGGGAGGGATGAAAATAATGTCATGATAAAACCCAGAAAATAAATAAAAAATAAAGTGGGTGTTGTTGGCCATCGTAATGAAATGAAGACAATAAAAATAATCCACAAAGCGGGAGCTGGCAAAAAAGGAATAATCTCAGGCCAAAAGCTGGTTTGAAAACCGCAGATTAAATAAAATATAGCCGTAAAACTCAGATACTTTAAAAAAAGCTTTAGATTTTTTTTACTCATAATTATTTCACTTCAGTCTGAGCTTGAGTTTTGTCGCGCGAAGATTCTTCGGATTTGCCTTTATCAAAAAAATCTTCCGAAGCCGCATTTTTCACGATAAACACCTCTTCAATTTTTTCAGGTTCAACGACAGGTTTGATGCGAATAATGAGTGACGCACTTTTGGTTTTCCGTTCCACATCCGTTACGACTCCCAAAGGGAAACCCTTCGGGAAAATATTATCGAGGCCTCCCGTAACGATCAAATCGCCCGGTTTGACGTCTTCGGTGCGGTCAACGTACTGCAAGACACCGCCATTTTTTCCTTGGCCTTCGACGATCCCATGAGAACGAGTTTTTTGAATCAAAGCATCTACAACGGAATAGCGATCTGTCATTAACATGACATGGCTGGTGAATTTTTCAGGTCTAAAAATATAACCTACAGCGCCAGAAACCGTGAGTACCGCCTGCAGATTCTTCAAACCGTGATAAGTCCCTTTGTTGATTGTGATGGTGTTGTGATCAGGAACCATGTCGCGGCCAATCACTTGGGCCGGGATCAAATCCATTTTGGTGTTTTTTTGAAAGTCTAAGAGATTTTTTAAGCGTTCCAGTTCGTTCTGGTTTTCATTAAAGGCTTGCAGACGGGTTTTTAGCTCGCTGAGTTCTTGTTTCAATTGTTTGTTGTCGGCCTTGATATTCAGTAAATTCAGATACTCGCCCGTAGTGCCTCGAACGCCTTGGCTGATTCCCGAAAAAAACATTTGCACTGTTTCAGCAGCAAAGCTTAAAGGTTGAGCAAACCACTTTGTTTCAGATCTTTTTTGCTCCATGTTAATCGAAATTAATGGCAATGCGGCCAAGAAAATAAAAATAAGTACTTTTTTGAAATTAAAATTTAAAAAATTCAATGGTGATCCCCGTTGTGCAATTCAGACGTTTATTGTTTTACGGTAGCAAAAAACATTTAAAGATCAAGTCTTTGAATGTTTTTGTTCACTTTTTTTCTTTTAAAAAAATCTTGAATTTTTTTTTAAGTCGTGAGGTCATAGAAACCTCACAGAACAAAGAGAGGGGCTTTATGTCGAAACATTCTGACAGCCATTTTTTATCACAACTTAAAAGATCATTTTCCGGAACAGTGAACGCACGTTCAATCGTTGCAGTTATCTTGTTTGGTATGATTGTGGCCGTTTTCGTATTGTCGGACTTATCTGGCCGAGCTGGTGGAAAAGGTGGCAGCTTGGGGATCGGTTCTGCTGCTTCAGTGAATGGACAACTGATTTCAATCAAGCAATTCCAGGATCAAGAAGCGCGTATGGCCAACTACTATGCTCAATTATTTGGTGGAAAATTCGATAACGAATTTCAAAAACGCCAAGTGATGATGGAAGCGTTGAATCAATTGGTGAACAACGAAGTCGCTTACCAAGCGGCTCGTCAAGAAAAAGTCTATGCAACGGATGCTGAAATTCAAAAAGCGATCTTAGAAATGCCAGTTTTCAAAAAAGACGGCGTTTTTCAATCCGATTTATATAAGAATATTCTGTCTGCGAATCGTTTGACAGTTTCTGATTTCGAAGATTCATTACGCCAGCAGGTCTCTGTGCAAAAGGTTCAAGCTTTATTTGATATGGCTTACCGTCCAACGGAGCTTGAAAAGTCAATCCAAGGCGATTTAAAATCAACTCAGATTGCAATTGAATATGTTCAGCTGACACCGGATCTTTTTAACAAAGCTTCTTTGATCACAGACAATGCTGTGACAAAAGAGCTTGAAAATGAAACTTTCCGCAAAAAAGTCGAAGAATATTACAAAAATAACTCGGCTGAATTTGAAACGCCTGAGCAAGTCAAAGCATCCCATATTTTGATTAAAACAGAGGGCACTGATGAAGCTGCGGCTAAAGCAAAGGCTGAAAATATCCTGAAAGAGGCGAAAAAAGGCGATTTCGGTCAATTGGCTGCGAAACATAGTGATGATCCAGGATCAAAAGCTAAAAATGGTGATTTGGGTTACTTTTCACGTGGCCGTATGGTGAAAGAATTTGAAGAAGCTGCTTTTTCTTTAAAAGCGGGCGAAGTATCGGGCTTAGTTAAATCTCCTTTTGGTTTCCATATTATCAAAGTGATGGATCGTAAGGCGGCTCAAAAGAGTTCTGAAAAAGAATCTTTTATGAAAATTGGTCGCAAAATGTTAGCGGATCAAAAGTTAACAGAAGTGGCACAAAAGTTGGAAAAGGAAATAGGGACTCAGCCACAGGCAGTAGACAGTTTATTAAAAGAGTATCAATTAGCTTGGAAGGATTCGGGATATTTTGATCTGTCATTGGATGCAATTCCTGGAATAAATTCAACATTGGTTTTCAAAGCGGCTCTTGAATTGAACGCAAAAAATCCTTACGCAAAAAATTTAATTCGTGATGGAGACTCGCAGTATCTAGTTAAGTTTAAGGATTTGAAAAAAACGGCGGCAAATCAACCGCCGGAACAAACTGAGTTATTGGTTCGTCAGAAAAGCTATTCGGGTTTCCAGAAATGGGTGAATGGCTATAAGCAGACTTCGAAAATTGAATATAACGACCAAATTTTGAAATAATGAAACTGATCCCCTAGGTTGTCCCTGGGGGATTTTTTTATGTGCCTCAGTTCTTATTTAAATTTTCCTGTTTTACTTCAACGCCAGCCCGAATTGACCTGCCACAAACAAATCCAAATGACCTTGTAAATTCTCTTTCTTTTTGGTCGTGCAC
>DALYIB010000135.1:0-7562 GCA_031970595.1 Pseudobdellovibrio sp.
AGTTTGGTCGTTATTATCAAATATAAGATCTTTCATTTCCAGACTTGAGCTGGTCAATTCCAGTTTCGAACGATCTGTTGTGAACAAATTACGAAGCTCGGCAGAGCTTAAAAAATCTGAATTACATTGAGGTCGTTCGATATTTTTGCATCCGTTTGATAATATAAGAAGTTGCTCTTCCAAGGGTGCCAAGAGAGTGTAACGATTCATTGGGTTTTGAGATATTTCTGGAGCGATATTCGATCTCCAAGCCGCGCTTAAATAGATTTTAAAGCTCGACCAAAAATCAAATCCCACCTGATCCCACAATTTGCCATCGACAATCTTTAAGTCAAAGTTAAATACTGGGTACAGATCTAAATCATTCTTAATTTGCTGGGGTTCACAAGTTAACGGCGATTGAGCTTCCGAAAATTTTTGAGCCAGTTGATTCAGTGTATCTTGATTAACGCCTCGTAAAAAGAGATGTGAATAATAAGTATTGATCTCGTTGTCTTGGTAGCGTTTCATCTGATGGAAATAGTTTTTAGTAGATGTGTTTTTATTCAATTTACCCAGTTGAGCAACAGCTTCTTCGTTTGTTCTAACATTTGAAAGTTGACCTGAATTCATACCTTGAAGCACCAGCTGAGTCAGTGTAATCAATTTAATTTTATAAAACTTAAGACCTTCTCCTACAAATTGCGTGGGGTTTTTATCTGCTTGTTTAGCAAGGTTGTTTAAAATGATTCCTGTATTTCTAAGGCTGGCAGCTAAAAACAAACTATCTGCAGGCTTACTCATGTCGGCAGCGCACTTGGGAGTATTTTGTATAGTTAAATAGTTAGGGTCGTATCCAGCTTTTAACTGAATAGACAACATCAATACAGTTAATGCAGATAGTAATGAAAAACCGCTTTTAGATACGCCTAAATGATTTTGAGTATACTTCATATAATAAGATCATTTTCACAACTGACGCCAAGAATATGTTTCACGGTGAACCAAATTCATTAAAAAAATGTCTCATTATGGAACCATCAAGCATAATTTGCGTCAGAGTGTAAAAAGGTTAGACGCTTTTCATACACAATCGAGTTTTTATTCCTGTATATACTTCACAATGAAACGTCGCTTTGGCAATTGCATTGCAATGAAACACCTGTCGATATAAAAGTTTTTTATTCAAAACATAATCAATCGGAGGAAAAATGGCTCGTCAAATTTTAATGAGTTTAGTGATGTTGGTATCTGCTGCAGCTTTTGCGCAAAGTAATTTAGGTGAGCTTGAAGTGGGTTCAAATGCACAAGATAAACAAGCCTACTTGTCGCAAACAGATGCTGCGATCATTGCTCATGTGAATGAAGAGATCAAAGAAAAATGTGACAGCCATGGTTGTACATTCGTAGCCAGAGTGGATCATAAAAAAGGTTGGACTGTGACTTTCAATTTAGGAAATGGTCCTGCGAATAATGGAACTGGAACTGTGATTAACGTCGGTGGTGGTACAACTGCTACGCAAAATCAAAATTATTATGGATTAACTCTAAGTTATACCAACATGACTTGTACTTCTGATTTTAAAATCGATATGGATGATTTTATCAACAATAAAGCACGTGCCATTGCTGAACGCGAAGACGGTACTTACAGCATGAAACCATTAACTTCAGATATGAAGTTCATTCAGTTACTTAAACTTGAGATCTATAAACAATTAGGTCAATCAGGTTGCTTAAAATAATTTTTACAAACAAAACAAACAAAACGAACCAAACAAAGGAAGATTAAATGATGAACGTTGTTAGAAAAATCAAAATGATCGTTGCAGCTGCGGCAGTTGTATTGCCTTTAGCTCAAAACGCACAAGCTTTGGAGTATCGCTTTAAATTTAAAGTGACCTCTTCTGGTCCAGATATGTACGCATGTAATGCGGGTATCAGAACCATTCCATTGAACTGTGACGTTTGTTACAAAGAAAATTCTGATGGAACAAAAACTCCAGTAGAGCGTCCAGGATCATGTGCTACAACAGCTACGAATTGCGGTTCTCGTATCAAATGTATCAGCCGTGGTACAGGTAATGGCGAAACTTTGATGAACTACGTAACAGCTGGTAAACGTGCATGGACTGATCATTCACAAGCTCAAGCTCCACGTACAAACGTAAGCTTAACAGGTCAAGCAGGTACTTTTAAGCAAATCGTAAATAACAACCAAGCAATGGATACTAAAATCGAAGATTTATTATTCGAATTAGGTTCTGAAGCTTATACAGCACAATACTTTGTTGATATCTGTTACCGTGCCCCTCAGCATGAATACTTACAAGCTGGTATCAATGCGAACTATGCTATCTTAGCTAACGTGGGTTCAACTGACTTTTTATCAGTTGGTTCGACTAAAGGTGATAACAACCGTGATGGTTTGATCATGTTAAACCAAGCAGAATTAGGTCGATACACGACTCAAGCGGGTGTTAAAGTTTCAACTTACTTAGTCTGTGATACACAAGGTCAAGGTTCTTACCAAAATGCAGCTAATAACTCTGGTGTTTACAACACAACTGATAATGAAGCTGAATTCGTTTTCGGTGCTGACGGTATGCCTGTTGGTGGTTTAAACGGAAGTTTCTTTAGATCATCTGATTTAAGAGCTCTTACTGGTGATTCTATGGATATGATTTCTACAAATACAGCCAACCTCCGTTTCTGTAAAATCAGATATGTATTTACTGAAACTGCTGGTCAGCAGTGTTCTGGCAACAAGTACAACATTTTCCGTGATTGGACACGTAAAGGTGCCGAGATGTGTACTTACACTGTCGTTGACGAAGCTGAAGTACAATAATTGGTGTTTTGACAATTAATCAAGGGGTGCTTTCGCACCCCTTTTTTTCAATCGAGGAACCTATGAGATTAAAACAGATTTTAACTGCAGTTGCCTTTTTACCCAGTTTATCGTGGGCATGTGATATGTCTCGGTCTCTGGCAGAAACGCAATTTGTAATTAATCCGATCACTCAAAGTTCGTCGATGGAATCGATCAAAAACAATTCTCAAATTCAAATCGAGCGTTGCGCTCTTGAAACTAAGTATGTCCTAGTCAACTTGAATTCATTGTACTTCCAAGATGATACTTCCAGACAGGAAAGTATCGGCGGTAATTTGATTCAAAAAATTTCCAATTGTTCCATTAAAACAGAAGTTCCATTTCAAAAAATGGACGTCAATATTTTATCGACACAAGTTCAAAAGAAAAATGAATTTTTAAGAAAATGCGTCAAGCTTGTGATTGCTGACGGTCGTGGACAAAAAATTCAAATTCATCCAAAATCACAATGCCAATTCAAACCCTTGAATCCAGAAGGGACCGTTGTTGAAACAGACGGAGCAGGTTGCTTTGTCGCGGTCAATCCAAACTCTCGACTTCTGATGGAGACTCGAGTTAATTCTGAATGTCAGGATTCTATATTTTTAAATCAAAATCAGATTCAAGCAGGCGATTATGAATCTGTTATTAAATTATGGCCTGCACGTAATGAAGGTGACAGTATGATGTTGGGCTCACCATTAGGAGCTAGGTATGTTCGTCATACATTGCTGCCAGCTAAAGATTTTATGCCTCGAGCTGCTAAAGAGTATGATCAACATCCGCCATTCATCAGCGCACTGACGACAAATATCAGTCCTGGGTATATTAGTTTTATGTCCCTTGGACAAAAACGTTACCAAATTTTACCAACTTTTTTAGTTGAGAATATCGCCAAAGAATACTGCAAAGGAACAGAGTGCGCACGCGTATCTTCGTATGTTACTCCGATTGCGGGTTTAGTTAAAATTTCTAAATTGAATCCTAAAAATAATAAAAAAAATCAAATTGGTGAGTGGGCTCATGCTTTAAAAATTCCATCGAATTGGTCCGGATTGGCAGAATTCAAAGCTGAAAACAATATGACAGGTTTATCTATGGGAGCTCTTGAAGCTGAGATGACTTTGGAGCCAGGCGATCAATTTGAAATGCAGGCTCAGTTTTATGAGCCCAGAACTTTATTGGATGAAATTCAAGCCAACCAGGATTATTTAGATTTAAATAATAATTTAAACATTCCTAATGAAGTCGATGAATCTTTACCGCAGTTACCAACTGCAGGTAAATTGGGTAAAATTAAAAACTTACCAAAAATGCCATCAGTTGGTTTAGGTTATAAAGGTATTTTGGATTTAATGGATCAATTAAACATGGCACGTTCTTGGACGCAAAAATATGACCGTCTATGTAATTCTCAGAATATGAATTGTATCAAGCTAGACGGTATGAATAAACCGTTTGTGACAATACAAATGAAATTTACTATCGGACCGAATAAAGAAATTATACCCGTTTCAGTTTCAAAAAAATCAGCCGTATTTGATTCTTATGAAATGAACGTATCAAGTTTCGCCAAAAAAGTTTGTGAATAGCTTAAAATCTTTTTCTATTTTATTTTTAATTTTAGTCTCGCTTCAGGTTCAAGCGGCCGTTTGGGTTGCGCAAAATAGTTGGAATGAGACTTGGGAAAAGAAATATTCAGAGTGGTTGTCGAGTGAAGTCACTCCTCAGTTTTTTCAAAATTACCAAATATCGACAGACTGCGCTGATGCCGTCATTTCGTTGCGCTGGATTTTTGCTCGGATCAATTCTTTGCCGGCGGCTGCGACAGTCGGTAGTTCAATGACATCGAATTTATCATCGCGCTGGGATCAGTTGGGAACGGCGACAACATGGAACAAAGACGCTCGGTTCATGGCTGCGATCAAAGAAGTCAATAGTTCTACGGATACGAAAAGTTTGTACAAAGATTTATATCCGATCAAGTTAAATGCTCAGTATCTGGCACCTGGAGCGATTTACATTAATGCGACTCAGAGTTCAGGACATGCTGAGTGGATTTCTAAGAATTATTTTGATGGGATTAATAATCCAATTACATTTTATTCATCCACAGTTCCAAAACAAGTCCGTGAAGCATTAGTTTATCCTTTTATGAAAACGAAATGGCCTGAAAAGGGTGCACATGCTTTCATGCGATTTCGTTGGGCGATCCAAAGTAAAAACTCTGTTCAAATGATTTCCCCTGCAGATATGCCGGGTTTTAGTTTAGAGCAGTTTGAACTGGCATCACAGTATTCAACCACCTATGATTTTGACGACTTTGTAACGACTCGTTTGGTAGGTCAGCCTTTGGATGGTCTTAGAAAGTTACAAAATTTGGTCAGTTATTTGGCGCAAAGAATTGAAAATCGCGTTCCCGTGGTTCAAGCGGGCTTCAAAGCTTGTCAAAAGGGTTGCTCGCCAGATTCGTCTTTGTTTTACAGTCACAGCACCTATTCACGTGATGCCGCTATTCAATTTTTAATTATTGGTATTACAGAACTGATTTATTCAGATAAGTACGTTCATAATGTGGACGATCAATTGGCGGGACAAATGGTGTTACGTTGGTCGCAACTGCAAAATGATATTATGATTGATTTGGGATTTAAGCAAACACAGCTTGGTTACATTGTGAATAACTGGAATATGCAAGCTATCAGTTCTGATCCAAATCAACCGATCGAAAAGCGCTGGGGCTTTTAGTTAGAACCACATGCCGTCTAAAAAAATAAATTTTTGAATTGAATTTTTGATTGAGCATTCTGGTTCAAAAAAAGGTTCGTGGATTTCGTAAAGTGCATAGGGAATTTCAGTGTGGATTGTGCCGATCGGTGGACGCATTTGGAAGTTCTCGGGCTGATAAGCATAAATCAGAAACTCATCGTTCTTCGAATTCTTGAAAGCAGTCTGAATTAGATTTTTCATAATATCTGGATGATCAAAAAAGAAAAAATGCAACATTTTAAAATGCAGGCTCTCTTGTTTGTTTGAGCTTGAGAATGGTTTCGTCAGTTTACGACTGAGTCCTAAAAGAGAGAATACCTTCAGGAATTGTCTAAAGTTGTTGGCTTGCGAGTTGTAGTTTTGGGGGAAGTAATCCTGCAACAAGGAAGAACTGAGAGGATATAAACATCCCACAATTTTATTTTCCTGGTCACGCGCGATTTGAAATTGATTCCACGAGTACAAAAGTGATTCGTTGATAAAGTTTTCGAGATCCTCTTTTATATCAGTAGCGACAAGATCTAAATTGTTCAGTTTGTTTTGGATATACCTGACCAAATCTTCACGATCGGTTTTCTTATAATGATCGATGCAAACAAAAGGATTTGGTTTGAAACTGAATGGATAAAATCCGTGAATAGTGACCAAAGAATATTTTTGAATCAGCTCATAAACAGGACGAGATTGCTTTCGATTTTTTGGTCGAATAAATGCATTGATGACTTGATTTTCAGTTAAATTTAACGAAGTTAAAAAGTGTTGGACCTGTTGCGTTTTTTTGATTTTTTGCAATAGCGGCAAGAAATGCTGAGCCCAGTTCAAAATGGCTTGTCGTTGGCTTGAAATACGTAAATCGCAGGCATAAGCTATTTGAATGACCTGCTTTTGAACATATTTTTTTGTAAACATAAAACTGGCCGTGCCTAAAATTTCTTTGGCATCTTTTTCTAATAAAAAAGTTTTGAATGGATGTTTCAATCGGTGAAACAATGAAAAAAAATCAACTTGGCGACGAGTTTTAATTTCTAGAAATCCCTGCGTGGGAATGCCTGAAAAAAAATGATTCAGTTCAACAGAGTCCAATGGGGTCGCTTCACGGAGTAAAACTTCAGATTCTTTCATGAGAGTTTTTTATCCCATAGGACTTCAGGAGTTTTTGTGTGTAAATTAATGGTTCGAGCCAAAGTGAATAAGTAATCGCTGAGCCGATTCAGATATATTAAACAAAAAGACAATTTGTCGTCGTGTACGCTGATTTCAGCAGATCTTCGCTCGGCTCGGCGACAAACCGTGCGACAAATATGCGCATGGCAACTGGCTATGTGACCATAAGGTAAAATAAAATTTTTCAATTCAGGCAAATCGGCTGTGAGTAAATCAATTTGCTGTTCCAAAAAAGTCACATCTTTGTCTGTAATTTGATCAAGTTTTTTGAAAATTTCTTCTTTTTCAGTCGCAAGTAAGCTTCCAATAACGAAAAGCTTGTTTTGAATGATCTCAACAGTTGAGTTGACCATATTTAACTGTAGACTGACAAGATGATGTCTGAGGACACCTAGCTGAGAATTAAGCTCATCGACAGTGCCATAAGCTTCGACTCGAGGGTTGAACTTTTCGACACAACTGCCGTCAACGAGTCGTGTCGAACCTTTATCTCCAGTTTTCGTGTAGATTTTCATGATATATATTAAATGCCGCGAGGTCGAAATGAGTCAACAAGTTCCTCTGTTTATTACAATTCCGCATTCTGGAGAAAAAATTCCAGATTCTTGCTATTGGCTGCAAAATTTAGAGGAACCTGTTTTAATGTGTGATATCGATCGTTATGTCGATCGTTTGTATGAACCATTTTTGCAAAACCTCAGTATCCCTTATGTGAAAACAGAGTGGCATAGATACGCGGTGGATTTGAATCGAATTCCTACAGACGTGGATGCGTCTT
>DALYIB010000136.1:0-7512 GCA_031970595.1 Pseudobdellovibrio sp.
AATAAATACGAAAGCCATTTTTTTCATTAACGACTTCAGTATGGAAGGCACCCGGCATACGAATATATCCGCCGTGGGGACCAGCTTTATCTTCGCCATGCGCGAAGACGCTTGTGGATGTAAAAATAAAAAGTACTGATATTAAAGCGGATTTAAAGTTCATCATAAGCCTCTTTTTGTGAATTCAAGTTTGTTGTTGCTTACTGATACTACGACTGAAGATTCGTCTTTGTGACATTGTTTGAAAAAATATGTTGTCTTTTTATGGGACAGTTCTAATTTTCAAATTGGCACTGGACAGATTGAAAGTTCATTCCAGAACTATAATGATAAAACTGAGCCTTTTCGATAAGATCGCCGTTTTTTGTGAAAACCAATTTGGAATCCAGTTTTCCATCGCCAGCTTGATATTTATACTGCGTTCCTTCTTTTTGAAGGTGCATTAATCCAATTGAATTGATGTAAGCAGTACCTTTATAGGATCCTTCAGCGAATTCATACCGAATAGTGCTGTATTTGCCTAGGCGAACTAAGATTTCAACATTTGTTTTTGGAGTTGTAGGGGCAACACCTGTGCAGCTCACAGGTGTATTGTCAGTAATAATTAATGGTTGCGCTTTTTCAATCCATAGAATGACCAGGTCGCCATCATCATTTTGATCGGCCACAAAGTGAACGATATCGCCGACCTTTAATTCAGATACCAGACTGATATCTTGAACTATAAAAGGCATTGTCATTCCAGGCATATTTATATTTGGAATTTTTTCGTGTTTCAGTGTGATTTGATTGTTGTTGAGGTCGATTTTCTTAACGACGCCGTTAACAATAGGGTAGTTCGCTGGTGGTTGATTGGCGAAAGCAATAATACCCATAAGTTGAATTGTTATAGCTATAAACAGTGTTTTCATAAATTTCCTTTGTTTGAAATGTTTTGACACCATACCCCCGTAGAGTATACTGGTCAATATTCATTAAAAGGAAAAAATAAGTTGAAAAGTAAACCCAAAAGCTCTTTAAAGACTCAGTCAAATCGTTCGATTAAAAACAATAAAATTTCAATAGCTAGCACGCAGCAGAGCCATCATCCAGATCACTCTACCCAAATAATTAGACTGAAAAAAGTTTCTGGACAAATCAACGGTATCGAAAAGATGATCCAAGATAAACGTTATTGCCCAGATATCATTGCGCAACTTAAAGCCGCCGCGTCTGCTTTGAAAGCAATAGAAGCAGAGATTTTAAAAACACACTTGCGAGGTTGTGTTAAGCAAGCTTTTAGTAGTAACGATGCTTTTAAATCGGAAGAAAAAATTCAAGAAATAATCAAATTAATGTATTAATTTGATTATTATTATTCGTTAATTCCATCTAGAATCGGGCAGTCAGGTCGGTGATCGCCGTGGCAAGATTTTGCTAGATGCTTCAAAGTTCTTGTCATGGCTTGCAGTTCTTCTATTTTTTGTTCCATCTGTTGAATATGCTGAATTGCCAGTGCTTTTACGTCAGCACTGGCTCGGGATCGATTGCGCCAAAGATTAACAAGTTTTTTAATTTCTTTCATAGAAAATCCCAGGCCGCGCGCGCGTTTTACAAATTTCAAGATATTAATGTCAGAATCTGAATACTTTCTGTATCCGGCATCACTTCTGACGGCTTTCGGTATAATTCCTAAGGTTTCATAATGTCGAATCATTTTGGTACTGATGCCTGATACTTTTGCTGCTTCGCCAATATTCATATGCTGTCCTTTTTTACAAAATCAATTTTACCGAACACTTTTAATCTATGGTTTCTGACTTTATTGAACAAGTTGCAATATGCAAAATTTTTAGTTTAATCATGTTTTTTCCATCTTTTAAGCAGTAGTGCATTCATAACAACTGAAACACTACTGAACGCCATGGCTGCACCCGCCAGCATCGGATTCAGCAATCCCAAAGCAGCCAGTGGAATTCCAATAACATTATAGAAAAAAGCCCAAAACAGATTTTGTCGAATTTTTAAATAAGTTTTTTTAGAAATTTCCAGGGCATTTGCAATCAGCAAAGGATTTCCGTTCATAAGAGTGATCCCTGCGGAATGCATAGCAACATCTGTTCCTGTCGACATGGCGAATCCCACATTAGCCATTGCCAAGGCTGGAGCGTCGTTGATTCCATCGCCAACCATTGCAACGATGGAACCTTTGTTTCGAAGATTTTGCACGATTGATGACTTATCGCCAGGTAAAACTTCGGCATGGATATTTGTAATTCCAAGTTCATTGGCAATTTTGTGCGCGCTTGCCCAGTTGTCGCCCGTAATCATAACCGGTGTGATTCCCCAGTTTTTTAATGTTGTGATTGTTTCCTTGGCGGTTTCTTTAATTT
This sequence comes from Pseudobdellovibrio sp., assembly GCA_031970595.1. GTDB lineage: Bacteria > Bdellovibrionota > Bdellovibrionia > Bdellovibrionales > Bdellovibrionaceae > Pseudobdellovibrio. The sequence goes on from DALYIB010000136.1 coordinate 2,373, forward strand.
GATCATTAAATAATAACAGACCTACAGTCGTTTTGTTTTCTAGATCTGCAACAAATGACATCGTTGCTCCCGCATCCGAGTTCTCAAAAATCTGTTTTGTAAAGGAATCTGTACGAATATTTTTTTCCTCAAGCAGTCTTTGGGTTCCAATTAAATAATTACGCCCCTGGATCTGGCCTTCAACTCCTTTGCCTGCAATCGCTCGAAAGTTGGTAACAATTTCGTTTTTTATATTTTTATTCTTGGCAAATTCAAGGACGGCTTTTGCTAATGGATGCTCACTTTTACTTTGCAGCGAAGAAGCAATTGTTAATAATTCTTCTTGGGTCACGTTATCGGTAAAAATATGAGTCAGGCGAGGATGTCCTTCTGTCAGGGTGCCAGTTTTATCAAAAGCGATTGCATTCACAGAATGTGTAATTTCAAGTGCCTCGGCATCTTTAATCAGGATTCCTGATTTTGCGGCCAGTCCCGTTCCCACCAGAATTGTTGTTGGCGTTGCAAGTCCTAAAGCGCACGGACAAGCAATCACAAGAACGGCGACGCTGTTCAAGATCGCTTGTTCCCAATCACCAGTTATGAAACCCCAACTGATCAGTGTGGCCATTGCAATTAAAAGGACAGTCGGAATAAAAAATGCACTGACTTGATCAACCAGGCGTTGGATAGGGGCTTTTTTTTGTTGTGCAGTTTCCACCAGTCGAATGATTCGAGATAAAACAGTCTCTGCGCCCAAAGCTGTGATTTGAATTGTTAAAACTCCATCCGAGTTCATCGATCCACCGGTGACCTTGTCGCCCACTTTTTTTAAAACGGGCATGCTTTCGCCAGTTATAAGTGATTCATCAACTTGGCTTTCTCCGGTTTTCACGAGGCCGTCAACAGGTATACGAGATCCCGGTCGAACAATGACCAAGTCTGCTAATTTTAACTTTTCGATGGGGACTTCGATCTCTGTTCCATTTTTAATAATTACAGCTGTTTCAGGACGCATTTTTTGCAAAGATTTGATAGCTTCTGTCGTCTGTTGTTTGGCGATGGATTCAAGATATTTTCCTAAAACCACAAGAGTTATAATTACGGATGAACTTTCAAAATAAAGATGCTGTAGCCCATGAGTGGCATGATCATTTTTTTTGAATAATAAATAAAGACTCAGGCCAAAAGCAGCGGTCGTTCCGATAGCAACTAATAAATCCATATTGCCAGTCCGAGCTTTTAAAGCAGACCAGCCCGCTTTGTAAAATCGTGCTCCAATTCCAATCTGGACTGGCAGTGCTAAAGCGAGTTGAACAAGTCCTGGCAGCATAATATCAATTCCGAATGGTTGTAAAAGCATAGGTATGACCAAGGGAAGTGTTAGTAACACAGAGATCATTAAGAGTCTTTTTTCATTACGAAGATGGTTTTCTTTATCACTCGCTTGGTTTTTGTTGGAATGGGTATTTATTATCGTCGCTTTGTATCCGGCATTTAGAACAGCGCCTATGACATCGTTTTCGGTGACATTCCCTTGGATAGTCGCGGTTTCAGTGGCCAAATTGACGGTCGCATTTTGGACGCCCTCTAATTTTTTTAGCGATTTTTCGACACGAAAAACGCAAGCGGCACAAGTCATTCCATCGATATTAAGTTCGATTGTTTTTTGATTATTCTCTGTAACTGGCATTATAAGCTCCTTTTCAGTTCAGAATCAGCTTAAGGCTTCCCACAATTGGAAGGTCAATAGATCATTTAAAAATTATTTTATTTTAAAATGAGAGGTCTCTAAATGCTATAAAAAAGTGTCTTATGGTGTTGATTTGCTTGAATTTTTTCCGGGATGGGTGCTAACTGAAATCAGCGAGATTTAAAATGAAAGCTCAGATAAATTTTGATGGTCAGTGGCTGTCAGATACACAAATTGATTACCGTACTTGTTTGATGAAGGAACGAATTCAGAAATCCTTTAAGGCATTTGCAATTTTTTTTGGATTGGCTATTTTTTCTGTTTTTATTCCCGTATTACATTTTTTTCTGGTTCCGGTATTTTTAATACTGTCTGTTTATTTATCGTATAAAAAAATGAAAGAAATTTATGTGCTTGATCTCAGTTCGCTCAGTTGTCCGGGTTGCAGTGGCAAATACAAAATCACCCAGCTCGGGGTCAGCGATCTGGATCAACAAGTGCGTTTGGATTGTGAAGCCTGCAGAAAAAATTTAACTTTGGTTTTAAAGCTGTAATAAATTAAAGACTTTACTTTATATGTTTATTTAACGAAGAAGAATTTGGATGGGGTAGCAGGACTCGAACCTGCGAATGACAGAATCAAAATCTGTTGTCTTACCAACTTGACGATACCCCAGCATTTGATTGAAACGTTTTTTCAAATTAATGAAATTTGTCCACAAGGGCAAGTAAAATGATAAATTTTGTTAATTTATAAGCGCTTTAACGATGGGCGAACTAGGCGAAAATCTTTGAGCAGGGCTTTCGCTAGGTCTTTTGGTTATGCGTGTGACCGAATTCTAGTCATCGCCTTGATAGCCCATAGGGGCTTTCTGGCGTTTAAGATTGGTCAAAGTTGCACCCCTCGCGCGCAATTCATTTTCATACGCTTCAAAGATCTGATCTTCAATCTTTTCTCGGGTTTCTTGATTCAAAGGATGCGCTATATCACGAAATTGGCCATCTTTTCGTTTTTTGCTGGGCATAGCTACAAACAATCCCCCTGGACCTTGAATGATTTTAAGGTCGCGAACAACAAAGCAGCCTTCGATTGTGATCGTCACATAGGCCTTTAATCGATCCTCATTGACTGAAAAGATTTTGACTTCGGTGATTTTCATAGATGTGTCCTTTGTTGCTTTTTTAAGCGATTATCAAGATGTGTACCTTTATAGTCCAAATATCGGTATTTCGCGGACTAGACTTGAGGCTGGTCCATTGTCTAAATGTCTCATTTTATTACGTTTTGTACATTTTTCTTGGGCTACGGAAGGTCTTTGCCGTCGTAAACATAAATTGATAGATTCCGTGCACATTCTTTAGAGGTTTTTATGAAATTATTTTCGGCGATTATTGTCATGGGATTGTCTGTCTTGGTTCATGCGCAAACTGAACCTGCTGTTGTGTTTCGATCTGCTGTTGTTGCGCAAAAAGCTTTTTTAATTTCAGAGAATAATATTTGGAAATTAAAAATTAATTCTTATCAAAACGGATGGCCTGAACAGTTAGCCGAATATCAGTTCAAAACTTCATCGTCAGCACGTCGATATTTGAGCTCACATCAATTTTTATTAGATGCTTCGTTGATTGAGGCAAACACTGAAAAAGAACTTCGTGGTGATTCTTCGGAAATGATTTGGACGCCTAAAAATACGTGGAACTGGGATTGGGAAGTTAAATTTTCGGAATGGATTAAAAACGAAGTCGATACTGATTTTTACGTCAAATACAAACTTAAAACAGACTGTGCTGATGTGATGTATAGCTTGCGCTGGATCTTTGCTAGGATTAATTATTTACCCGCAGCAAATAAAACAATGGATGGTGTTTGGTTTACACATCGATCTTTGAAAAACGAATGGAAAGATTTAAAGACGAATTCGGAATGGTTTAAAGATCAGCGATTCATGACGGCATTAAAATTTATAATGCAGCAAACCTACACACATACTTTGCACAAAGACTCGTATCCGATTGCTTTAAAAGCTGAAGCGATGTTGCCTGGGGCTTTTCACTTAATAGTTTCTGGAAAATCAGGTCACACTATGGTTATTTACCGACAAACACCAGCCACAGATGGTGTTCGTGTTATGATTATGGCGTCGACGATTCCACGTGATATCCGCGTGTTATCGGAACATATGATTTATCCTACTAAATTTGATCCAAACAGTGATTCAATTCGCCGCATGCGATGGCCGTTGATTAACGGATCTCAGATTTCATTGGTGCCGCCAGAAAAAATGCCGTTCTATTCGTTAGAACAATTCAATGGCAATGAAGTTAATGTGAATCGTATTTTAAATCCGAATCCCAACTGGGAGCAGGAATACAATCAAGCATTGAGTTCAGTTAAAGAACTTCTAGAGCAAAGAAGAAAAGCTGTTGACGAAGGTTTTAAAGCTTGTGCACCTAATAAGTGCCCAGCAGCATCTTCGTTGTATGATCAGTACAGCACGCCGAGCAGGGATAAGCGCTTACACGCCGCTTTAAATTATTTTGATATGGAAATCAGTAGTCTGTACGATGAGTACTACAGCCGAGCATCCACTGAACCTGTTTTCACGTTGTTTGATGAGTCATTCACTTTAAATCAGATTAGACAAGTTGTTAGCTCAGAGTATTTTTCATCTAATCCTAATGATAATTTGGCTCGTCGCTGGTTGTTGGGAAAAAATCATTTTGGTGATGTTTATACTGAAGAGTTTCAAAAATCCTTAATCGCTCGTCGCACCGCTTTGGATAAAGCGATTAAAGAGTGCAGACAGATAGAAAGTTGTGAGCCTTCGTCAGAACTATCTAAACAGATAGACTTAGATAATGTGACTTATAAAATCACAAGTATTTATGTAGCTTTAGTTGAATATTACAAAAACAAAAACGATGTTGTTCATTTAAATGAATTTCAGAAAAATATTTTTAGTGATGGTCGCCAACAACTGAATCCTGAAGAATGGCAAAAATTAGCAGGACGATCAGCTTCGGATCCACGAACAGAACCTTCCATGCTTGAAGGCCGATGGGATGATTTATACTTGACCTATAACTTCAAGCCTGAGGAATCTTTAATCAAAATTGTTAAAAATTTTGTTTTAACTTCTAATTCAAATCAAGATGACAAAATGCACCTGAGTCGTATCTTGGTTAAAAATGGTAAAATTGTTTTAGAACCAATGATTTTTTGTAATCCAAATGGCCAAATTGAATCTGAAAACTTAGATCGCGATTGGGTCGTTGTTCAGTGTGGTGATGAATTAAAAAAAATAAATATTAATACGGGTGAAGTTATACTGCATTTTTCAAAAGATTTAGTTAAAGAGGCTAAGTCTTATTTTGCAGGTGACAAATTAGTTGTTTACAATTCGGAAATGGTTAAAGTCCCTTATGATCACGAGGTTATGAAGGATATTAAAATATACAATTTACTGACGG
>DALYIB010000137.1:0-7467 GCA_031970595.1 Pseudobdellovibrio sp.
GCTTTGTTTGAATGACTCGTCGTTGACTTTTGAAGTTGAAAAATCCTTGGCTTTGGGCTTTGGATATCGCTGCGGTTTTTTGGGTTTATTGCACATGGAAATCGTTCAAGAGCGTCTTGAGCGAGAATTTAATCTGAACTTAATCACTACAGCTCCGACGGTTGTGTACCGAATTACCAAGCATGATGGAACTGTCTTGATGTTGGAAAATCCATCGGGAATGCCGGATGAAACACAAATTGCGAAAATGGAAGAGCCTTATGTGAAGGTGACTGTTCATACGCCAACGGATTACATCGGTGGAATTTTAAAATTGTGTGAAGATAAGCGTGGTATCCAATTAAAAATGGATTATGTCACTGAAAAGAAAGTGATTATCGAATACAAATTGCCGATGAATGAAATGGTGATGGACTTTTATGACCGATTAAAATCGATCACAAAAGGTTATGCTTCTTTAGAGTATGAATTTCTTGATTTCGAAGAAGCTTCGTTATGTAAAATGGATATTTTGATTAACAGCGAACCCGTGGATGCTTTGTCCTTGATCGTACACAGATCCAAGGCGCAAACACGCGGACGTTCCTTGGTTGAAAAAATGCGTGAATTGATTCCGCGTCAGCAGTACCAAGTCGCTATTCAGGCGGCCATTGGTTCAAAAATTGTGGCTCGCGAAACCCTCAGCGCGATTCGTAAAGACGTTACAGCGAAATGTTACGGTGGTGATATTTCGCGTAAAAGAAAATTATTAGAAAAGCAAAAAGAGGGTAAAAAGCGTATGAAGCAAATCGGTACTGTCGATGTGCCTCAGGAAGCTTTCTTGGCCATCCTTAAAGTCGAAGATTAAAATTTGTATTTTCCTTTGTGTTAAGCCTCATTTGACCATTGAATTTTTGGTTTTTTAGGAACAAACTTGAAACAAAGGAAAAACACCTATGGGATTATTTGGAAATAAAGACAATCAACCCAAAAAAGAAAAAGTAAAATATAACGGCTGGGACGTTAAAAATAAGCTCTTTTGGACTGTCGGCTGGGGCTCGATGGGATTGGCTATTTTGGCGGCCTTGACGATTCGTTGGTTATTTTTAGAAGCCTATGTCATTCCAACAGGCTCAATGTTACCTTCGTTATTAATCAATGATCATATTTTCGTAAATAAACTGACTTACGGTGTTCGTGTTCCATTCAGCGAAAATTGGTTGGTGAAATTCAGAACTCCCGAACGTGGTGAAATCGTTGTGTTCAAATATCCAGTGGATATGAGCACATTTTTTATCAAACGTGTTGTGGGTATTCCAGGAGACAAAATTAAATACGAAAATGGAACTTTGTCGGTCAATGGAATTGTTCAGCAAAAAAATCCACCTGAATCATCCGAAGATTTCGATTGGTTGAATGATGAAAACTTAAATGGCCGGGATACGTCGGTGATTGATTCAAAATCAAACTATACACATTTTACTGAACTACTAGAAAGTTCAAACGGTCGTGTTTTACATCACAGTATCATGTTACGTAAAAACGATTTTACCAGCGTCAGTGGTGATGGTGAATGGACAGTTCCCGAAGACAGTTTGTTTGTCATGGGCGATAACAGAAACAATTCGCATGATTCACGTTATTGGGGTTTTGTTCCTATGAAAAATATTTTAGGCAAAGCCGGATTTGTATGGCTCAGCTGTGATCAAATGATTCCATTCATTCCAGTTATTTGTAATCCTTTGACGATTCGTTTGACTCGCTTTGGTCACACTTTTGTTCAATAAGAATGGGATTGATTAGGCCAAAAATCGGTAAACAGGGAACATGGGGGCAAGCAATTACTTTGTTTGCGGTTCCGTTGTTTATCATTTTCAGTTTACGTTGGCTTTTGTTTGAACCGTTTGTCATTCCTTCAGAAAGTATGCTGCCTAATTTATTTATCCACGATCATATCTTGGTACGTAAATTTGCTTATGGCATAAAGTCCCCTATCGGAGATGGATGGCTGTGGCAATCGTCAACGCCACATTATGGTGATGTTGTTGTTTTTAGGTATCCAGAAAATCGCGACGTTTTTTTTATTAAACGTTTGATTGGCTTGCCAGGTGACGAAATCGAAGTACAAGGAATGAACGTGAAAGTGAATGGTCGTTTGTTGGATTTAGAACCTCGGTCCGAAGCTTTTCAGTTTGAAGAAGCGCATTTCGATAAAAAATATACGATTCAATTTTTACCGACACAAAACGAAGATTTATTGTCAGAAAAAAAATCTTTTTCAGTCCCAGAAAACAGTTTTTTCGTCATGGGTGATAATCGAAATAATTCACGTGATTCGCGCTTTTGGGGATTTGTCCCGAATGATTTATTAGTGGGACGTGCAGAATTAATTTGGCTCAGTTGCGAAGAAACTTTGGTTTCAATGCCCTTTATTTGCAATCCGATGACTTTGCGAACCGATCGTTTTTTTATGAGGATACAGTAATGAAGGCAGCTCAATCATTTAAATGGATATTTTCTGCAGTGGCATTGGCCCTTTTTATCCGCCTGGTCGTCATTTCTGTTCTGAAAGTGCCGACAGCCACAATGGCTCCCGCTTTAATGCCAGGTGATTTTATTATCGCTTCTAAGTTATCGTATGGATTAAAATTTCCATGGCAGCCAGAGGGTTATTTTGAATCTCGGCCACAAGTCGGTGATATTGTTGTATTTAAATTGAAAAACAAGCCGGGTAGTTTATTTGTTAAAAGGATCGTGGCTCAATCCGGGGATTCTGTTCAAATTGCGCAATCGATCTTGCGAATCAATAATTCAGCTTGTGAATACAAAGAAACAACACGCCCGGATTTGACTCTTGAGGCCTTCGCAGTATTTGAAGAAAAATGCCCAGGCCAAAGCATTCGCCAGGTTATTCGTGGTTTGAATGAGCAAATTCTAGCTAAACCAGCCGAAATCAAAACTGTTCCAGACAACGAATACTATCTTTTGGGGGACAACCGAGAAACCAGCGAGGACTCACGCCAGTTCGGAACAGTTCATCGTGACCAAATAATCGGCAAAGTAAAGATGGTGGCGGTTTCCGTATCTTCAACGCAAGACTCCATTTCTAAAGAAAAAGGATTTCGCTCCGATCGATTTTTGACTTTTGTGTATTAATTTTCTAGCCTAGTATTCAATGCCTGACAATCAGTCTCTCATTGAATTATCGCAACTTTCTACGGAAAAAATTCACAATTTATTTCAGCAATGTCTTTCTTTGAAACAACAATTTGATCGCAAAGAAAAGCCAACCTCACCACATTATGGAATTTCTGTTTTGCTTTTTTTTGAACCCAGCACAAGAACGCGTTTTAGTTTCGAGGCCGCATGCGCACGTGCAGGCGTCCATCCACTTGTTCTGGGAGGAGCTTCCGGCACCAGCCTAGAAAAAGGCGAAACGATGGAAGATACAATCCTAAATTTAGAGGCGATGAGGCCTCTTTTTTTTGTGATCAGATGTCCAGACTCGTTGGATTTGTACGATATTCAGTCGAAAATCAAAGTTCCTATTTTAAATGCGGGTTGGGGGATGCGAGCGCATCCGACCCAAGCCTTGTTAGATACGGTGACACTGTTTGAAAAGTGGCAGACGCTGAAGGGTAAAAAAGTTTTATTTGTCGGTGATATCAAGCATTCTCGAGTCGTCAGTTCACATCGCCAATTAAGTGAAATTTTGGGATATCAAGTAGGTTTTTGTGCCCCAGATAATTTGTTGCCAGAAACAATCAACTCGAAGGTTGAAGTTTTTCAGAAATTGGAATCCGGCTTAAGATGGGCGGATGCCGTAGTGGCTTTGCGTGTTCAAAAAGAACGTCATTCTGACAATATGTCGTCCGAAGAATTTATTTCGCATTATCGTTCCTTATTTGGAATCAATTTGAAAAATCTAGAAAATTTTCGCAGCGACGGTTTAATTTTGCACCCAGGACCAATCAACTATGGTGTTGAACTGGAGCAAAACGTTTTAAAAGATTCACGTTCCGTTATTTTACAGCTGGTAGAAAACGGTGTCTTTATGCGTGAAACATTAGTTAGAAATATTATTAAAGAGGGGTTGAATGGATAAAAAGAAGGTTTATTTAGTCTTTCAAGACGGAGATGTTTTTGAAGGTTTATCCTATCAGCACCAAACACAATTTCCAGATCGTGCCGGCGAAGTCGTATTTAATACGACTCATTCGGGTTACGAAGAAATTGCAACAGATCCTTCCTACCTGAATCAAATCGTAGTGATGACGGCACCGATGCAGGGAAATTACGGACATCATCAAAACGATTGGGAATCCGATCGAATTTGGATTAATGGTTTTGTTTGTTTGCAGTTGCAAAGCAGTTCCAGAAACTCAAGCTGGGCTGATTTATTAGTTAAAAATAATGTTCCTATCATGACGGATATCGATACTCGGTTACTCACTTTAAAACTCAGAACTCAGGGGACCCCGTGGGGGGCTTTAGTGATGGCCGCAGACAAACAACAAGCTGTTGCTAAAGCTTTGGATTTGATAGCGAAAACTCAATCCCAGGAAACAGACTGGGTTTGGTCAGCCAGTCGCAAAAAAGTGACGGATCGTAAGGGCTTGAATCCTCAGGGTCCCCGAGTAGCAGTTTTGGATTTTGGTTCTAAGGAAAACATTTTGCGTGAACTAGAAAGTCGTTGTTCTGAAATTCGCATTTTTCCTTCGCGTGCGACGGCCGCCGAAATTTCAGATTGGCAACCGAATGCTTTGATGCTGACGAATGGTCCCGGGGATCCTGCAGCTGTTCAGAAAGCACCTGAGACAATTCAAATGTTTTTAGGCCAAATCCCTATTTTTGGAATTTGCATGGGTCATCAAGTTTTAGCGATTTCTTTGGGCGCAAAAACGTATAAGCTTAAATTTGGTCATCGCGGAGCGAATCACCCTATTCAGGATCAGCTTTTAAATAAGATATACATGTCCAGTCAGAATCATGGTTATGCAGTGGATGATCAAACATTACCGAAAGACATTCGTGTCACACATGTCAATTTGAATGATCAAACGGTAGCTGGATTTTATTCTGAAAAATTAAACTGTTTAGGAATTCAGTATCATCCCGAAAGTCATCCGGGGCCTCATGATGCCGCCTTGTTATTTGATTACTTTATTAATGAAATGAATAAAAAAAATAAAAATGGAAAACAAAATGATCGAACTGTCAGTCTTTGAAAAAAGTTATTTTAAATTGGTATCCGCCTTTGCTTCCGAAGAGTTCAAAGCTGACTTGCAAGCAGCTCAAAAAGAATTTTTCGATAATGCTGGTACTTTGGATGATACTAAGCCCAATTACACTTTACGCATGAATCAGTTTTATGACTGGTATTTTTTAACTCGTTTGTTGGCGGGATACATGCAAACACCATTAGCTGTGGTACACATGCAGCGCAGTGTTCGCCTAGAGCCTGAAGATCTAGAAACCATTGAGATTTTGAAAAAGCATCAGCACTCTCTGTATGAGTGTATCAAATTAAAAAATAATGAAATGACCGTACGAGATTTGTTAACTGGAAAAAAAGAAACTGTTTCAGTAGAAAATTTTATTTTCAGTTTCGATGAAAAAGAATATTTCGAAGCACGCATTGTTGAAATAAATGGAAAAAAGTTTTTCTTAAAAGGATTTTGTTTTCATCCAGAATCTGCACAAAAATATATTCTGGATCAGGTTAAAGTTTTTCAAAAAAATCCAGATTTGAATTTCAAAGAATTCTTCGTACGTCTGAACAAAATGAGATACAAGTTTGAACAATACCGTCACGTCAAGCCCGAGTTGATTTATACCAATGAAAACAAATTAGGTTTGTAAAGGAGCCCCCATGCCACGTATCCAAGACATCAAAAAAGTACTTATCATCGGAAGCGGTCCTATTCAGATCGGTCAAGCTTGCGAGTTTGATTACTCGGGTACGCAGGCTTGCAAAGCCTTGATGGCACAGGGACTGGAAGTCATACTTGTGAATTCGAATCCAGCCACAATTATGACGGACCCTGAAATTGCAACACGGACATATATTGAACCTTTAAAAACTGAATATATCGAAAAAATTATTGAAAAAGAAAAACCTGATTCCTTAATTCCTACATTAGGCGGTCAGACGGCTTTGAATTTGGCTTTAGATTTGGACAAAAAAGGGATTTTAAAAAAACACAACGTGCGCATGTTAGGGGCGACACCTTCAGTGATCGAAGCCGCCGAAGACCGAGAAAAATTTCGCAGTATCTTGGATGAATTGTCAGCTAAGTATCCACAAAGTGAAATGGTTAAAAGTTTTGAACAGGGAATGTTGGCCGCTGACAAACTGGGCTATCCGTTAATTTTGCGACCGAATTACACTTTGGGTGGCGGAGGAGGCGGTGTTGCCTATACTCCCGAAGATTATAAAACGATGCTTGCACAAGCCTTGCACGAAAGCCCCACGTCTGAAGTCTTAGTCGAAGAAAGTATTTTAGGCTGGAAAGAATTCGAACTAGAGGTCATGCGAGATTCTTCAGGTACGTTCGTTGTTGTTTGCTCAATTGAAAATTTTGACCCTTGTGGAGTCCACACCGGTGACAGTATTACAGTAGCGCCGCAACAGACATTGTCGGATCGTGAATATCAAGAAATGCGTGATGAAGCTTGTAAAATTATCAACCGTGTTGGTATTCAAACGGGTGGAGCCAATATTCAATTTGCTGTCGACCCTAAAACAGGAACTCGCGTTGTCATCGAAATGAATCCGCGCGTTTCCAGATCATCGGCTTTGGCCAGTAAAGCAACTGGCTTTCCAATAGCTAAAATTGCGGCTTTACTGGCTATTGGTTATCAATTGCACGAATTGAAAAATGATATCACTCAAGTAACGCCAACGTGTTACGAGCCGGCATTAGATTACGTCGTCACGAAAATTCCACGTTTTGCTTTTGAAAAATTTCAAGGCTCCAAAGACTTGCTGACAACCCAAATGAAAAGTGTGGGCGAAGTAATGGCCTTGGGTCGTACTTTTCAGGAATCGATGATGAAAGCGCTCGCTTCTTTGGAAACTCATGCTGAAGCCATTCCAGATATTGATTTTGATTTGCAAAAAATATCATATCCAAACAGTCAAAGAATTTGGCATATTTTCCAAGCGTTCAGACACGGCCTAAGTTTAGAAATGATTCAGGAACTGACTCAAATCACACCTTGGTTTTTAGAGCAATTAGAAAGCCTTATTCAATTTGAAAAAAAGTTTCAAAAATCTGAATTAAATTCTGAATTGCTTTTTCAGGCTAAGAAATTAGGTTTTACAGATGCTCGTTTGGCGCAGTTGAAAAATTTTTCAACGAACAATATCACTCAGCTTCGTCATAAATTTCAAATTCGCCCGGCCTATTTACAAGTCGATACTTGCGCCGGAGAATTTAAATCGGAAACTCCATACTATTATTCAACTTATTGGGCTCGTTCGAC
>DALYIB010000138.1:0-7434 GCA_031970595.1 Pseudobdellovibrio sp.
AGCTTGATCAAACTAAACAAGCGGCACTCATCATGGCGTTGAATGAAATTCAAACTCAGACGTTTTTAACAACTACGGATGTCGATGTTTTGAAGCAACTCAACATGGAAAAAAGCAAAATTTATAAAGTCCGCGAAGGTAAAATTAATTAATAATTCATTTTTAAATGATTAATGATTTTGATAACAAAGGAAGTTTGTCATGTCTGATACACCCATGAATACGTCTGTTGAGGGAGTTAATTACGGTGCTGACTCGATTCAAGTTCTTGAGGGCTTAGAGGCAGTAAGAAAAAGACCGGGTATGTATATTGGTGATACTACAATTCGTGGTTACCATCACCTTGTTTACGAAATTGCTGATAATGCTGTCGATGAACATTTGGCAGGTCATTGTAAAAATATTTATATTACGATTCGTGCGGATGGATCTTTGACTGTTGATGATAACGGTCGTGGTGTTCCTGTTGGACCACATAAGTCTGGCAAAGATGCGATGGAAGTTGTTTACACTGTACTTCACGCAGGTGGAAAATTTGAAGGCAGTGCTTATAAAGTTTCCGGTGGTCTTCATGGAGTTGGTGCTTCTGTTGTGAATGCACTTTCTTCTCGTTGCCAAGTTGAGTCTCATAAAAACGGAACTTTGTATCGTCAGGTTTACATGAAGGGTCATCCACAAGGTCCTGTTGAAAAAATTGGTCCCACAAATCGCACAGGAACTGTAGTTACCTTTAAGCCAGACTTGGAAATTTTTAAAGAAGACGGAATGGCTTTCGATTTTAATACACTTTCAACGCGTTTTAGAGAAACAGCCTTTTTAAATGCGGGTTTACATATTTCTTTGTCTGATGAAAGAACAGGAAAAAAAGTTGATTTCCAATATACAAAAGGGATTGCCGAATTTGTTTCTTATTTGAATGAATCGAAAAAGCCGATTCATGGTGACGTGGTTTATTTCCGCGGCGAAAAAGATCAAGTCGAAGTTGAAATTGCAATGCAGTGGAATGATTCTTATTCGGAATCGATTTACTGTTATGCCAATAATATTAATACTCATGAAGGCGGAACGCACTTGATCGGATTTCGCGGAGCTTTAACACGTTCAACTAATTCTTATGCGACAGAAAAGAATCTTTTAAAAGATTACAAAGAATCTTTAGAGGGTGAAGATATTCGCGAAGGTTTAGCCGCGATTATTTCGGTAAAAGTTCGTGAACCTTTATTCGAAGGACAAACAAAAACAAAATTAGGAAACGCTGAAGTAAAAGGTATTGTCGAATCGTTAGTAAATGAAAAACTATCTGATTGGTTTGATCGCAATCCGACACCAGCGAAAACAATTATTACAAAATGTGTTGAAGCAGCTCGCGCACGCGATGCTGCCAGAAAAGCGCGTGATTTAACTCGTCGTAAGACAGCCTTAGATGGTGGATCATTACCTGGAAAAATGGCAGACTGCCAAGAAAGAGATCCAGCAAAATGCGAATTATATCTGGTGGAGGGAGACTCGGCCGGCGGATCTGCGAAAATGGCACGTGATCGTAAGACACAAGCCGTATTGCCACTAAAGGGTAAAATTCTTAACGTTGAAAAAGCACGTTTTGATAAAATGTTATCTAATGACGAGATCAAAATGATGATTTCTGCATTGGGAACAGGAATCGGAAAAGAAAACGTCAGTGCTGACAAAGTTAGATATCACAAAATTATTATCATGACAGATGCCGACGTCGACGGATCACATATCCGTACGTTGTTACTGACTTTCTTTTATCGACAGATGCCCGAGGTTCTTGAGAGAGGTTATATTTATATTGCACAACCACCTTTATACAGAGCTAAAAAAGGCCAATCTGAAACATATTTGAAAGACGAAGCGGCATTAACAGAACATCTTTTGAAAACAGGATTAGATTCTTTTGAAATCAAAGGGAAAAAAGTTGAAACTGCAGAATTACGTAAATTTATTTTAGGAATTCAAAAGTTTAATTCTTTGTTACACTCGTCTTCTCGTAAATATGACAGAGATGTTTTGTATTTCTTGCTGAGCAAAGTTTCCGATTTAGAAACTGTTTTAAAAGACGAAACAAAACTAACAAAAGCATTAAATGATTTAAAGAGCTGGATTGCTTCTCAGCCAACAATGGGTGTGACAGAAGTCGATTTCAAAGTCGAAAAAACGGCTGAAGGAAAAATTGAAGCGACTGTTGAGACGACTCGTTATGCAGACCGTATGAAAACTATTTTATCAGCAGACATGGTTAATTTTTCTGAAATCGTTGAAATCAGAAATACTTGGAACCACATGCAATCAGTTTCACAGTTGCCAATTACAATTGTAAAAGGAAACGACGAACAATCTTTTGAAAACTATAACGAATTCTATGAAAACATCATGGAAAGCTCGAAAAAAGGGATCTATATCCAGCGATACAAAGGATTGGGAGAAATGAATCCAGAGCAGTTGTGGGATACGACTTTGAATCCAGAAAATCGAAATTTATTAAAAGTTACAATTGATGATGCAGTAGCCGCCGATGAGACTTTTTCTGTTTTAATGGGCGAGCAAGTAGAACCACGTCGTAAATTTATCCAAGACAATGCGTTATTAGCGCGTTCGTTAGATGTATAGGATGTAAAGATGGATGCAAATAATAATACGCCAGTGAAAGGCATTACTAACGTAGATATTAACAAAGAAATGCGCGAAGCTTATTTACAGTACTCAATGTCTGTAATCGTGGGCCGCGCCCTGCCCGATGTGCGCGATGGTTTAAAGCCAGTGCATCGTCGCGTCTTGTTTGCTCAGCATGAACTATCCAACACTCACGATAAACCTTATAAAAAATCAGCTCGTGTTGTCGGTGATGTGATCGGTAAATACCACCCACACGGTGACAATGCAGCCTACGATACAATGGTACGTATGGCGCAAGACTTCTCTCTTCGTTATCCATTGATTGATGGTCAAGGGAACTTTGGTTCTATCGATGGTGATAGCGCTGCCGCTTCTCGTTATACCGAAGTTCGTATGACCAGATTGGCCGAAGAGTTATTAGCAGATATTGAAAAAGAGACCGTAGCACATGGCCCGAACTACGATGACTCATTACAAATTCCATTGGTTTTGCCTTCAAAGTTTCCAAACTTGTTGGTGAATGGATCTTCGGGTATCGCTGTCGGTATGGCGACGAACATTCCACCGCATAATTTAGGCGAAGTGATCGATGGAGCGATTCATTTAATTAACAATCCTGACTGTTCAATCGATGAATTGATCGAAAGAATTCCGGGTCCCGATTTTCCAACTGCCGGATTAATTGCTGGTCGTGCGGGTATTTTACAGGCCTATAAAAAAGGTCGCGGCATTATTACACTCAAAGCACGCACCGAAATTGAAACAAAAAAAGATCACGAAGAAATCATCGTCACAGAATTGCCGTATCAAGTTAATAAAGCCAAATTGATCGAATCGATTGCGGATCTTGTTAAAGAAAAAACAATCGAAGGAATTTCGGATATTCGTGATGAATCTTCTCGTGAAGGTATGCGAGTTGTGATTATTTTAAAACGCGGTGAAAATGGTTCTGTTATTTTGAATCGCTTATTTAAATTCACACAACTCCAAGTCAGCTTTGGTATTATCATGTTGGCGATCGATGCGAAGAATCAGCCGGTCACATTTGATTTGAAATCAATGTTAGAGGCCTTCGTAGATCACAGACGCGATGTTGTTACCAAGCGTTGTATTTTCGAACTTAAAAAAGCTCAAGAGCGTGCGCACATTTTAGAAGGTCTGAAAAAAGCCTTAGACAATATCGATGCTGTTATCGCGACGATTAAAGCTTCGAAAGAAGCAAACCAGGCGCGCGAAGCCCTTATGGATAAGTTTCAGTTTTCTGAGCGCCAAGCGGTTGCCATCCTAGAAATGCGTTTACAACGCTTAACTGGTTTGGAAATTCAAAAAATTATTGATGAGTTGGAAGAAATTACAAAACAAATTAACTGGTTAAAATTCGTATTGTCTGACGTCAAAGAAATTTACAAAATCATCGTTGGCGAATTAGAAGAGATTAAGAAAAAATACGCCGACAAACGTCGTTCGGAAATCACGGGCGACATGGAAAACCTTGAAGATGAAGATCTGATTGCTGACGAGCCAATGGTTGTGACTATTACAAACACGGGCTATATCAAGCGAATTTCGACAGAGGAATACAGAGTTCAAAAGCGTGGTGGAAAAGGCCTTAAGGGCATGGAAACGCGTGAAGAAGACTATGTCACAGATTTATTTACAGCAACCACCAAGACCATGTTGTTGGTGTTAACGGATAAAGGCAAAATTTACTGGTGTAAAGTTCACCGATTGCCTTTAGGAAACAGAACATCAAAAGGTAAAGCGATAGCGAACGTAGTTCAATTGGCAGCCGGAGAAAAAGTAAGATCTATCTTGCCGGTGAATGAGTTTTCAGAAAATAAATATGTCGTGATGCTGACTGAAAAAGGTATCATCAAAAAGACATCTTTGAACGCTTTCTCGAATCCAAGACAGGCTGGAATTATTGCGCTGACAACGGATTTAGAAGATCAAGTTGTCGCAGCCAAAATTTCTGATGGCATGAGTGATATTTTCATTGCAACTAAAGAAGGTATGTCGATTCGTTTCAACGAAGATGATGTTCGTGAAATGGGACGATCGGCTCGTGGCGTGAAAGGCATTACTTTAGCCAAAGAAGATATCGTTATAGGAATGGAAATTTTAGAAAAAGATACAAAAGACACAATTTTGATGGTGACGTCAAAAGGCTATGGTAAGCGCTCAGAAGTTTCTGAGTACCGTGTTCAAAGCCGTGGTGGTGTTGGTATTATCACTCAAAAAACAACAGATAAAGTTGGATCTGTTGTTGGTACAATGAAAGTGAATGCGGCTCAGGAATTGATTCTTTCTACGGATCAGGGCCAAGTTATCAGAATGAAAATTTCAGATATCTCGGTTCTGGGCAGAAACACTCAAGGTGTGCGCCTTATTAATTTGGATGACAAGCAAGAGCAAGTTTCTGGATTGGCCGCGATTGAAGACGAAGATAAAGCTGGTGAAGAAGTTCATTAAGAATATTCAAAACTACTTATTTAAGGCTATTGCTGTTTCGGCAATAGCCTTGCTTTTTTCTGCGTGCGAATCTCGCTCTGAAAAACTTTACAAACAAGCTTACGATAAAATCAGTGCCAATCAATTTTTAGATGCGATTGATTTATTAGAGTCTTCTTCGGATATTGAAAAAGATCCCGAAAAAAAAACACGCGCCTTGTTCGAGGCGGCTAGACTGCTGCGTTTCGAAATCCAAGATTACAACAAAGCCTTGATGCATTTGAAAAAAATTGTTTTAGAGTCTTCAGATGAAAAAATTCGCCTGCTTTCACAAGAGGCCATTGCAGATATCTATTTTGATAATCTGCAAAATTATCCTCAGGCCCTGAAAGAATTGTTAATCTTAGAGCCTCTTATTAAAGATGAAGTTAAAAAAGAGTCGATCCGCTTAAAAATTGCCAAGTGTCAGTTTCTGACTGGGAATAGCAAGGTCGCCCTGGAGTATATTCAAAGCTTTTTACCGCAGCTGAAAGACGCCAAGAAAAACTTTTTACTTTTGAAAGCACAAATTTTGCAATCCACCCAAAAGCTGGATGAGTCGTTGTTGGTTTATGACGAAATTTACAAACTAGATATAGAATATTTTAAAAGTGAAAATTTATTTTCCGCAGTTTCCTTGGTGATGGAAGAGAAACAGGACTATAAAAAAGCAATTGAATATGTTCAAAGTCACGAGGCTGATTTCACGGATAAGAATTATTATGATCTTAGATTAAAGCGGTTGCGCGAAAAACTGACCAACAAGCCGTTTTCCAAGGGAGTGCGCAAGTAATGAAAAACAGCAAATACTTAGTTTTTATTTCGATCGGCTTTGAATTAGTCGGATTAGTGTTATTAGGCATCTATGGCGGCGAGTATCTGGTTAAAAAAGGGGCACCAGAATATGTGAAGGCCTTGTTGATTGTATTTGTATTTATACTGTGGTTTATCAGTCTGATCATCAAGCTGAGAAAAATCGATAAAAAATGATTAAAACGATAGCAAAAATATATTTGATACTGACTTTAGTGGTTTTGGGCGGGCTTTTTGCGATTAGCCTAGGTCAAAATATGATGATTACATATTTAGTCATGAACGGTTTTTTGCTTTTGAATTTACTGTCGCTGTTTATTCTGTGGAGATCGATTATTTTGAAAAAATCTATTGCCCAGGGGCTTTCTATTATTATATTTAAATACCCAATAATTGCTTATATTCTTTGGACTATTTCAAAAAGTACCTGGGTCAATCCAGTTGCCGTTTTGATTTCAATATTAACTTTTGTTATAAGCATTGTGATTGCGGTGTTAATGAATCATTTCAAACAACAACGTATTCAATAAGGAGAAACTATGCATTTTAACTGGACTCAACTTATTCCTGGCGTCGGTCACCACTATGCACACGTTGCTACGCTTGCAATCGCAACATTGTTAATGATTTTGATTGGCTTACGAGCACGAGTGGCTCTTGGTCAGGGCGAATCTGCTGTTATCCCAACTGGTAAATTTTCTGTTCGTGGTATTTTCGAATTATTGACAGAATTCATCGCTGGCTTAGCAGATCAAGTGATCGGTCACCACGGTCGCGCATTTGCTCCTTATTTCGCGGCGATCTTTACT
The DNA here is from genome assembly GCA_031970595.1 of Pseudobdellovibrio sp. GTDB lineage: Bacteria > Bdellovibrionota > Bdellovibrionia > Bdellovibrionales > Bdellovibrionaceae > Pseudobdellovibrio. Next base: position 6,750 of record DALYIB010000138.1, read on the forward strand.
TATGTTTTATTTAATAACTTGATTGGTATTATTCCAGGAATGACGCCAGCAACTGAAAATTTCAATACTACTTTTGCTTTCGGTGTTTTTTCGTTCTTGGCTTATAACGTTGTAGGTTTAAAAAATGGTGGTTTGGGTTATTTGAAACATTTTCTAGGACCAGTATTGTGGTTAGCGCCATTGATGTTGATCATCGAGTTGATTTCTCATTTTATCAGACCGCTCACTTTAGGTCTTCGTTTAGCGAACGTGATGACGGGTGACCATACTGTATTAGCAGTATTTTTGAACTTGTTTCCAATCGGCCCTGCAATTCCATTTTACTTGATGGGTTTGCTTGTTTGTACGATTCAAGCGTTCGTATTTACTTTATTATCAATGGTCTACGTGGCTCTTGCAACAGCCGACGATCATCACTAACAAAATCTCATAAGGGAGAAAACAATGAAAAAAGCAATTTTATTTGCAATGACAGTATTGGCTTCTGCTAGCGTTTTCGCACAAGAAACTGCTGCAGCTGCTGCAACAACTTCAAACAACGGTGGCCTAGTAGCTATCGCTGCTGCTATCGCTATCGGTTTAGCGGTATACGGCGGAACTTCTGCTCAAGGTAAAGCGGCTTCTTCTGCATTAGAAGGTATGGCTCGTAATCCAGCAGCGGCTGACAAAATGTTCACTCCGCTAA
>DALYIB010000139.1:0-7310 GCA_031970595.1 Pseudobdellovibrio sp.
CTGAAGAAGATAAAACTGTTGTTACAAGATCTCGTAAAGTACAACGTTTCTTGTCACAGCCGTTCTTTGTTGCTGAGCAATTCACAGGATTGCCAGGTCGTTACGTAGACATCAAAGATACTATTAAAGGATTCCGCGAAATTCTTGATGGTAAGCACGATCACTTACCAGAACAAGCTTTCTACTTGGTGGGAACTATTGAAGACGCGATCGAAAAAGCAAAAAAATTACAAGCTAACTAATAGTTAGCTTGCAGTTTTAAATTGCAAGAGTGCTAAAAATAAAAAGCTTAAATAAATTAAGTGAAACAAACAGGTTGATCTATGAAATTGAATTTACTAACTCCAGAAAGAAAAGCGGTTTTTGACACTGAAATTACAGAGGTCACTATTCCAGCCTATTCTGGAGAAATGACAATCAAAGAAGGGCATGCGCCACTGATTACAACACTCGGAACGGGTGTGATTTCTTATAAAATTAAGGGTCAAGAATCTGCAAAAAAAGCTGTGATTAGTTGGGGATACTGTGAAGTAGCTCCGGAAGCAGTCAATGTTTTGGCTGAATTTATCCAAACAAAAGAAGAAGTTTCTGAAGAAACAGCAAAGCAAAAAATTGTTGAAAACGAACAGAAGCTTTTAAAGCAGACGCTTGCTGACGACGAGTTCGAAAGCACAGTTGCCGAAATTCAAAAAGCGCGCGCTGGTTTACAACTACTAAACTAGGCTCTTTGCTTTTCAGATTATCAATTACAAGACCAAGGTCCGAAAGACCTTGGTTTTTTGTTTTTAAAACTAGACTCAGCCAAATCGGAACTTTAAAAACCCAACAGATCACCTAGAATAAAGAGATGAAGAAAAAATTCATAATTATCGCAACGCTTTTTCTGGGGGGCGCAGCTCGGGCGCAAGACTATTCGCAACCGGCAGAGGTGGACGAAGTGGTCGTTGAGCGACCGCTTGATTTGACAAAAAATTATCGTGATCGCAGAAGTCGCTATGGTTTGTTAGCGGCTGTGAATTACGAAAGATTCTCTCCAGACAATTATGTATCTATTAACTTGAACAAATCTTTCAAAGAGTTCTCGGGCGAATCAAGTGTTCCTTTGGTGAGTGGCGATTTGGGTTTGAAAATTAATTTTGAAGTGGGCTCGTTAAGTCTGTTAGCAGGGTACGCCAGCGGGCAATTTGAAAATGATTCGGCCAACGTATACAGTATAACAACGAATATGTTGCGGCTATCAGCCAATCTGGCGCTGGATACATTGATGGAAGAGCCTTGGGTTGTGCCTTACGGTCAAGTGGGAGTTCACCAGTTAAATTGGACTGAAAAAAGCTATGACAACGCGAACAATATTATTAATCAGTCAGTCACAGCGCCGTGGACACTGAATTACAAGGTGGGCGCATTGATACAGCTGAATTGGGTCGAGGATTCGATTGACCCACAAACACACATCAACGGATTGCAATCGTCGGGATTAGAAAATACTTATCTGGATATTTTTTATCAGCACTATGGGACAACCGATGTAACATCTGAAAATGAAATAGGGACCGTAAGTACCGATTTCGAAAGCAGTAATTTTGGAGTGGGGCTTAAGCTCGAATTTTAAAATGAAACGATTTGTTTGGATCACATTATTCGTGTGTAGCCTAAATGTTTGGGCGAATTCGGGCGATGGCTGCGGCGTTTGCGGCAACAAACAAAACCAAAACATCAATGATTTAAAAAAAATCTCAAATATAAGCAGTCTGTCGTCGGAAGCGATCGCGATGATTCAGCGTTTAGAAAAGCAGGGATTTGTTTGTACAAATCAGCAAGATGCCGACAGGTCCGTGCAATGTCTTGGAAAAGTTTTGGACTATCCGGAAAAGGTTCGCATCTATATTCCTAGAAACTTCAAACCGACACAGAGGTCTGTGTCCGCGAATTATTTTTTTCATGGATTTAGAAGCGCACAAACATTTGCAATTAATAAAAATGACACTCAAAACCCATCCGATTTTGCGGCCATTTATCACGAAGCCAATAATGCAGAATCCCTTTTGATTATTCCCGAAAGCCAGGGTAAGTGTGAAACCTATTTCAAATTTAATCAGGAAGGCTATTTTAAAAAGTTCAACGAAGAAATTGCCAAGCTCACAGAGCAAAAAATCGACACATTCAAGTTGTCAGGACATAGTGGGGCCTACAGAGTTCTGGATAATTTAACCAAAAAATCCGATATCAAAAATCAAATTCGAAAGATATTGTTTTTAGATTCAGTGTATTCTGATTTGCCAGGCGTTCGAAACTGGTTGCAGGAAAGCAGTCAACGGCGCATTAAAATTGCCTATGTGACTGGGGCCGAGCAATCAACGGTTGCAGCCACTGAGAAATTTTTGAATCAAAGCGCTGCAGTCACTGGCCAAATTGAAATTCTGAAATTGCCGACCCGACCGGGAGGCGGATCACACATGGACGCGATTCGATCCGGTGGATTAGTCGACCATTTAAGGCCGTAAAAAAACTATTTAATCAAACTCAGCAGATAATTAAGCTCTTCGTAAACATTTGACCACGAAATATTATTCATTCGAATGTTTAAACGTTGATCGGGAGGTAAAGAATATTTTTTGTTTTCTCGCATTGTCAGTTCGATCGCTTTCTGCGGGCTGAGCTTGGTGTGCTCTGTGAAAATGAGAGAAACATTTTTAAGTCCTGCGCTGATATCACGCACGCCCAGGTTTTTACACTGTCTGCGAATTAACATCAGACCCATCAAGTTGACCACGGGCTCTGGAAGTTCACCAAACTGATCGCGCAGTTCGGCTTCGATCGTGTCCAAATCATCCTGAGATTTAATATCGGCCAAGGCCTTGTAATAGCTGAGTCGGATTCGAATATCTGGAATAAACTGATCTGGAATCAACGCAGGAATACGCAGATTAATTTCAGGATCTAATTCGGCATCAACAGTTTCACCACGCGCCTCGGACAGCGCTTCGTTCAGCAAGTCCATATACATTTCATAGCCAACACTATTCACATGACCAGATTGATCGTCCCCTAAAATATTTCCAGCGCCACGTAATTCAAGATCATACTGAGCGATTTTAATTCCAGAACCCAATGCGGAGTTGTCTTGAATAATCTTCAGGCGCTCCTGCGCGTCTTTTTCAATTTTGCGATCTTTGGGCATCAACAAATAGCAATAAGCTCGCGATTTACTTCGTCCAACTCGACCACGCAATTGATATAGCTGTGAAAGCCCAAACATGTGGGCTTGATCAATAAACATCGTATTCGCACGCGGAACATCCATGCCGGATTCGACAATGGCCGTACAAACTAGGACATCAATTTCGTGATGGAAAAAAGCCAACATCGCACTTTCCAACTCGTCTTCGTCCATTTGACCATGAGCCACCTTGATTCGCGCTTGGGGAACAATTTGGCGAATTTCGTCGGCGATACCATAAATAGATTGAACTCGATTATGAATAAAATAAACTTGTCCGCCGCGCGCCAGCTCGGAAGTAATGCCTTTGCGAATCAGCTCGGTATCGAATTTGGAAACAAAGGTTCGAGTTGGCAGTCGATCAACAGGCGCCGTGTTGATAATTGAAAGATCGCGAATTCCCGTAAAGCTCATGTTGAGCGTTCGCGGTATCGGAGTTGCAGAAAGAGTCAGCGTATCCACGGACGTTTTCATTTTTTTAATTTTTTCTTTGTGAGTGACTCCGAATTTTTGCTCTTCGTCTATAACTAACAAGCCCAAATCTTTAAAAACGACATCTTTACTAAGGAGTCGGTGTGTACCAATTAATATATCGACCTTGCCTTCTTTGAGTTCGGCTAAAGTTTTCTTTTGGTCTGCTGCAGAAACGAAGCGATTCAAGGAACGAATAACGACTTGATTTTCAAAACTGCTAAAGCGCTTTTTAAAGGTTTCTAAATGTTGAAACGATAAAACTGTCGTTGGCGCAAGAACAGCCACTTGCTTTTTACAAAGAGCCGCTTGAAAGGCCGCGCGCATGCAGACTTCGGTTTTGCCAAAACCAACATCACCACACACAAGGCGGTCCATCGGCTTTTCGCTGTGGAAGTCTTTTTGAATTTCGTTGATTGCCCGCAATTGATCGTTGGTTTCAGAAAATGGAAAATCACGCTCGAACTGGCCGTAGGCAATTTCATCCAGAACCAAAGGGTCACGATGTATTTCACTGCGCTTTGCATACAACTGTAAAAGCTCGGCTGCGATATCTCGCAAGTGATTTTTAACTTTGATCTTTGTTTTTTCCCAACCAGTTCCACCCAGCTTGTCTAGCAAACCTGTCTGCGCAGCCCCAGAAAATTTTTGCAATTGGCCTACGCGATAAACGGGTAAATAAAGTTTGTCTTTATCCTTGTAGGAAATTTGAATGAACTCGGAGTCAACGCCCCCGACGTTCATGATTTTTAGTCCCTCATAAACGCCGATTCCATGTTTAACGTGAACGACAAGGTCGTTAGGCTTTAAGTCACCAAAACTTAACCGCTTTGCATTTTTAGAAAACTCTTCGTAACTAGAATCCGCACGTGTTTTAGCCTTTCTGCCAAAAAAATCGTCGTCACGAAGAAAAATAATTTTTTCTTCAGCGATTAAAGTCGTTTCTAAACTGCTGCGCATGACCAGGGTGATATCTTGGTTGCGCTGGTCAAATTCAATGTGATTTGAAAAATCAAAACTTTGTGAAGACAGTATTTGGTGCTTGAGCTCCAGTTTGTTTAAAAGACCCAGTAGTCGATCCACTTGGGTTTGGTTTTTGACGGAGACAAAAATTTTGTATCCGTCTTCTTGCCACTTTTGAAACTTGGGCTGAGCTTTTTTAATCCATTCAGAAGATCCGGGCACTGTGTGCGTCGCAATCAAAGAGAACTCTGTCAGCGGAAGAGTGTTGTATTCGATGCGCTCTTCGCCCAACTTTTCTTCGTCGAGAAATGATAGATTCGAAAAATGAATGCGTATGGAATCCGGTGGCAGCTGAATTTCGTCAAACTGTTGAAAAAGGGATTCTGGGCGTGGATTAAATAAGCTGCGGTGAGGAGATTTATAATCCACTTGTGATTCTTGTAAAAACTCGTCTGCAGAACGCGAGATCTCTGCGGGATCCAGATAAATAATATTCAAACTTGTAGAAAAGTGATCTAACGGGCAGCTGAGCTTGTCATAACACAAGGGAAGTAAAAATTCGGATCCAGGAAAATAGTTTTTCAGCGTCAACGAACGAAGAGTGTCTTCTTTGTCAGATTGATCTACGCTGCGCCCTTCGAGGCCCGAGCGAAATTTTTTAACGACATCTTCGATGTTGTCGTCTGTCAGTTCATATTCGTAAACAGGAGAGATTGAAAATTGTTTCAAAGCCGCTTGTTCGGTTGATTCAGAAAGTTGCGATTGCGGAGAAAAAATCTTTAAGGATTCGATCGAGTCACCGAATAACTCGATACGAATAGGCGTTGGCTCATTAACAGGAAAAATATCAACGATTCCGCCACGCTGACTGTATTGTCCTTTGTCTTCAACGAGCGGCGATGGTTGGTAACCCAAAGAGTTTAAAAAGGGAGCCAGAGGGGATGGAAGTTCGTCCCCAATTTTGAATGTTCGACAGCGGCGGTGAAAGTTTAAAAAGGGAGCTGTTTTTTGCAAAACGCCCTGAATCGGAGCAATAAATATTTTAGTTTTTCCGCGCGAAGGCTCTGCCGCCTTTGAGGCATGAAAAAGAAATTGCGATCGATCCCACGAGGCCGAAGGCGATGGATACAAGCCCGAATAAGGACTGACATCGAACGGGCGAAGAATATAGCACTCGAAATCTGCCGAGAAAAAGCGCAGCTGTGTTCTGATTTGCTCGGCAGTATCTAAACTGGAACATATGACAAGATTCGGCAAGCCGTTGTAATCACTTAATGAATTTTGCGACAACAAAAAAGATATTGCAGAAATCGAGCTTCCACCCAAAAAATGCAAGGATGACTTTTGTTTGAGCAGTGCGCGCTCGAAAAAATCCGAGGCGCGAAGGTGATGTTTGTTTAAAATACCAGATTTTTTGGTTGCCAAAATTATAACCTTTTTGTGTTCAACAAATTTTGTGTGAGGAATTTTAATTCATAAAAACCTGCGGGCTTAGGTTGCCAAAATTTAATATCTGAGTCAAAGTAAGTCATTGAAATAAAACAAAAAAATCGAAGGAGCAACTATGCCTTTGGGTGGTGTGATTTTTATCACAGCTTTTATTGCTGTGTTTGGGGTAATTTTGATTTTCTTAGCGCGTTCAATTGGCGGTATGGCCAAGCGCACAAGTAAAGCCAAAATGGAAATCTATGAGTGCGGTATCGAAGAAATTGAAAAAAAAGATACCAAAATTTCTGTTAAATTTTATTTAACGGCTATTTTATTTATTTTATTCGATATTGAAATTATTTTTATGTATCCATGGGCCGTTAACTTTAGAAGCTTTATCTCGGGCGGCGCCGGAGCCTATGTGTTTCTTTCAATGTTAGTGTTTTTAGCCATTTTCATTTTTGGATTGTGGTGGGAAATCAAATCTAAAGCTTTGGAGTGGGATTAATTATGTCATCGATGGGAAATAATGGATTTGAAATTACAGTTAACTTAATTAAAACCGTTTTGGTTTTTTTAATGATGGTTCAGGCCGTGCCTATTTTAGTTTGGCTGGAGCGTCGCGGATCTGCATTTATCCAGAATCGTTTTGGTCCAAATCGTGTAGGACCGTTAGGTTTGGTTCAATTACTTGCTGATGCGGTTAAGTTTTTGAACAAAGAAGACTTTGTGCCCGATAAGGCGAATCGATTTTTATTTTATGCGGCTCCGGTTTTTGCCTTAATTCCTGCGGCTATTGCATATATGGCAATACCTATGTCGGTTCCTCTGGTTCTTGGCGAATCAAAGTTTTTGATTCAGGGCTACGAGGTGAATGTAGGGATCGTGTTTATTTTGGGAATTTCATCGCTAGCAGCATATACAATCTTGATGGCCGGATGGGGATCAGGAAGCAAGTTTTCATTAATGGGCGCGATGCGAGCATCAGCTCAAATCATTTCCTATGAATTGGCCCTTGGCCTTTCAATTGTCGGCGTCATTTTGATGTATGGAACATTCAATCTTACGGAAATGATTCAGCAGCAACAGGGCCCTCTTCATTTTACGGGCTTTGGTTATGAATCCTACATTCCTTGGTTGCCGAACTGGGGAATTTTCTTTCAGCCTATCGGCGCGATTATTTTCTTTGCTGCCGCCTTTGCAGAATCAAATAGCTTGCCGTTTGACT
>DALYIB010000140.1:0-7248 GCA_031970595.1 Pseudobdellovibrio sp.
TTCCCTTGACATGGGAGAGGTCACTGGTTCGAGTCCAGTAGAGACGACCAATTTTACTTCAAATCACGTTAAACACATCAAATTGCCTCTTTCAAAGCAGGCCAGAGAAAGCTAGTATATATTCATGATTCTTTACTCAGAAGTCGAATTTAGTGTGACTCGTTCCCAAGGCCCCGGTGGACAGCACGTGAATAAAACAAACTCGTGTGTGATTTTGCGGTTTTCAATTCTGAATTCGCAAAGCCTGACGGATCATCAAAAAGAAAAACTTTTAGTCCGATTAAAAAACAAACTTATGCAAGACGAGTTTATTCAGATTCGTGTAGAAAATGAACGAGACCAGAAATCCAACAAAGAGACCGCTTTTAAAATGTTAATTCAATTGATTCAAAACGCTCTGAAAGATCCAAAAAAACGGATTGCAACAAAGCCGAAAAAATCATCCATTCGTAAACGCTTGGATGAAAAGAAAAATCGCTCTGAAATCAAAAAAAATAGATCTGAAAAAATTAAGTGGTAAAAAACTGAACCCACTTGATGAGTCTGGTTTTCCAAGGGCTATAGGGCGGATACAATAGCGGACTGAGCCAGCGAGCTGATTGATCTTTGAGGACGGCACGTTGATGTGAAAACTCCAGAAAACCAAAATAACCGTGATAGCGGCCGAGGCCACTTGTGCGGATACCTCCAAAGGGTAAATGATGGTTAGCTAAGTGCAAAGCGATCGTATTGATGGCAACTCCGCCAGAAGGGAATTGTTCTATCACGCTGGATATAAAATTTGATTCTTTTGAAAAAATATAAAGTGCCAGTGGATTTTGATTTTTTTGATAAAACGCTTTGATGTCTGACAACATTTGAAATGGATGGATAGGTGCGATCGGGCCAAAAATTTCCTCTTGATTGATGGGATGATCTAACGAAGTATTTTCAATCAAACGAGGAAACTGAGGATCTAGGGAAACAATAGAACCCATTTTTTCGAGCCGTTGTTGGTGAGTCGGTGTGATCATGGAACAAGACTGTTGCTGAATGGAATGAGTGTATTTATTAAACGCAGTGATAAATTGAGAATAAATTTTATGGTGAATAAAAATCGTATCAGGTGCGACACAGGTTTGGCCGGCATTTAAAAATTTACCCCAATGAATTTTACGAACAGCGTCTTCGATATCAGCGGTTTCATCGATGATCACTGGAGACTTTCCGCCCAATTCCAAAGTGACTGGGGTTAAATTTTTGGCACATTTCTCTGCAACGATTTTTCCTACAGCTGTGGATCCCGTAAAGAAAACGTGATCGAAATCAAAATCCAACAGTTGATGGGTTGTTTCTTTGCCGCCCAGGACGCATTGCACTTCTGATTCTGTAAAAACCTCGGCCGTCATTTTTTGTAATAGCTGGGCCGTTTGTTCTGTCATTTCACTGGGTTTTAATACGGCTGTATTTCCAGCTGCTAGGGCTGCAATCAAAGGCATGACGGCCAATTGAAAAGGGTAGTTCCACGGGGCGATGATGAGCACAACGCCTTTATTTTCAAAGCGAATTTCACTGGTATGTCCGATTAAGGTGACCGGCGTAGGGACCGTTTGGGGTTTAGTCCAGTTTGAAATATTGTCTAAAACGAAACGAATTTCATTCAAACAGATCATGATTTCAGTCGTCTGAGTTTCGTAAGCCGGCTTTTTAAAATCTGCAAACAGAGCTTTTTCAATATCAGTTTGATTGTGTTGAATCCACTTTTTAAGTTTTTTAAGCCTTTGTATCCGATGAGTGATATCTGAAGATCTGTTTTTATGCGCCTGTAATTTCAGTTTTTCAAAGGTCTCTAAAGTCATAAAGTTTTTCATCCAATAAGTGGCTAGGTTTCACATTTTTTAATGCATTAATGAAACTGCTGCCTAATAATGGTATGTCTTTTTCAAGGTCTTTAACAAGTTTTTTCATTTTTTGTCGCTTCATGCCTTCTTGAGATCCACATAAATTACAAGGAATAACTGGGAAACACCAATCCTGAGCGAGTTCGATTAAATCCTTTTCGGCGACGTAGGCAAAAGGGCGTATAATGATATTTCGTTGATCATCCGAACGGAGTTTGGGCGGCATCGTGGATAGTTGACCTGTGTAAAACAAATTCAAGAGCGTTGTTTCAATGATGTCATCGCGGTGATGTCCCAAGGCCATTTTAGTAAATTGATTATCAAATGCAAAATCATATAAAATGGCTCGACGTAATTTTGAACATAGACTGCAATAAACACCGTCTTTGATTTTATCCGTAACGATCGAATAGGTATCACGTTCAAGGACGTGAACCTTGATTCCTTCAAGGCGTAACCATTGTAAAAAATGATCTGAATTAAATCCCGGTTGTTTTTGGTCTAATATCGCAGCTTCAATCGTAAATTTCTTTTCTGATTTTTTACGAATCTCGTCCATCAAAATGGTTAAAATGGAAGAATCTTTTCCGCCGGATACACAAATCATAATTTTATCGCCATCATCGATTAAATGAAAATCGTTTAATGCCTGAGTGATTTGCTTGCGAATTTTAACCGCCAGCGGATGATTGCGATCGACGATTTGGTCTGAGATGGGGTTGAGTGAGTTTTCCATATTAACCTTTTTTAATTTCAATGATTGAGTGTGCGAGTTGAATTTCAGCAGCCATCAAAGCTTTCACGCCGGCCTCGAGGACTTTGTCGCCAGCTGTAAATTGTTTGCCAAACTGATCTAAATAATAAATGACTTTAATGGCAATCCAGTTTTCGTTGACTTCTTGGATAAACGCAAAAGGTTCTGGGATCGCACGCACTTCAGGGATTTTTAATATAGTCGATTCAATTATTTTTTTCGCGGCATCTGCATTTGCTCGGTGATCAATACGAAATACTTGGCTGCGAATAATGGGTTGGTTGTCTGGTGAAAAGTTCGATATTTGACAAGCCGCCATTAATTTATTGGGAATAACAATCATTTCATCTGAAAATCCAATCAGCAGCGTGGATCTCCAAGAGAGTTCTTTGACCTGGCCTGTAATTTTAATGGTTCCGTTTTGAATTTCTAACCAATCGCCAATTTCAAAGGTTCGATCGATTTGGAGTGAAATCCCCGCAAATAAATTTCCCAAAGTATCTTGCAAAGCCAAACCCAGAATAATTGAGAAAGCGGCTGACGTGGCTACGATCGAAGTCAGTTGAATGTTGAAAAAATGCGATAAGCTCCAAAAAGAAATCACGACCGAAAGAATCAAAGAGAAAATATTAACAAGCAGTAAGGGGACGCCTGCTCGCATGGAACCCAAAAATAAGTACTGCAGAACAAATAAACGAGCTGTTTTAACAAAATAAACTGAAGCTGAAATATACAAGGCAACGGCTGAGTAAACGGAAAGTCTTTTAGAAAATAATGAAATATCGGCTTCTTGAGCACTGAACAAGAAAGTATAGATTAAATAAAGTAAAGAAACTGTTATAAAATGCGCCAATAAATTTTTAAATTGGCGAGTCAAGCTTTGATGTCTTTCGGTGGAAACGTCTTTGAGTAGAAATCGATAAAATAAATAACAGGCCAGACCTAACGTGGTCAAAAGGACATAGATTTCAAAATCAATCAGAGCAAATAAGTTTTGAGGAAAAGAGGTGTTATTCATAGCGAACTTATATTCGATTTGTGAATAAAAGTACACTGCGATTCCTGAGTGGGGTGTTAAACTTTTAGACACTCTTGCAGATTTTACTGTTCAAAATTCGAACTCTTTCGAAGTAGGCGGAGCCAGGTTAAGTTGGGTGTATGAAAAATATATTTACTTTGATGATGTTTATGACCTTATCTTTACAATCTTACTCAGCAACCGGAAAGAAAATCGATTTGAGCAAAGCTTTGTATTGTCAAAACAAAGATATGATCGGTCTAGAGACTGACGAAGATGCTAATAGTGCTGATCGGATTGTTATTCAAAAAAAGACTCGCAAAATTCATCTGATGAATCAGGGACGTATTGTTAAATCCTACGATATGGCTATGGGACCTCGTTTTGATCAAGGTCCTAAGCAGTTCCAAGGGGACAATAAAACACCTGAAGGTGTTTACGAAGTCGAACTTAAAAATCCACAATCCAGTTATTACTTAGCTCTCAGAGTTTCTTATCCGAACAAGCAAGATAAAGAATTTGCAGCTCAGGCGGGGCGATCACCTGGTGGTGACATTATGATTCACGGCTTTCCAGTGAAACCGGTTGCGGGTTTAGTGCCTTCGATTGTTAAAGATCAGCATCCCGCAGTGAATTGGACGCAAGGGTGTGTGGCTGTCACAGATCGTGAAATTGAAGAAATCTATTCACTCGTCAAAGTTAAAACTCCGATTGAAATTTGTCCCTTGTGAATCGAGTTCCTTTACAACAGGATGATGGTCTAGTTCTATATTTAAAGAGTTTAAGCTTTTAATTCGTTCTATGTTAGGCTTTTCCTAGAGGTATCATCATGGAAAAAGCACAACAAAACATACAACTTAAGCGACCTTTAGGGGTTTACTTATTGGCCTTTTTGTTTCTATTGGCGCCTATCGGAAATATTTTAATCAGCTTTGCCGGATCAGGTGTTCAAAACTGGTATGCCCCTGATGTCATGTTGGCATTCATGAAAACGATTCCAGCATGGGATTGGGCTTGGTTGTTTCTATTGTTCTTTACCGGGTTACTTTTATTTAAAGCCCATAAGTTATCTTGGACTTTGGCGATCGTGTCTTTGGTTTTAATCTTAACCATCAATGTTTACAGAGTTTATTTTGTCGATACGAATTCAATCGATCCTCATTTTCTAAGAATATTTTCTGTGATTGCCTTGTTATGTACAACAGGTGTTCTTGTTATTTCCTTTTATTTTAGATTTCCTTATCTTGATCGACGAACTGAGTGGACTTCGAGCAAAAAGACCGAAGACCGTCGTAAGTCATCTCGTGATGAACAGTCGGATCGACGTAAGTCTTAATCAAAGTGTCTCAGATTGAAACGTAACATAATGATTTAAAGTTTTAAATTTGAGACACCGATAAGTTATATGGTGGATTTTATTTTAACGAGGTCAAAATGAAACGATTTCAATTTTCGAAGTTATTTACATGGTCACTTGCGCATACGGCCATGCTCACGATGTCTATTTCTCCGTTAGCAATGGGAAAGCAAGCTGAAAATTTTAAAGCGGCGCAGATGAAGCAATTTGTGACAGAGCTTGGTTTAAACCGTAAAACGACCGCGCAGGAATTTTGGAATAAATCTAAATTTTATTATCCTGGTTTTGCTTACAAAGATATTGAAAAAGCCATTTTGAAAAATCCAAAGCAATTGATGCCTATTTTTGAAGTGAAATCGACTAAAAATTCAAACGGGGATGAAATTCCAACAGTTTATTACACTGAAGGTGGAAAATCCTATTCGGTGCAGTTCATTGGTGATTCCGAAAAGTTTTTAAAAATAAATAACGTTTTCATTTCTGAAAAAGAAACTGAAAATCCTAAAAAAATGATGCAAAAAGTGATTCAATCCGAAGGGCGATTGAACCAAGATTTACAAAAACAAACAGCTCGTTTTAACTTTGATCAAAAAGACAAAGCTCAACGTCCTTTCCGTGATTTCAGAGGTCTTCCTCGGTTTAATAAGCAACTTTGGGGTCAAATGACTTTGACTCAAAAAGCGGCCTACCTAGTCGAGATGCGTTTGTTGAACGAGAAAGCGGATCAGGTTCGTTTGGCTCGAGAAAAAGTGAAACCTAGAAAAACTTCGCAGTTAGAAATTTCTGAAAAGTATCAAGCTTTCTTGCAGTTGTTTTTCGGCCAAGAAGCCTGTGCCGCCCCTTATTACAATGGTAATTACTGTATCAATCAAGGTTTCGTGGCAGCTGACAGTTCGGCTTACAATAAAAAATCGTCGAATTATCGCGTAGATAAAGATGGTAAGCCACTTTCCTCAGTTGAGGCTTGTAATTTGGAAACTATTCTTGAGTCCCCTAAATATAAATCAAATGCGATGATTCAAAAAGCGCGTCAGCAGTGCGGTGATCGTATGCCATGTAATCCACTGGTGTATAGTTTTGATTCCAATGGTAATGCTTTTTGCGCGGATCCAAAAAATCAACAGTCTTTCCAGGCTGGGACTCATTTTAAAGGTTCGTGTGATAGCCAAGCTCGCTTGAGTGGATCTGGAACTAAAAATAATGATTTCGTCGATGCTTCTGCTTTGGGTCTTCGAAAAGAGTCTGAACAAAAATCAGATAACAAAGGAAATGATTTAACAAAAGTCGATTCTGAAAAGTTACAGGCGTTGATTAAAGAAAGCCAAGCTAAGATTAAAGAAAGCCAAGCTAAAGATTCTTTTGAAGCGACACGCGCTTATTTAGCGGGAATGTTGAAGGCCAAAGGCAAAAATGATCTGTATGATTTACTTCAGAAAAAAGAATGGACACCAGCTCTTGAAGAAGAATTGTTAATCATTCAGAAAACTTTTGAAGACAATATCAAAGAATCCATGCAGCTTTGTTCAAAAGACTTAGCAAATAAAACGATTACTCATGAACCAAATTATCGAGATGCCTGTGAACAATTGCATCGTCGTTGGTTATTTTCAAAAGACGTGATTGCAAGTATTAAGTGTTCAGATGAGACAAAAGGTGTAGAAACTCAATCTGGGGATCTGGCTGTAAAAGGTACAAAAGCTTGTGCTAAGGAACCAGTTCCAGCTCCAGTCGTTGAGCCTGCGAAGCCGGCATGTCCAGATGGTTCAACAGAAACGAGTGTTTCTGATGGCAACGGAGAAATGAAGAAAATGTGTTCGTGTAAAGCGAATGGAAATACAAATACATTCGAACCTGGACCACTTCCTGAATACTGTGCTGCAGATCCAGCACCGGCTCCATCAGAAGTGAAGGATTGCCCATTTAAATCTGTAAAAGGTGTTGATCCAAAAACTTGCAAATGTGAAAACGGTGATGAACCGAAAGTCCGTTATAACAACAATAACGGTGAAGCTTTCTCAGGCGAGCCTGCCAAAGAAGAATATTACTGTTCTGGTGATGTAAACTGGTGGCTTGTCGGTGGAATCTTGGGTGGTCTTGGTTTATTAGCTCTGCTATTGAAAAATAAAAAGAAAGATACGAAATGTACAAATGGTGGTAACCCGCCTGAATGTAAAGTGGCAACTGTGTGTACAAACGGTGGAACACCGCCAAACTGTCAAGTCACGACAGTTTGTGTGAA
>DALYIB010000141.1:0-7212 GCA_031970595.1 Pseudobdellovibrio sp.
TTCAGTTTTTAGCGGTTTATAGATTGAATAAAATGAATAAATTTCACTCTGAAAGCACCAAAAGGTCTAACGCTTAGACAGCCCTAAAGCGTGCCGATTTCGGCTCGCAGTTCTTGGATTTCACAAGGAACACAACCGACTTTAGCCACAACGATTCCGGCTGCATAATTCGCTAAAACACAGGCTTGGGCCAAACTCATTCCCGCAGAGACTCCTAAGGCTAAGGCTGCAATCACCGTATCACCAGCGCCCGTCACATCGAAAACTTTTTTAGCGAATGTCGGAACTTGAATGACTTGTTCATTCTTAGAAAAAATGGCCATACCGTCTTTACCCTGAGTCAAGACAACGTCAGAAGCCCCCGTCATTTTTTGCAATTGACGACCCACCACTAAAACGCGCTCGGAAGGATTTTCGATATCTTCTTCGTGAATTTGAGTTAAAGCTAAGGCCTCGTTGTAATTGGGCTTAATCAAATCGACGCCTTTGTAAAATTCGGCAAATTTAGTTTGATGGGGATCCACCATTAAATATTTTTGATGAGCCTTGGCTAAGCCCACAATTTTTTCAACCATCGATACTGAGAAAATTCCTTTGGCATAGTCTTCCAGAACAACGCAATCCACTTGTTCGATGATTGTCTGTAACTTTTGAAATAAACGCTGCTCTGTTTCTGCCGACAGATTTTTACGAACTTCGTGATCAACGCGAACTAAGTGGTGATGACCCGTCATTACACGGGTTTTACGAGTCGTCGGACGAGTCGAATCAACGATTAAATGATCGGTACCAACAGCCGCTTTACTTAAAAGCTGCTTAAGAACTTCGGCGCCCGCATCGTCACCAATCACTGAAACCAGCAAAGGCTGTCCACCCAAGCTTTTTACGTTCTGGGCTACATTGGCCGCCAAGCCTAAACGCTTGTCTTCTTCGTTGACTTCAAGCACTGGAACTGGGGCTTCTGGGCTGATTCTTTTAACGGCGCCCATGATATATTCGTCAACACCCACATCTCCGATCACTAAAACCTTTTTGTTTTTAAAAGCAGAAATTTTTTCAAGAATTTCGGTTTTAATTTTTTGATCAATATGGAAATGCATGATCTTGTTTGACATTTTATCTACCTCAGCCCGATATTGTGTTCCGTTATGTCTTTAAGAAAACCACAATTTCATAAAAATCACAATCTTATCTATAAAAAAGACTACATTTCAGTCAGTGATAAAAACGAAATTTTGAAATATTTATCGACACTTTATCCCATTTGGGAAAATCGCTTTTCTGAATCGAACCCACCACCTGAAGGCGAACCCAATCGTCAGTTATTGCGCCCCGTGTATTGGCTGGGGAATTGGCAATTTGCCTGTCTGGATTATTACCATCCACCCAAAGGTTTGCATTTTCGTTGCGTCGAAGCCGAAAGCTATCCACGCGTCCTTCAAAAAATTGTCGACGACATTGAAAAACAAGTTCATGAAACATTTCACGAACGCGATATTCCACGTGGCTGGCATTTGAATACTTGTTTAATTAATTTTTACGGGCACAAATTGGAAATGCAAAATGGCGAAGTTAAAAAACACGATACAGCTCGTGTGGGCGAACACAAAGATTTCGAACCAGGACCTGTCGGATCGATTTCCTTCGGCGAAAAAGCGCTGATTCAATTTGTTAAAAGTGCCAGTAAAAATCAACCCAGCGATGTTGTCCTGCAACAATGGCTGGAAGACCGCAGTTTACAAATATTTGGCGGAGATAAATTTAAAAAACAATTATTTCACCGCGTCCAACGAGTCGAAGACACCGGTCACCGATTCAAAGAACTGAACACTGAAAATTTCGAAACCCGTCGAATTAATTTTACTTTTAGATATGTACCCAATGATCACATTCAACCGCTGAGTCAGTTTCCAGAAAATTTAAAAAATGATGTCCGTGGATATGTCGAAAAACTTTCCGAAAAAAATTCTTATTGGAAAAGTCAGGTTTAAGGCTGCTGAATTCAATGTTGCTCCTGTCTGAAACAGACGTTGTACTAAATTGGTACATCAAACGGTTCTAGGTGCACATGCTCCTTTTGTATTGATATTCTGATAAAGGGAGCACCATTCATGATTCGTATTAAGTATTTATACTTAAAGTTCTTTTTATTTCGCAAAATCCAAAAAAAGCAAATGCGTGTTTCTTTTATTTTACTGAGTTTATTTTTACTGATCTGGCCTTTTCAAAATTGCGGGCAAAAAATTAATTCAGCTTCTTACGAAAATAATATTCCCACTTCGTCTTCACAAAGTTCGACGGCTTCATCGAATCGGGCCATTAACGGACAATGCTCGACAACCCTGAATCGTTGTTTGTCAGGCAATATGGTGGATACTATTGATTCCGCGAATCAGGCGAAATGGTTTTGCCAAGGATCCAACGGCGGCACAACAGCCACGTGTCAAATTAATTTGCCAAATCCACAACCGGCCTCTCAGCCGACACCCACTCCCTCATCTCAACCAGCTCCAGCTCCTTTACCACAACCGATCCCTCTCCCAAATCCAAGCCCAGCTCCAGCTCCGGCACCCACACCTTTACCAACTCCAACGCCATTGCCACAACCAGCACCGCTGCCATTGCCACAACCAACTCCGGTTGCTGTTAACGGAATCTGTTCTGCGAATTTAAATCAATGTTTATCAGGTCTGTTCACAGACGATGTCGATACCGCGACTCAGTATAAATGGTCTTGCAAAGGTAGCAACGGCGGTTCGACCGCATCTTGTTCTGCCAACAAACCAGTGACGACAACAGTTGCACCGACAAATGTTCCTTACGACTTTGCTTTGGATTTAAAATATCCTGGGGTTAATGGCGATGTCGCATTTGATTTTTATGCACCCAAAGACTATTTAAATCGACAAAATATTCCCGTCTTTATTTGGGTTCACGGTGGTGGTTGGTCTGGTGGAGACAAATCTTTGGATAGAGCTATCGCTGAAAAAATCGCTTCGCGAGGCTTTATAGTTCTAAACTTAAACTACACTCTTGCTCCTGCTGTGTCTCCGACGATATATCCCACACCTTATATTGCACCGACCCCATACACCGTTGGAGTCAAAGATATTTTGGCTGCGGTTGAACTTGTCAAATCCAAAGCGAATGATTTTCACATGGACTTGCAAAAAATTTCTATTGGGGGAGGCTCCGCCGGAGGCCATTTAGCACTGATGACTTCGGCAGCACAAGCGACTTCGTTTAATTGTGTTGTCAGTGTTGCGGGCCCTACTGATTTAGTTCAAGCCACGGCACCAGGCAGTTTATTCCCAGCTACTTCTTGGATTGCAAAATCTATTTTCGGTGACAATGAATCAGTACTGCGCGCCCAATCACCTTTACATCAAGTCAATAATATCCAAGCTAAAAAGATTTTTCTTTTGCACGCAGAAAAAGACAATTTGGTTCCTGTCGACCAAGCACGCAGCCTTTATGCAGCTGCGTCTCCTCGCTTTCAAAATAATATTGAGATGATAATTCTGAATAATCCATTACCAGCAGGATACAGCTATTATTACGCTCCACCAGAACAGCTGACTCATAACCTTGAACAATCTGTTTCTATTGAACATGCGAATAATTTTTTAGGCAACAAGTGCTATTAAACTCTGAAAACGTTCAACAAACTCAGAATTTTTTTTGTGTATTTAAAATCAACAGCCTTTGAATTTAAATGTCTTAATTTGAGAAAATAACCACAAAACTATTTAAAAAAGTCCAGTTCTTCCGATAAGAAACCATCAGGGGAACAACCATGAATCAACGTCAATTCGTGCATTTACTATTGGCTATTCTTTTCACGACTTTCACAACGACCACATTTCAAAATTGTCAAAAATACAGTGCAGAAATTCACGAATCCTCTTCTTCGTCGACAGCTTTACCTCGCCCCGAAGAAACAGAAATGATCACAGAGTCCAGCTGGGTCATGAGCCTATTTAAAACTCAAGAAACTGAGGATCACACGACTTCGAATAGCACCGCGCAAGGCTGTCAGATTTTAGGAAACACACAAACACCCTTGGTCACGCAGTATCCTCAGAAAGGCGGCACAGAACAGCCTTTATTTTCAAATGACCGCGCCGATGAACAAATTCGTCAGGGACAAAAAAATGTTTTAGTTTACAACTTAAATGTCGTTCGAATGCCGTCTGTTGGACAGTATATTGGACATCGTTTTTCGACCAATGCCTATAACACAACTAACGCCCAGGCCCGATTGAATCAAGTTTTATCTGAACTGTGCGCTGGCGATTTAAACCAAGTCAAATTCGTACAAAATTCGACAGAAGTTTTCTCAGTGGGCGATCTCAAAAAATTGATTTCAGAAAATGTGCCTTACTTTCAAGTGATTCACTCTATCATCTATAAAAATAATTTATTCACAGTCATCGTGCCCCCTCGTTGGAGCGCAGCCAACAGCCAAAACTTGCCGACCTTATTTAATGGATTCTATGATTTAAATGAAAACTTAATGGATTTGGAAGGCTTACCACTTTTTAAAACCTTGGCAAATGCTTATTCGCGCAAAGGCCAAACTGGATTTGGAATTCTTTGGAATGGAAATGGTGCGATCGGATCTAGAACGGTCGACAGACAGGCCTATGCCGAATTAAATGATTTTTTAAAAATATTTCTAGCCGACACCGGAGCTTCATCCACAAAATTTGTCAGTTTCGGTGTTTCTCGTGGTGGGATTACAGCTTTGAATATCGCCTCGCAACCTGAAGTGACTGCTGTCAAAGTCGCTTTTGCTTATTCTAGTTGCCCGCCGAACGAAATCAGTGAATATCAAAAATATTCCAGCACGACAGTTCCTTTTTTATTATACGCCAACGACTGGAGTACAGGAATTTTTGGTTCTTGGAGAAAGAATTTCGTATTTCCGGCAGGATATGGTCGACAACAATTCGAAGGGCTGAATGGTTTTTTATCCCATTTCAAAGCTCTGACCGGAACATCTGACATAAACACGATTGCTCAACAAAACAATGCACTCACATCTGCTAAAATTCAAAAACTGAAAGAAAATAATACGCAAATATTTTTAGAAATGGGTTCGCACGATTTTATTGTTCCTAGTGTTGACCAAATGAAATTATTTGATACCGCCAGCGCAGCCGGAATTCAAATCGAAGGACGCGTCAATTATTTATTCGGTCATCAGTTTGACAGCAGTGCTCGTCAAGCTCGACTGAATTCAGTTTTGGAAAGCTTGTTGTCCAGCAGCAATACAAGCTTTATTCAAAATCAACGTCTGACTTATTATATCACTTCACCAGAAGGAACTTTTCGAAATACAACCAATAACCAAAAATTAACTTACATAGAACTACCGCGACTTATTTCCGAGGATATGGATACAGTTGTGCTGGGCGCTTCTGGCCTAGCACAACAAAAATTATTGGTGATCTTTAAAAAAGGGACTGCGTATTTCAGTCTGAAATTAACGGCTGATTCGCAAGGTTATTTCATACAAAAAATTGATCCCAACTTATTTCCCGAAGGCGATTCTGAATTCGTCGGTGCTTATTTGCTAGATTCTGCCGACAAAGCAACCAGCAAGCTGAATGTGCAATTTACAACAAAAAATTCAAATACGATCATTACGCATTTCAAAGGCGACACACAACCTTATACTCACACGGCTTCTGGGTTGATCAACAGTCTAACCTATGGACCTAACAGATCATTCAGCTATTTTAATTCCGATGTTTCGCACGGAAGTAATTTTGGATTTATTGTGACAGATCAAGCTTCTCTTTCTGCCAGTGATCAAGAAATTCTGAAAAAAGTTCTGACAGCACAACAACCCACGCAGTTATCAATTCAATGTCCGACCCAGTTAACTGCAGGCGATAATGCCTCGTGCACAGCGACCGATTCACCGGCCAATTCATTAACGTCGGGATACTGGACTGTGAATGGATCCAAAGTCGATAACAGCAATGCTTATTCTTACACTTGGTACAATGTCCCTGCCGGAACTTACACCGTACAAGCTTTTGCCAAAGATCTTTTGAACCGTGATGTGAAAAGTAATATCATCAAAGTCACGATTGCCTCGAAACCTCTTCCACCATTACCGTTGTTAAAAATCAGCTGCCCTACAGCTCTGACGGCTGGCGACAATGCTTCGTGTACCGCGACCGATTCACCCGCCAATTCATTGGTTTCTGGATATTGGACTGTCAACGGAGCCAAAGTCGATAATAGCAATGCTTATTCTTACACTTGGTACAACGTTCCAGCTGGAACATATTACGTTCAAGCGATTGCCAAAGATTTCCAAAATCGCGAAGTCAAAAGCAACACGATCACTGTTATCATTAAACCCAAAACGACATCCACAGTGCCGATGTTGAAAATCAGCTGCCCAACAACGTTGACAGCAGGCGATAATGCTTCGTGCACAGCGACTGATTCGCCTGCGAATTCGTTGGCTTCGGGATACTGGACTGTGAACGGAGCCAAAGTCGATAACAGCAATGCTTATTCTTACACTTGGTACAATGTCCCCGCTGGTAATTATCAAGTTCAAGCGATTGCCAAAGATTTTCAAAATCGTGATGTTCGCAGTAACGTCATTACTGTGAATATCGCCTCGAAACCGCTGCCGGCCATTCCTACGTTGAAAATTTATTGCCCAACGACTTTAACTGCGGGATCTAATGCAACTTGTACTGCAACGGATTCGCCCGCCAATTCATTGGTTTCAGGATATTGGACAGTGAATGGAGCCAAAGTCGATAACAGCAATGCTTATGCGTACAGTTGGTATAATGTTCCCGCCGGAACTTATACTGTCAAAGCATTTGGTGTTGATCAACAGGGACGAAAAATTGAAAGCAATTCGATCACCGTTATTGTTCGACCTTAACGTCATTTTTAAAAAAGTAGGCTGTTGATTTTCAAGATCAGTTTGACTTAGGATAAGCTATGATCAAATTTGAAATTAAAAATCAACACACCGCTTGGTTAACCTTGAACAATCCCACTACATCGAACTCAATCACTTATGAAATGATTGATTTGCTGGTCAGTCATCTGGATCAAATTGAAAAAAATAATCAAATTCGAGTCGTTGTCATCACCGGTGAAGGTTCCAATTTTTGCTCGGGCGGCGATTTAAATAACATGATTAAAAAAGCTGAAATGTTTCAAGGTGAT
>DALYIB010000142.1:0-7199 GCA_031970595.1 Pseudobdellovibrio sp.
AATTATTACGGCCCGAGGCCATTCCAGCGAAACCATTCGTTCGGGTATTTATGAAATGGTGAAGGCTGGCTTTTTGCCACTGGAACCCAATTATTTAAGTATTTTTGCGGTCAGCAATAAGGATGTTCGAAAATCATTCGGTGATAATGAGTTAAAATACTCAACAGCAGAGTTAAAACAAAAAGCGATTCGTGCCTCTGTGGATAAAGCGATCGAGGTTTATGGTTATAGTCCACACCATCGATTTGGAATGAGTGACGATGACCCTAAAAATATTCAATTGATAGTCGAAGAAATGACTCGACTAAAGTCGAACTATCCTGAAATGTCATTTTTCATGATTGAAACGCATAACGGTAGTTTTGTTAAACATGAAATATCGCAGCATGGTATGAAGTCCTATTATGTGAACGATGGGACCGAACAGTTAGACTTATTTAGTCAACTCAGTGTGACACACAAAAAAAGCTCGACATAAGACTGAACTGAAATAATTTCTCCTCAACAAGTTTGTCCTCATCTATACTTTGATGAGGACAAACCAAAGGAACAACATGAGAATTTCAGGAATACTTGTTATATCAGCAGCACTTCTAGGTTCAAATTTTGCGAACGCACAGATGTTTAAAAAATCGCTGGATTGTGAATATGTCGATCAAATTCAATCGTATTATTTAGCAAATCATTTAACTTACAAACAAAAAGACGCCGAATTACAAAAACGCGTTGTTGAACAATATATCAAGCGTGTTGATGGTGCCAAAATTTATTTATTGGAATCAGACGTAGCCGCAATCAAAAACTTGATGAAAACAGTTTTTGAACAAGTAGCTAAAAAAGATTGTCAGTTTACTCAAGAAATTCAAGCAATGCTTGTTAAAAGAGTGGGTGAGCGTACAGACAGTGTTAAAAAATTATTAGGAAAAGATTTTAAATTCAATAAAGACACTGAATTCACATATGATCCTGATCACAAAGATTTTCCTAAAAATGCAGCGGAAGCAGAAGAGTTTTTAGCAAAATATGTTCAGTTTCAAATAGCCAATTATCTAGCAACAGATATGAAACTGGATGAAGCTAAAACAAGAGTCATTAAAAATTACGAAAGAAATCTAAAGAGAATCAAAGAAACAAAAGCAGAGGATCTTGTTGCGAATTACTTGAATTCTTTTGCACTTTCATTAGATCCACACTCGGCCTTTTTAGCTAAAGATCCGTATGAAGACTTTAAAATTGATATGGGTTTAAGCCTTGAGGGTATCGGCGCCACATTATCGCAGGATGATGGGTTTACTGTGATCGAAGCTTTGGTGACAGGCGGTGCTGCTGCGAAATCAGGAATGTTAGAGCCCAAGGACAAAATCGTAGCCGTCAGTAAGAAAGACGGAAAAATGGAAAACGTGATCGATATGGATCTGAAAGACGTCGTTAAAATGATCCGTGGTCCTAAGGGAACAAAAGTTAAATTAACTATTCTCAGAAAAGAAGCCGGTACGAATAAAAAATTTGATGTCGATTTGACTCGTGAAAAAATTAACCTCGAAGATAATGCTATTTCTATTTTTTACGAAGATCGAACTATCAATGGTGAAAAGAAAAAAATTGGTATCATCAATTTCCCTTCTTTTTATGCCGACAATGCTCGCGGCGGACGATCGTCTTCGAAAGATATGAGAAAAGTCATTGAAGATGCTGTTGCTAAAAAAGCAGACGGTTTAGTGATCGATTTATCTACGAACGGTGGTGGATCGTTGGATGATGCTGTCAAAATCGGTGGTATGTTTATTAAAACAGGAAACATTGTTAAATCGACTTCACGATCTGGTGAAGAGTCACCGTTGGCAGACGTGGATCCGAAAATTGATTGGAATGGACCGTTGGTTATTTTAACTTCACGTATCAGTGCATCCGCTTCTGAAATTTTATCTGGAGCGATGAAGGATTATGGTCGCGCTGTGATCGTTGGAGCCGATCATACATATGGAAAAGGCAGTATCCAAAATGTTCCACAGTTGCCATTCGATCTAGGAGCTATGAAAGTCACGATTGGTATGTTTTATACTCCAGGTGGATTTTCAACTCAGCACCGCGGTGTTGAGTCAGATATTGCTTTTCCAAGTCCATTTCACTTGGATGAAATTGGAGAAAAAGGAATGGATTATTCATTGCCTCCGCGTAAATTGGATTCGTTTGTTTCAAAAGATGCCAATATGGATAAAGAAGGTTGGAAGCCAATTAAATCAGATTGGATCAAGTCTTTAAAACAAAGATCTGAAGCGCGTATTTCTAAAAATGAAGAATTTAAAAAAATTGCTGAAGACTTAGAAAAAACGAAAAAATTGGGTAAATTGATAAAAGTCTCTGAAATCTTAAAAGACAAAGGTGAAAAAGAGAAAAAGCAAAAATCTAAAAAATATGCTGATAAAGCAGAAAAAGATAAAGAGTATTTAAAACGCCCAGAAATTCAAGAAGCTTCAAATGTTCTAGCTGATTTGATTATTCTTGAAGAAGGCAAAGTTAAAGACTTATCTAAAGTTACTATTCAATAAAATGACAAATAAAAGCGAATACGTATTAGGAACCGATCAAGTAGAACTTGATCGGTTGCATTTACAACATAATCTATGGAGAGACCACTTAATTCGCTTGTGGCAAAAGGCTTCGCTCCAGCCCGCAGATTCCATTCTGGAATTAGGTTGCGGACCGGGGTTTACCACTCAAGATTTAGTTTCTTTCACAGAGGGACGATCTGACATCACAGCTGTCGATATTTCTGAAAACTTTCTGAATCATTTAAAATCCCTGAATTTAAAAAAAGTATATCCTTATCAATCGTTTATAGAAAAATTAGACTTATCTAATAAAAACTTTGATGCGGCTTTTTGTCGCTGGCTCATGATTTTTGTGCCTGACATTGCCTTAGCTGTTCAGTCTGTTGGCGCTCATTTAAAAGTCGGTGGGCGTTTTAGCATGCAGGAATACATATCCTATGACAGCTTTTCGTTGGCTCCAGATCAGCCTATTATGAAAAAAATAGTTGATGCTATTTTCAAAAGTTGGATGGACCAAGGAGGATTTCCTAATCAAGGTCGACGATTACCTGAAATTTTAGAAAAAAACGGTTTTAAAGTGCTGGAGATCGAACCCATTGCTCGAGTTTGTCGCCCCCAAGATCCTTTGTGGTCTTGGCCTGAAACATTTTTTGAATCATTTGTTCCACGTTTAGTAGCGAATGGATATATTTCAGTTAATGATCAGTCTGAGTTTTTTCAAGTTTGGCAAAAAGCTAAAAACACTCCTGGACAATTTTGTGTGACTCCAACAGTTGTTAATATCATCGCAGAGAAAAGATAATGTCCTTTGCTAATTCGGCTAAAGAACTGAGTGATTTATTTCCGACCCTGATCGAGATGATGAATGAGGGGTTAGTTGTTCAAGATGCTTCTGGGCGGATATTGCAATTCAATCAGTCAGCACTTGAAATTTTATGCCTGACCGCGGACCAGATGCGAGGCCGAACGTCTTATGATCCACGTTGGCGAGCCATTCGTCAGGATGGAAGTACTTTTCCTGGCGAAGAGCATCCGGCGATGATCGCGCTCAAAACCCAAAAACCTGTGAATAATGTGATTATGGGATTGGTTTTGCCGAATAACGAAACTCGTTGGATTCGGATCAATGCCGTTCCATTTTCTGAAGGTGCGCAACTCAAGGTTGTAGTTACTTTTTCGAATATCACCGAGCTTGTTCAGCGCAGTGATGAAAATAGACTTGTGTTAGAGACTCTGGGGATTGGTATTTGGAAATTTAATCCATTGAATAATCATTTGCACTGGGACCAATCCATGTATCGACTGTTTGAAATCGAAGAAAAAGATTTTACAGGTCACTATCAGGCCTGGGAAGACTGTCTTTCGCCTCAAGCCAAGATTAAGGCGATATCGGAATTAAGCAAAGCCTTAACGGGTGAAAAAGAATTTAATACTACATTTGAAATTACAACGAAGAACGGTCAAAAAAAGCAAGTCGGCGGACGCGGGCAAGTGATACGAAATAGCTCTGGCGAGCCTGTCATGATGTATGGAATTAATTGGGATCGGACTAAAGAATTCGAGCTCGAGTTAAAGCTTCGCGAAGAGCAAGCTAAATCAGTTCACAATTCAAAGCTAGCGTCTCTCGGAGAAATGTCTGCCGGGATTGCTCATGAAATTAATAATCCTCTGGCTATTATTGATGGCAACTTGCGATTACTTGAAAAATGCAAAGATGACGAAAAAAAGTTCAAAGACAAATTACAAATTTTGATGAAGGCCACGCATCGAATTACTAAAATTATTACCAGTCTCAGAAAATTTTCGCGAAATACCAACTCTTCTAATTTACAACAAATAGATTTGATGGCTTTATTGGATGAAGTTCTTATTTTTACAGAAATAAAATCTAAAAGTGTCGGCGTTCGTTTTGAAATCGATTTCGAGCCTCATATTCGAGTTCTGATGGATGAGCTGGAGCTGCAGCAGGTATTGATTAATTTAATTAATAATTCAATTGATGCGATCAAAGAACAACCCACGCCTTGGATAAAAATTAAAACTTTTTCTGATGCAGATTGGGTTTACCTACAAGTCATAGACGCCGGACCTGGGTTATCAGCCGAAGTCGAATCGCGATTGTTTCAGCCGTTTTTTACAACCAAAGGTGTCGGAGTTGGCACAGGTTTAGGACTGTCTATTTGTAAAAATATTTTAGAGCAATATCAGTCGACGATCTATTTAAATAAACTAGTTAAAAATACGTGTTTTGAAATTAAAATGCCAAAAATGCGAGGGAATTAATGCGAAAGCTCATCATTTTGATTTTGTTAATATCGATTCAATTAAAAGCCGAGGTTCAATTTCAGTGTGAATCAGAACAGATTAAAAAAATTGATCAAGATTTAAATCGTTATCTGGATCAATTAAAAATCGAACCTGAATTGTATGTTAAAAGTGTTCAAAAAAATAAGATTCATATAATGCTTTCGACGCCAGCGACGGATACAAATACTTTAGATTTTTATCAACGTGAAAATTTTAAAATCCAAGACGACATTGTTTATTTGCCGGTAGGTAAAAATTTATTTCGAGAAGTAAGTACAGTTTCTAAAAAAGAAATTTTTATGGCCATGTTACAGCACGGACGTTTAATTCAATTTTCTGGGAAGTTATGTGATTTTAAGTGGATTCAGCAAAATATCGGCGTGCGACAAAACATTGTTGCTTGGGCTGAAAAATTAGCTTGGGTTTGGCCTGATGGCGGTCCTGCTTTTTGGAATAAGAAATATTGGATCAAAGGAACGCCCGTTAAAAATAAAAAATTGACGGATGCTTTTAATGATATGTTTTTTAATCAAAAAAAATATTCAATTGGTTGTTATACTGCATCTAAAATGGTTTATGCCCACGCTGTACTGGATTACTTTAATCGAATTGAAAAGAATTCGGAATTAACTCGTCAAGTAGAGCTCAGATTGCTCGGCGACGATGGTGAGCCCTTAGTTCATGTCGAACCTGGTATTATGTGGAAGTTCGAAAAGGATTTTCCTGCGGAAAAAGAAAAAATACCGGGCAAGGTTTTAGAAATTCAGTTCGGGATTGCTGCGAAGAACTTTGTTCCCGGAGACTGGTCCTATATTATTAATACCGATCCGATCACATATGAAAAAACGGGTTATGAAGGATCTAATGCGATTTATCTGGGTAAAAATCGCTTTGATGATTATTATGCAGATAAAGATCAAGGTCATTACAAGTATGAAGAAAAAATGTTCGAAGTTTATCAGTGGCGAAATGGAGTCTTTAGTGCTTCGAGACACAAAGATAAAATCAAGCCCATTCCCGAAGATGTTAAAGTCAAAATGGATTTGACGCCTGAGCAGGGTGGACAAGTTTTTGACTTTCGAGTTTTTCCTCAAATTTTTATGTAAAAAAAACGCCAGAGAATTTCTCTGGCGTTTAAAAAGTCTCTATTTTTATGATAACAGAAAACTAAGCCGAAGCCTTCAGTCTTTCGATACGCTCTTCCAGTGAAGGGTGAGTCGAAAGTAAACTTAAAAAGCCACCACGGCGATTTGAAATTTGCATTGTCGCCATCGGGCTGTTTTCGTTTGGTACCGGGCTCATTTCGTGTTGCAGTCGTTGTAAAGCGGCAACCATTTTGTCACGTCCACCTAAACTTGCTCCGCCTTTGTCAGCACGAAATTCACGTTGACGAGAAACATAAGCGACTACAAACATTCCCAGAATGTTGAAAACGATATCTAAAATGATTGTTGAAATCATTCGGACCATTGGCGCTTTTTCTTCGTCGACCATGTTTGATAAAAAATGTCCGATCACGCGAGCCAAGAACATACCGAAAGCATTCACCACGCCTTGCACGAGGGTCATAGTTACCATGTCTCCGTTGGCAATATGAGCCACTTCGTGTGCAAGAACGCCTTCAACTTCATTTTGATTCATTTTTCTAAGTAATCCAGTTGATACTGCGACCAATGAATTCGATTTGCTTGGGCCAGTCGCGAAAGCATTCATTTCATCGCCTTCATAGATTCCGACTTCTGGCATTTTAGGTAAGTTCGCTTCGCGGGCCATTCTGTGAACTGTTTGAACTAACCACATTTGTTCTTGTCCATGGGGGGTGTTGGGGTCGATGATTTGGACTCCCATCATTGTTTTAGCCATGAATTTAGAAATCAATAATGAAATGAATGCGCCACCAAAACCCCAGACAGCACAAAAAATCATCAATGATCCATAGCTGATTCCGTTGTGAGCAAGATAAGGCTGAACATTAAAAACGTTTAAAATTGTTGTAATTGTGATCATAATTAGAATATTCACAACTATGATCAGTCCAAAGCGTTTAATAAAACCCATAGAGAAACTCCTTTTGAATAAAAATATTCTGTATTCATTTTAGAATAAGTCAAGAGTTAGTAAAAATAGATAATAAGACGCATTAGTATTGTTTAAATAAATACAAAGCTTTGTTACAAAACAATGCTCAAATGGGCTTTTTTAGGTTAGTCTAGGGGCTCAAATCAAGAGGCTCCGATGAAGGTCGGACAAGAGGGAAAACATGCGAACAAATTCAGTTCAGACAGGTTCAAAAAAGAAAAAAAATCAACCTGTAAAAGTTAGCAAAAAATCAAAGTCGTC
>DALYIB010000143.1:0-7190 GCA_031970595.1 Pseudobdellovibrio sp.
TAGTACAAACCTGACATGATCGCCGAAAAAAAGACGATGGTCGGTAAGGCTCGAAAAGCAAAAACAAAGCCCCAGGGTTCTTTGATTTCAGCCAAGGGGCCAAATAAAAATTTAGTGCCTGCATTCGTAAAATCCACAAGGCTGGTTACAAATAAGTTAAGGAAATCAAAAATAAATCGGAGGACACCCGGTATCTGCAGCGAGGGAATCCCTAAAATAGCGATCGCAAATCCAGCCTGTAAAGCCAAGCCCAAAAAGATCGGTTTCCAGCGAATCGCCCTTCTGTTTTTTGAAAACAAAACAGCCACGCAAAGCACAACAAAAATACCTAACAATCCATTCCATTTTTCCATGGCGGCATCTTATTAGAATCATTGTTAAAATGTCTAATTATTTTACAGGAAAATATTCATCGTCGGCCGTTTATTATAGTATTTACTAAAATCACATTTTGTTTTTAAGAAAAATCGGTTATAAAACCACAAAAAAGAGGTCTTCTATGAAAAAAATGAGCTTTATCGCTACGTCTTTGCTTTTTGCTTCAATGGCATTTTCAAGTGAATTAACTTGTTACAAATTAGCTGAAAAATCCAATAACCCAACAGCCCCGGTACGACTTTGTTTGACGGATATCGGCGTTTATAACAACGGCGATATGGAATGGGTTGAAGTTTATGGCGGAAACATGGCCGGTTCATATAGTTTGGTTAACAGTTTTCAAGATGTTCTAGCTCAGAAAGAAGTTTCTCGTACAGATGATAGCATCTGTGGTTATGCAAAAATTGAAACTATTTCTATTAAATTAGATTCTAAATCGAATGTGATGAATGCAAAAAAATTGAAAGTTTCATTTATTACTGAGGATTATCGTGATTCTTGCCATTCTTATCCAGATTATGAATCTGTTTCTTACGAGTTAGAGAAGTAATAATGTCAGAAACTGCATGTCCGAAATGCCAATCGGAAAATATTTATCAAGATGGCAATTTGTGGATTTGTCCTGAATGTTCCCATGAGTGGACAGCCCATGAAAAAGCAGTAGAGGCCGCTGAAGCCGCCGCAGCTGCCGATACCCGTATCAAGGATGCTTTTGGTAATGTCTTGGCAGATGGCGATACCGTGACTGTGATCAAAGATCTTAAAATCAAAGGTTCTTCTTCGGTTGTTAAAGGCGGAACAAAGGTTAAGAATATTCGATTGCATGATGCGGGCGATGGCCATGATATTTCATGCAAAATTGATGGCTTTGGGGCCATGAATTTAAAATCAGAATATGTTAAAAAATCTTAGTTCGTTTTAATTTTAAATATTTCGAAAATTTGACGATTTAAATTTTCTCGATCATCCGGATGAGCTATTGATACTAACATTTTTGCTCGTTCGGAAATCGATCTTCCTACTAAATTCACAGAACCGTATTCAGTCACCACATAATGAACATGAGATCTTGTTGTTACGACGCCCGCCCCGTTTTTCAACTGAGCCGTAATTCGCGACATTCCGTTTTTAGCGCGACTTGTGACTGCGATAATAGGCTTGCCGCCTTCTGAAATAGCTGCTGCTCGTAGAAAATCCATCTGTCCACCCACCCCAGAAATAATTCGGGACCCGACAGAATCTGCACAGACTTGTCCAGTCACATCAATTTCAACAGCGGAATTGATGGCGACAACTTGAGGGTTTCGCATGATCACTAAAGGCGAATTCACATAAGAAGCTTCGTACAGTACGACACTGGGATTATCATCTACGAAATCAAAAAGTTCTTGAGTTCCATTTAAAAATGTCGCCACTGATCTTCCGGGATGGACAACCTTTTTTGAATTATTAATCACACCGTTTTTAATCAATGGAATAATTTTTTCAGTCAATAATTCAGAATGCAAACCTAGATTTTTTTTATGATTCAAAGACAGCAAAACAGCCTCGGGCACGGCGCCAATTCCCAATTGCAAGGTCGAACCGTCCTCGATTAAATCAGCTATATTTTTTCCGATTTGTAGTTCTTCTTGGGTTAAATCGTGTGTTTCGGCCTGAGGCAATGGAACGTTCACTTCGATATATTTTTTAAAGCGTGAAATATGAATAAATGTATCTCCGTGTACACGCGGAACCTGTGGATTGATTTGTGCATAAATGCTTTTCGCTGAATCAACTGCGCCTTTGACAACATCCAGACTGGTTCCCAAAGAACAATATCCATTTTTATCAGGAGGCGAAACCTGCACCAGTGCTGCATCCAGTGGAATAATATTTTTTCGAAATAAAGCGGGAATTTCAGATAAAAAGCAGGGAATAAAATCAAACTGGTCGAAGTTAATTTTTTTTCTTAGATTCGACCCTACAAATAAACTTTTAACGTAAAAGTTTTTTTCCTGAGGCGAGCCTAAATACGCTGGGCTGCCTTCTGTGTGAATATGATAAAGATTGATGCGTCCGATCTGATCTGATTCTAGAGTTAATTTTTTTAATAACTCATTCGGTGTAGCAGCAGCTCCTTGTACGAAAACATTGGAATTTGATTTTAGCTGATCAAAAAACAGATTTGTCATACAAAGAGCTCCCTAAAATTTGAATTACTTTTTACGAATAATTCTGTCGAGTGAAAAACGTCCAGCGCCAACAAACATAATCAGTACACAAGCTGCTAGATATAATAAAGCCATTTCTTTTTTGTCAAAAGTGTCTTGTGCGTGAACGACAAATGCAGCCACACCCATTGTAAATGCCAAAAATCCAGCTGCATAACGAGTAAATAGACCCGCTGCAATTAAAAGCGCACCGACAAATTCGCTGAGCGCTGCAGCCCATGCAAAAACGATCGGCAATGGAAATCCCATGGACTGGACACCATCAATCAACATCTGAGGCGGAGGTAATTTACCCAAGCCGTGCGCAAATGCCATTGTTAAACCAATAAACACGCGAAAGACTAAAATTCCAAAATTTGGACTATCGATTAAGCTTTTCATTTTTTCTCCTTTTTTAATTTCCTATTAAAAATTATTCAGGAGAAATGAAGTATTGGGTAGAAAAACTAAACATAATTAGGATTTTTAACCTCTGTCAGATATTCTTTGAACATTAAAATATAGTCTTCAAGAAAAGTGGGTGCCATAATATCGCTGTTGAGATATTTCGCCAAAAGCTTTAAAAGATCGTCCGTCGTTACGATCCCAACAATTTTATTTGCCCGCGTCACGAGGACCGCAGAAATCTTATGTTCCACAATAGATTCGACTACGTCTTTTAGTTCTGCTTTAACGTCAAAAGTGATTAATTCTGTTTTCATAATGTCGGCAATGCGCTTTTGCTGCTGAGTTCTGTAAAGAAATAAATCTCTTTCAGAAACCAAACCGACAATATCATTTTCCTGATTTAAAACAGGCAAATGTCGAATATGATAGTGGTCCATAATCTGTAAAGCTTCTTGAATATTTTGCTGATCTGATACTGTGATGAGTTTTTCAGTGGATATCTGATGTAGAGTGACCATGGCTTAAACCTCCATATAGGATTTATTTAAGCCCAAAGTGAGAATTTAAAAAATGACGCCTGTCATGTTTAGGCGCCAATTTTAATAATTTGATCTAAATCCTGGCATAAGCGACTAAGTTCGCCGGCTTGCCCCGCCGTTTCACTGGCAGATGTCGAAAGCTTTTCAGAAGAGTGGGCGTTGGATTGAGTCGCTTTATCAATTTGGGAAAGGGCCAATTTGATTTGTTCTAATCCAGTTTGCTGTTCTTTGGCCGTTCGAAGCAAGTGAGCGCTTTGGTTTTTAATGCTTTTCATTTTGTCTAGAATCGTTTCAATTTCCGAGTTTGTCTGACTGGCTAATTGAACACTTTTAACGATAGCCTCGTGATTTGAACCCACGATAGATTGAATACTTTTACCAGCGTCCGCGCTTTTCAGCGCCAGAGCACGAACACCCTCTGCAACGACAGCAAAACCTTTACCAGCATCTCCGGCTCGAGCCGCTTCGACAGACGCATTCAAGGACAATAAGTTAATTTGAAAGGAAATATCATCTATTAAAGTCACGATTTGATTAACCTCATTCGATTTATTTTGAATTTCATCCATAAACGAAGATAGTTTCTGAATATTTGCAAAACCCAATTCGCTCAGTTGTGTCGTTGAATCTGCTGATTTTTCCGTATCAATAATCATTTGAGTTGTCATTTTAAACTGTTCATAAATTTGTTGAACAGTTGAATCTGTTTCTTCGACCGAAGCCGCTGATTCAGTCACAGATGATGATAAGTTATTACTGTGCTCTGCAATTTCATTAGCTGCAGTTTGCACTTGTTGGCTCGCGCGCGCCACTTCGTTGGATATATAAGACAGTGCTTCTGCTAAAAATTTTCTGATACCAAAAAATAATACAGCCAAAATAAAAAGACTTAGAAAAGTTAAAACAAGAATAATTTTAAATTGATACGAACGAATCTCTTCGTTCAATAATTTGCTTTTTGTAATAATTTTGGGTCCGAAAACATCGATTTTTTGCTGAAGCAATTCCGATGTTACATCAAAACCATTTTGCTGATTTTGCATGATTTCATCCCCCTGGGATTTGCCTTTAGTCTTATAAGCATCCATCATTTTTAGGCCAACTTGATAAAATTCGTTAAAAGATTGAATAAATGACTGAATGTCGCTCGTTAATTCTGGCTCGAGCTCGATCAATTTTTGAGCTCTTTCAATGCCTTGTTTTAAATTTTTATTGGCCTCATCGACTGGATCTTGGTCGTGAGTCAAAGAGGCATCTGTTAAAAACTGCTGAACTTGAACAATGTTTAATTGAATTTCCTCTAATAAAACCAGCTCGGCATCCGAGCTTTCTTTAGCTGCGATCTTAGACTTTTGGCTCAGTCCCATGATACCAATTGTCGTCGATAACAAAATCAATGCAGACCCTGTCAGTACTAGTATTTTTGCTATTGCAGATTTAACTATATTTTTTTTCATAAATTCCTTTAGCTGGATGTATAATAACATCGTCATAAATGAAAAAATCGATATCCTACATCTGTATATCCTTACCTAAGGTCTAATAATACAAATGTAGACTACTCATTAAAAACATTTCACTGTTGAATAGGGATATGAACAAAAATGAAAAATACCTAATCTCGTTTGTTTTTCTATTCGTTACGCTTTTTCAAATTTATGATGTTTATTTTGATTTGACGAACAATGTGCGATCATCGCATGTTCAAATTCAATTAATGGCTATCACACTTTCCTTGATAGGACTTTTCAGTGTTTGGAAAAAGACTTTAGTCTATCAAAGCCGTTTGTTATTCAAAAAACAGCAAATTGATCAATTAACGGAAAAGTACAAAGAAATATCCGTTGGAATCAGCTCGAGCATCGATCGCCAGTTTCAAGATTGGAATTTAACCCAGAATGAACAAGAAATTGGTTATCTGCTTTTAAAAGGTTTTTCATTAAGGGAAATAGCTGACTTAAGGTTTTGTGCTGAAATTACTGTACGTCAGCAATGCGCCAAAATATACCATAAAGCCTCATTAGATAGTCGAACTCAGTTTTCTGCTTTTTTCCTTGAAGACTATCTTTCGACTGCCGAATTGGTACGTTCTGATTCAGCTGAGGGTGCTAGTAAATCTTCGAGAAAAAAAGCGGCTAGTTCAGAACGTCCCGCTAGCCCTGATTTAGCATAAATAGATGTCGACTGAACACGAACAGTTTTTTCTGTGGTGTTTCGAATGTCAGCAATTTCTTTCAGGCTGAGGCCTTTTAATAAAAGCAAGGCAACTTCTTTTTCTGCAACACTCAGCTGCCATTGCGTCAGCTGCAAATCAATCGCTTTTGATAAGCCTTCGATATATTTTTTAGATTCATTTTTCCAAGCTTCGGCTTGCAGGCGAAATTGTGCAAAATCGCTATTCGTTTTTTCTAATTGATGAGTTGTTTGGACAGAGACTCTGTACAGAAAAAACATTCCAACCAAAGCCGCCACCGCCACAGCACCTTCCATGATAATATGCCACCAGGTCAAACCTTCACGCGAATCAATAATCAAGTCTGCGACTACAAAAATAAAAATGATGGCTAAAACAAAACTAATAATTCGGCGTTCTAATTGGCTCAATCGTTATCCTCTTCTGTCTCTGCACCAGCGTCGCTTCCACCATTATCTGCGGCTGCAGATTCACCCAGACTCAGTTGTTGACCCATTAGGTTGAGCTGACGAGTCGACTGGTTAAAATTTTTATTGAGATAAACGCCAAAAGCAATGATCAACGCAATTAATATGAAACCAAATCCGATCTTTGCAGATTGAATAGATTCTGTTTCTGGTACGTCTGCTTTTTTACCATCCACCATACTAAGCCCGATCATTTCTTTGTGACGAATGGTATGCAAAACAATGCCTGTAATATGTCCAATAACGACCAAAATGAAAACATTCCCAAATAATTCATGAATGTCTTCGAGATTTTCTTTATTCATAGCACTTTGAGCCATTTGATAACCAGAAAAACCCAATCCTAACCCTAAGGCCATCATGGCAATCGCCGCCCAGCTAGATGCTGGATTATGTCCCGACCATTTCTGATGACTGCCCGTTAAAATTGCCTTGAAATATCCAATCAAATCTTTTGGATTCAGTGCAAAACTAGAAAAGCGGGCGTGTTGTGTCCCCGATATTCCCCAAACAATTCTGAGTAAAATCAAAAAAGTCATCATCAGCCCAGAAATCATATGATAGGAATAAAGCAGCGATTCATCGTCCACAGTTTTTCCGATAACAAATGATGTCAAAAAGAAAAATGCAAACAACCAGTGAAATAACCGAGTTGGTAAATCATAAACTAAACGACGCATATGGGACTCCTTTTGCTGTATATAAGGACTATCTTGAGACATTTCACACCAAAAAGTCCATAAGGCATATGACCTAGATCAGTTTTAAAGACCGTTTAGGACATTCGCCGGATTTACTTTATTCCAAAAAGATCGTTAATTAGTTTAAAAGGAGCAACATATGAAAAAAGTTATCTTAGCAGCAACTATCGTTTTAACAGGTCTAGCCGCCCACGCCAAAAAGGACTGTACTGATCAGCCCAAAGACAAATGGATGAGCGAGGCCGACTTTAAGAAAAAAATCGAAGGAGAAGGCTTTAAGATTCGCAAATTTAAACAGCCAGGTTCGTGTT
>DALYIB010000144.1:0-7031 GCA_031970595.1 Pseudobdellovibrio sp.
TTTTAAATAGAATGTTTGTGAAGGCGCTTTAAATATTTGGACGCCACCTTCGTTTTCAGTGGCTGTAGCCGAGAAATCTTTGCATTTCAGTTGAGCCTTCATTTTTTGGTTCGGACTTTGGGGGAAATAGATGAGCGAGTTTCTTTCAACGGCGCTGAGCGATTCAAGCTGTAGAGTCATTTGTCCCTGAGCAGGGATTGAAAATTCTGTTTCGGCAGAAAGGGTTGGGTTGAATTTTTGAAGCCAAAAAGAAACAGTGGAAGAACTGGGATTTTCAATATTCAGCTGACCTGAAGGGCAGTGGTCAGGCCAATGAAGGACAGTTGCTAAAGTTGTATTTGCATAGAATATCAGCGCAGCCAGTAACATATGTGGGTGGTTAGTCATAAGTCTTAGTTCGGATGTCCAGGTTATGGACTTTAGACCTTTGCAGGGTGTGAATAAATTACTAGACTTAAGGCGGTCACCAGTGTCGTTCAAAGAAGACTTTCAATTCGTTTTCATTATTGGTCATTCACTGCAAGTTGACTAGTCAGGGTCATGAATAAGGAGTAAGTATCATTTATGAAATTTGAAAATGGCGAAACATACACTCTTAAGAATATTGGTTTTTCAGCGCAACATATGGATACCACCGTCGAACGTTTGGTGGATTTAGGATTGCATCCGGGTCAGAAGTTTAAGGTTTTGCAAAAGCTGAACTCAGGAAAAGTGATTGTGATTCAATTTGAAAAAACAATTCTTGCATTAAATGAATTGGAGATTTCGTGTCTAGAAGTTTAAATATTGCTGTCGTTGGAGCTCCGAATTCTGGCAAGACAACTCTTTACAATTGGTTAACCGGTTCTAAATACAAAACAGTTAATTATCCTGGGGCGACAGTTGAATTTGCTGTAGGTTCGCTGAATCCGGCATTGATCGAAAAATTTCAGCTCAATTCGAATAAACAGATTCAGTTTTTTGATACCCCTGGTATTTACTCATTAAATCCTAAATCCGCTGATGAGGAAGTGACTTACAACTTAGTTGTCGGGCAACAACAGCACCCGATCGATTTTGTTTTATTGGTTGTTGATGAGACTCAGTTAAATCGTCAATTATTAATCGCAGAACAACTGCAAAAGTCAGGAATTCCTTTTCAAATCATTTTTATGATGGATGATTTAGCCTCTAAAGAAGGGCTGTTGATTAAAAGAGATCAACTTGTACAGTCTTATGGGCAAAAAAATGTTTTAGTTTTTGATGGGTTGTTCGGAGCTGGATTAGAAGAAGTCCTTCGATTTACGGAATCTCTGGAATCACAAAAATATCAAATCCAAGAAATTGGTTTTGACAAAAAAAGTTTAGATCAACTTCAAAAGCAAGCACAAAAAAAATATCGTGATTTTGTTAAAATGGAACGCGCGCCTTCGCAGGACTCGCCTTTAGAAAGAACAGTTCGAATCGACCAAATTGTTCTGCATCCAGTTTGGGGATTGTTTCTATTTTTTACAGTCATGACTTTACTTTTTGCATCAGTATATTGGATGGCAACGCCCTTTATGGATTGGATCGATGCCGGCGTTTCAGCATTCAGTGACGTCGTTAAAAATAATGTCGCCGGTTTAGCGGGACAGTTTTTGTCAGATGGAATTATTGCGGCTATCGGTGGTGTGATTATTTTTATTCCACAAATTTTTATTTTGTTTTTAGGTATTGGTCTTTTGGAAAATTCGGGTTACTTGGCACGTATTGCCACCTTAGTGGATCGGCCACTTTCTAAAATAGGTCTCGGCGGTCGTGCCTTTGTTCCATTGTTGTCAGGATTTGCTTGTGCAGTTCCTGCAATTATGGCGACTCGAAATATTCAATCTAAAAAACAAAAAATGCTTGCTCAGTTCATCATTCCATTTTTAACATGCTCGGCACGTTTACCTGTTTATGGACTTATTATTGGTTTTTTATTTGCGGGTGAAAACAATTTGCTATCTGGTTTTGTACTGGCTGTTTTGTATTTTGTTGCGATTTTGATCAGTGCAATTATTTCTGGAATTTTTTCAAGACTGGTTCAAAACACTGAACGTCCCATGTTATCGATGGATTTGCCTTATTACCGACGTCCACAATTTAAAATTATTTTTAAACAGTCTGTGGATAAATCCAAATCCTTTTTGAAGCGCGCTGGACCTGTTATTTTTATTTTAGCGATCGTTTTATGGTTTGCGACCCAGTTTCCGCGTCCTGAAAATGCAGATCAATTAACCAGCGCTGAAATCACGGAACAAAGTTACGCCGGACAGTTAGGTCAAAAAATTCAACCTCTTTTTGAGCCGATGGGTTTGGATTGGCGAGCTGGTTTTGGTGTGATTTCCTCTTTTGCCGCACGTGAAGTGTTTGTTTCGTCTTTGTCGCTGGTATTTAATATTGAGGGTGAAGAGGATGCTCAAATCGAGGGGCTCATTAAAGCCATGAAATCGGCCACTTTCCAATCGGGTTCTCATCAAGGCGAGCCCATTTTTACGGTGGCTTCCAGTATTGGAATTTTGATTTTCTTTATGTTAGCACTTCAGTGTTTATCGACATATGCAATCTTAAAACAGGAAAGTGGTGGATATAAGTTAGCTCTGTTGCAATTAGTATTTAGCAATGTCTTTGCTTATGCGTTAGCTGTCGCGGTGGTTCAAGGATTGAGACTGATAGGTATAGCCTAGGCTGACACAGGTCGGTCTAGTTCTGACACGATCGTTGCCAACGGCTTGTTGTTCACATAGACTTTCAATTGTTTAGTTCAAGGAGAGAAGAATATGAAAACAACATCTATTATTTTAGGTTTAACAGTCGTTACTCAACTGGCATTAGCGCAAGCAACAAAGCCGGCCGCTAATGATAAAAATGCGACTCCGCCACAGCAGCAGCAAGCTATTAAGTTGACTCCAGAGGCGATCAAAAAGCTGATTGCAAATGAAGAAAAACGACATAAATTAGCTATGCAATTCATCAAAGATATTCATGATTTCCAACTTAAAAATTTGAATGAAAACAAACAGATGTCGACTGATTTTGAAAATAAACTTTATGAGTACAACAAAACGATGGTTCGCGCTAATGAAGAAAAAGTGATCACACATTTGAATGCACAACGCACGAAATTAACTGAAGATTATCAAAATAATCAGAAATCAAAAAATGAAAAGTTTTCTCAGGAAATGACTAAAAAGCAGCAAGCTTTCCAAGAAGAAATTAAAAAGTTCCTTCCGCAATAGTTGAGTTATTCGGATCCCTGAATCATTGAATTTGGGGATTCTTTTATTTTTGACGTTTTTTAAAATAATAACTTCGGTACCAAGACGAGGTTTTTCGCCATAAAGTCCATACAGTTTCGTGTGGAAAGATATTCACTCTAAAAATTTGAAATGGATCTTCCTCTAAAGTGAGCCCACCCGAATCTGTGTTAATACCATAATCATAGCCAGCTTCTTGACAGGCTTTTGCACATTCAAGATTCGTTGCTCCATAAGTAAATGCAAAGCTATTCACTGTCGTACCAAATTCAGATTCTAAAAGTCTTTTGGATTCAGTCAGTTCAAATATTTTTTCATCCCAGGTCATATCAGGCATCTTTTGATGATTTAAACCGTGAGATCCAATTTCGAACTGTGGGCATTTCCATTGTAAACGCTGCTGCTGACTGGCAATTAAATGTTTTTCAGTGTTTGCCGCTTCAGAATGGGTATTTGTGCTCCATTGATCCCAAGTGTTGGAATCAATCTGGGCGTTTGCTAATAAATATATTTGCGCTTTGAATCCATATTTTTCCAAAAGAGGACGAGCGTTAGTTAAATTATCAATATACCCATCATCAAAAGTCAGGATCAGAGGTTTTTTTGGAAACTGACTGAAATCTTTTTGACCTTGACGGTAGAGTTGTAAATCTTGGAAGGTTAAGCTGGTAAAGCCGGCCTGTTTAAAAAACTTTAAATGTTTTTCAAAATTGTTTTTATTTACGTAAATCTTATGTGGGCTATTTAAATCCTGATCTGGAATTTTATGGTACATCAATACTGGGATCCATTTTGGAACATAGGCTTCGAAGTAGGCCGATTCATAAATTCGTTGAATTTTTTGCCCAATGATTGACAGATCAAATTGAGACTGACTTTCGATAGCTAAACTGCGTTTTTCAATTTCACTGAATTTCCAAAATTGATCAATGTCTTGATTGGCTTTTTCAATGTTGAAAATGGGATCTGCAAAAGATTCTCCGATATCACCAAAGTTAGATTTCAGCATTTCTGGCCAATTGGACATCGTCACAAGTCCGCAGTATTCAGCTTCGCCAAAGGCAATGGTGGGAATGCCACACAAAATCGATTCCATCGCAACGCGACCAGATCCACAGATTAGATCAAACTGTTTAAATAAATCACTGTCGACGTTGCGGTGGTCAATTTGTTGAATGGGGTGATGGATTAAATCAGGGGTTAGCTGACCGCTACCAATCACCGTGATCTGGAAGTTAATTTTTTTTTGTATTAAAATTTCAGAAAAATGTTGAATAAATAATTCTGTTCGAGTTTTTTTGGGACCATTCAATCGACCGATAATACCAATTCGAATCAGGTTATTTTGCGGTGTTTGGCTGTAGACCCAATTGAATTTATCAATTTGTATTCCATTTCTAACTAATTTAATTCGTCTTCGGTCATATCCAAATTCTTGGATGAGTTGTGTTTGAATGTTTTCACAAACGGGAATAGTAAAGTGACCATAAACATTTTTTATTTTCTTGGACCAAGAAAAATGCTGGCGACCGTGAACTGTCGAAACATATCCCACTTTGTGTTTTTTTGCTAATTCATAGGCAACCTTGCTAGCCGCTCGAGAGTGGGCATGAATCACTTGAATTTTTTCTGTTTGAATGAACTCACTCAGTTTTTGAATTGTCTTTCTGAATTCAAAAAAACTTTTTGTTTCGATTGGCAAGGTTAATCGCTGCGCGTTTGAATCTGAAAAAAAACCATTCGAGGCCTGATAAACTTGATGGCCTTTTGTGATTTGTGTTTGAGCTAAATCATTGGCGTAAACCTCTGCACCTGTTAGTGAGTTCTGGGATAACAAATGCAGAATCTTCATTTTATAAAATCATCCCTAACTGAGATAGATCGTCTTGACTTGTTCCCGCTGTCAACGCTTCGCAGCTTTCAGGCGGAGTTTCTGGGATTGCCACTGACTTAGCCCAATCTTTTTCAAAGTATTCATCCAACTGTGCCTGAATAGCATTATTTTTAAAAACGATTCCTAGTTCACGCGCTTTAACCAAAGAATTGTACGAAAAATTTTCTGAACCTAAAAAGTAAAGTTGTTTGTCGACATGAATAGATTTGGCATGAATATAAGGTAAATCTTGTGTGGCAGGAAAGGGCATTCCGCGAATAGTGACGCCTGCAGGAATAAGATCTTTATAATTAGTGTACGCAAAGGTATGATCCGCACCCATGCCACAAACGGATGTTAAAATGCGAACATTCACTTTTCTTTCGACCGCTTTTTTGAGGGCTGAGTGAACTTGGGCGTTTCCTAAATTTTCAATCCAGATTTCAATACTTTTTTCTGCTTGATTAATTAAGTCTACCAATTTTCCTTCGGAGTTAACCGGGCTCCAAATTAAATACGGAGATGTTAACAACGGAGTCACCTGAGTTGAATTTTGTGCGTTGATCAAGTCTTGTTGATAAACAGTTAGAATTTCTTGAACAATGGCTGGATCTTCGGTGAAAACACCAAAATCACGCATTTGATAAAAACGACTGATATAATTCATGGTTGAAATAAAAGCTTTGCGATCATCAATCACGAACATTTTCCAATGTGTAATAGAAAAGCCCGGGCTGGCTACAACCATATTAACGCCTGCGGCTTTTAATTCCTCGAACAGAGCTAATCGTTTAGGGTTGCTGGTGCAATATTTATCACAAATGACAGTAACTTGGATACCACGCTTGGATTGTTCAATCAGCGAAGATGTAATATCTTTGGAAGAAATCCCAAAGATACCGACCTTAATGTTTTTTTCAGCGCTTTTGAAAGCTTTGAAAATTTCTGAATAATCTTGTTCGGGTGTAATCACTAATTGTAAATCTGGAAGTTCCTGGATTTGATCCAGCCATGTTTGGCTGGGTAAGGCAACGGCGGCAGAAAAAGCATTCTGCAGATTTAAAATGGATGTAAGAAAAACAAAAATAAGTATTCTGAGTATGCGATCCATAAGCCCCCCTGATGAATCTTAATCGTGAAACTAGTCTTGGGGAAAAGACTGCCTCAATCAAAGAAATTCTTATTCATAACGCAATCACAAATTAATTGAGTTTAAATCCTAAGCATAGAATCCTATACAAGTGTTTAACAAAGAGGGGCGTGTTATGAAAGTGTCAAGAACTCAGCGTTTTATTTTATTGACTCTGGTTGTGGGATTATTTGTGTCTTGTCGCGGAAAAACTGACGACAATAACTCGACCGCTGATTTAACTTCAGAGCTTGCGCAACAAG
The DNA here is from genome assembly GCA_031970595.1 of Pseudobdellovibrio sp. Classification (GTDB taxonomy): domain Bacteria; phylum Bdellovibrionota; class Bdellovibrionia; order Bdellovibrionales; family Bdellovibrionaceae; genus Pseudobdellovibrio. Next base: position 6,526 of record DALYIB010000144.1, read on the forward strand.
TGGGCGATGCGATGGCAGGGATTGATGAATCGGCAGGTTCTTCGGGAAGCTTTGCTTTAAACGAGTTTAATTCTTCTTATCAGACTTTAATAGCGCGTGCAGACAAGCCGTCTTTTTTAAAACAAATCAGTCTGATCGATAAAGCCTATGCTGTCAGCTGTTATGGATTTGGTTTTGGTTCTTGTTCAGCTGGAACAATAACGAGAAACTTTTCGGGTTGTACGATCGGCTCTGCAACAGTCAGTGGATCAACGACTCTGTCATATAGTCGTGCGACCTGTCGTTTAGATTCAGCGAGCGATACTGTGACTCGAAATCCCAGCTATACAATGACAACGGAATCGGGTTTTTCACTGAGTGTCTCGAAACTTTTAACGGGTGGTGATGGTCAAAAATTAACATTATCCAGTGGCACAGGCGTTTCAAAGGTTTTTTCGATGACGAATGATGGTATCCGTCGAGTGATTACTTATAATGGTAAAACTTTATTTGATATGACGACGACA
>DALYIB010000145.1:0-6908 GCA_031970595.1 Pseudobdellovibrio sp.
GTACATTGAAAAAGATGCGGCCCTTGAGCGTCGTTTTCAAACTGTGCTTGTGGATGAGCCAACTGTTGAAGAAACGATTACAATTTTACGTGGCCTTAAAGAAAAGTATGAAGTCCACCATGCTGTACAAATTACCGACGGTGCTCTTGTTGCTGCGGCTAAATTATCACACCGATACATTACGAATCGATTTTTGCCAGATAAGGCGATTGATTTAATTGATGAAGCAGCTAGTAAGTTGGGTATTGAAAACCGCAGTGTTCCTGAGGAAGTCGACGAACTTGAAAGAAAAATTCTCAGTTTGAAAATTGAACAACAGGCTCTGAAAAAGGAAACTGATTCTAAATCCATAGAACGAGCTGATTTGATCAATAAAGAATTGTCGGGTTTAACAGAAAAAGCTTTTGCTCTGAGAAAAAAATGGGAACAAGAACGTAACCAAATTGATCATATCAAAAATCTGAAAGCAGAAATTGATGTGATTAAAAATGATATTGCGAAAGCTGAACGTGATGCGCAGTTCGAAAAAGCGGCGCAATTAAAATACGGTCGTTTACCAGAAAAAGAAAAAGAGATTAAAAACTTAGAAGAAATTTTAAAAAATAAAAACGAAGCTTTACTCAAAGAAAAAGTCGATGCCGAAGATATTGCCGATGTCGTTTCCAAGTGGACGCAAATTCCAGTTAGCAAAATGCTGGAAGGCGAAACACAGAAACTTTTACGCATGGAAGAAGTTTTAAAAGAAAAAGTCATTGGCCAGGATCACGCGATGGAAATTATTTCGAATGCAGTATTGCGTTCGCGTGCTGAAATTGCAGATCCCAATCGTCCGATTGGCAGCTTTATTTTTGTAGGACCGACAGGAGTTGGTAAAACTGAAACTGTTAAAGCTTTAGCGGATTTTTTATTTGATGATTCGCAAGCCATTGTTCGCATCGATATGAGCGAGTACATGGAAAAGCATTCTGTTTCTCGTCTTGTCGGCGCGCCTCCGGGATATGTGGGTTATGATGAAGGTGGACAATTAACAGAAGCTGTTCGTCGTCGTCCTTATTCGGTGGTTCTCTTTGACGAGATTGAAAAAGCGCATCCAGATGTTTTCAACATTTTATTACAAATGTTGGATGAGGGACGTTTAACGGATGGCCAGGGTCGGACAGTGGACTTTAAAAATTGTGTGATTGTGATGACTTCGAATTTAGGTGCAGGATTATCCAAGGAAAAACTGAATGAAGCACTTCGTTCTTTTTTCAGACCTGAATTTTTGAACCGTATTGATGAAGTGATCGAATTTAATTCGTTGAAGCAGGAAAATATTCAAAAAATTGTTAAAATTCAATTGCAGCAAGTGTTAGCGCGTTTGAAAGAAAAAAATATTCAAGCGGTCTTTAGCGATGATCTGATTCAATACTTGGGGCAAAAGGGTTTTGATCCGGTTTATGGAGCTAGACCTTTGAAGCGGGTTATCCAAAATGAAATCTTGAATATTTTGGCTAAAGAATTGATAGCTGGAAAAATCAAGCCGGATTCAACTGTCACGATCGACTTCAAAGATCAGAAAGTTGTTGTAAACTGTAAATCGGCTTAACAGTTTGTCAGACAATCCCATTTTAGAAATGTTTTTTTCATTCAGACCTTTAGCCTAGACCAAAGTATGCCGTAAATAAGTCTAGCTAGACTTTGGGCATGGAGCTCGAAGTCTGAAGTGAGGTTTGGATGAAAAATTTTAAATTAGTCCTAAAAGCAACGACAGCCATCGCTTTGGGCGGGATGCTGATGGCGAATCAAAAGTGCGAAAAGCAACAGGCACCCCAAGCTCGGCAGCTAAAAAAGAATGTTCGCGTCGTTGGGATGCATGCCTCTAGTTTTTTAGACAATTCTGGATTCAATTTTTCTGAAGTGGCGCAAAACCAATTATCTGGTGTCTTTTTCGAAGATAACAGTTTCTTTGAGCGAAATGTGTATCCCAATAATATCATGCGATCGACGACATCAGGTGTTTTTCAGAAAACAGTTGTCAGTGATCAGTCGCAAGTCCAATTAAAACAATGGTTTCCGCAAATGAAATCAACAGATGTTCAATTGACTAAGGACTCCGCTTGCTTGATTTCTCGTCCTCAGCATTATTTGTATGGAAAAATCAACTCACTTGAAGCTTATTCAGGTGCTTCGTTGCAATTCGGTTTTAATCAATCGATGGTTCAAGTTCCGATTTCTGGTAATATTAAATTAGACAAAATGCGCATGGATTTAAGTATGCATGCCTTTGATCCTTGGACTCAACAAAACATGGCCAGCGTGAATGTGGAATCTTTCAAAAAAGATTACGCGGTGGGTTTTGGAATTGATTTAGGTATCATTCATATCGGCCCACAATTTTATCGCACAACAGGTATGGCCGAAGTCACTTTGAACGGTTTAAAAAATGCCGTTAAGGGTATCGCTGATAAATTGAAAGCTTTGCAGCGTCAGGAATGGCAAACACGCGTGATGGTCAGTCGAGACAATTATGTGGTTATCGTTGGAGGTGCAGAATTAGGACTTAAAAAAGGTGATCAATTAAAAGTTGAAAATGAAGTTCATGATTGGATTGGAGAGCCTTGTGGTGACTCTTCGGTTTTATCGGGTTCGACAAGTGTGACGCATGAACCGTGGATTGTTGAAATCGAAGATGCGGGTAATTTAATGTCAAAAGCCAAGGTCTTAAACGTCGACGAGAACGAAACAATTGAGGTGGGTGCGTTAGTTCGAGTTCACAAGTTTGTCGAAGAAGCCGCTGCTGCCAAGCCAGCCAAATAAATCTAGACCCACTGATCCGAACTGTAAAATCAAGTACTAGAAAAGGTTTAACTGTGTTAAACCTTTTCTATGTTTTCTGGAATTATAGAATCAAAATCAAAAATTATTCGCTCTGAAAAATCGGAATCTGTTTTACGAATTTGGGTTCAGCGTCCCGCACAGTTTGATGACATCAAGATTGGTGACAGTATCTGCACCAACGGAGTTTGTCTGACTGTTGAAAAATTTGATTCTCAGGAAATTCAATTCTGCCTTGGCCAAGAAACTCTGCATATTTTGCAAAACAATCTGACTCATTGGTTGTCTTATGGGGTTAACCTCGAGCGTTCGTTGAAGTTCGGGGATCGTGTTCATGGTCATTTAGTGACAGGCCATGTCGATAGCATAGCCCAAGTTGTTCGCGCAGAGGCTGACGGGGAGTGTTGGCAGTTGCAGATTCAATTGCCAATTGAACACTCAAAATTTGTCTGGAAAAAGGGCTCTATTTGCATTTCTGGCGTGAGTTTGACGGTAAATGAAGCACAAAATGGATTGGTTTCGGTTTGCCTTATTCCAGAGACGATGGCCGCGACGAATTTAATCCATTTTTCGGTCGGTGATTCAATCACTTTCGAGACAGATTACTTGGCTAAGTCCTATATTTATTCTAGAAGTAATGGTGCTTAGTTAGGACGGTCTATGATCAGCTCAGTTCAAGAACTTATCCAAGATTTTAAACAAGGAAAATTTATCATTCTTGTCGACGATGAAGATCGCGAAAATGAAGGTGATTTGGTCTTGGCAGCTGATTTCGTAACCGAAGAGGCCGTCAATTTTCTGGCCAAAGAAGCGCGTGGATTGATTTGTCTGACTTTAACGGCTGAAAAAATTCAAGAATTAGAATTACCGATGATGCGATCTGAAAAGCATCGCTCGGGTCCAACGGAAACAGCATTTACTTACAGCATCGAAGCCAGTTCGGGAATTACGACGGGTATTTCTGCGGCAGACCGTGCCCATACAATCAAAGTTGCATCTCGTTCGAATTCAACAGCGAAGGATGTGATTGTTCCAGGCCATGTTTTTCCTTTGAAGGCGAATTCAAAAGGTGTCTTGGGAAGACAAGGTCATACTGAGGCCAGTGTTGATTATGCTCAGCTAGCCGGTTTGACTCCGGCAGCCGTGATTTGTGAACTGATTAACGATGATGGGACAATGTCTCGATTGCCACAATTATTGGAATTTTCTAGAAAATTTGGAATTAAAATTGGAACTATTGCAGATCTAGTTCAGTACAGGAAAGAACATGGCTAAAGCTCAAAAATTAAAGCAAAAAAAAATCAATAAAAAATCAACTCGATTAAAAATCGGAGTCGTGACTTCTCGTTTTAACGAAGAAGTGACGGATCCTTTAGAACAAGGGACTTTGCAGTTCCTAGAAAATTGCGGAGTTGAAGTTTTTGCGGTTCGAGTTCCAGGAGCCGTCGAGATCCCCTTAGCGGCTCAGGCTTTGCTAGAATATCAAAAAGTAGACGGTGTTGTTACTTTGGGAGCAGTTATTCGCGGTGAAACAACTCATTACGAAGAAGTTTGTCGCTCTGTCGAAAGAAATTGCTCAAGACTTATGCTGGATTATAAAAAACCAATCGGTTTTGGTGTCTTAACGGTCGAAAACGAAGAACAAGCTTTCGATCGCGTCGGCGGCGAGCACGGGCACAAAGGCGTTGACGCTGCGAGGGCAGTGATCGAGATGATTGGACTTCTGTCAGAAATCAAGAAAAAATAATTAGATGTCAAAAGCTGATCGTCAGCAGGAAAAAACCACTTTAGAAATTTCTAAACGTAAAAGGGAAGTCGTTTATATTTTCCTTTTGTCGATCTTATTGGCGATCTTGGTTGGTGTTGAAATTTATGTATTTCGTTCTGGCCAAAATTTACCTGCACCCTACGTTATTTATTTCATCGGTTTAGTTAACTTCAATCTTGTCCTTATTTTATTTCTTTTATTTTTAATTTTCAGAAACGTCGTCAAAGTTTTTCTTGAGCGTCGTGGGAAAATTTTTGGTTCCAGTTTAAAATCAAAACTGACCGTCGCCTTTGCGACGTTTTCGACAATTCCTACTTTGCTTGTTTTAGTCATCTCGGTTTTTTATTTGAATAGCAGTTTTGAAAAATGGTTTTCGGGTCGCATGGTGGGGTTACTTAAAAACGCTTCGGAAGTCATTGAATCCTTTATTGTTCATGAAAAAAGAAATGGTTACGAGTACGCTGACACTATTGCAGATAAAGTTCTGCATGCCAGCCCAGCAGATATTGCATCCGTATTAAAGTCAGCGCGCGAAAATTACAAATTAGATGCTGTCGAGTTTTACCCAGATATTTTATCGCAAAGAGTTTTGTTCCAAGATTATTCGATCATTTCCACAACCATTCCCAAAGTAAACTTGGATTTTTTACAAAAAGGTGTCCTGTATCAATCCAAAGCCAGTTTGATTCATTTGTTTTCCGGAGCGCACTTGTTGCGTTTGATGGTTCCTGTTGTGAAATCCAATAACCAGATAATAGGTGTTGTGATTGTTACAAAACAGTTGAATTTATCACCTGGATCCAAATTGGATGATATCGTTGGTGCTTACCAAGAATTTCAAAGTAATTTGTTCATCGAGTATCCGCTGAAATCCATGTATTTCATCATGCTGGTTGTTATGTCGCTAGTGACTTTGTTCGGTGCGGTTTGGTTTGGATTCCATTTAGCCAAGCAGTTATCTGTGCCGTTGGTTCAATTGGGTCGTGCCACCAAAAAAGTCGCTGGTGGTGATTATTCATTGGTTGAAATCCAATCCGGCAGCGAAGAAATCAACAGTTTGATTGGAAACTTTAATCAGATGATCACAAATCTTTCAACGTCTGAATTAGAGCTGCAACAAACACTGAAAAATTTAAATCAATACACTAAGTATGTTGAAATTGTTTTGGCGAACGTGAATGCCGGAGTGTTGTCAGTTGATATGAACGGTCACGTGACGACGATGAATCGACGGGCGGGTGAATTATTGATGGTGGATCCTGTGCAATCCGTAGGACGACATGTTCGTCAATCCATGAGTGAAGAAAATTATCAAATTTTTGCTAACTTTGTAAAATTGATGCAGGAAAATAAGCTGTCTTCCTTGCAAAAAGAAATTCGTGTCGAGATTAACAAAGAGCCGATTCCAATGTCAGTGCACATTTCAATTTTGCGTAACGAACTTCAAGAAGAGATCGGTCGCATTATGGTGTTTGACGATATGACGATGATTATGAATGCACAACGTGCGGCAGCTTGGTCGGAACTGGCTCGCAGAATTGCTCATGAAATTAAAAACCCACTGACCCCGATTCGATTAGCCGCCGAAAGATTGTCACGCAAATATGGCCAACAAATTTCGGATCAAGCTTTTAATGATTCCATACAAATGATCGTGTCCCAGGTCGATGATATGCGAAATTTGGTGAATGAATTCAGTCAGTTCGCTCGAATGCCGCAGTTAAAGCCCGTGCCAGGTCAGTTGAATCAGGTTCTATCCGATGTGGCTAAAATCTACAAAGACAACCATGGTGATGTAAATTTTGTTTTTGAATTGGATGCTGTTTTGCCAGAATTTAAATTTGATCCATCACAAATGAAACGAGTATTCACAAATTTGATTGATAATGCTGTTGCCGCTGTCGAGAAAACTGAAAAACCGACTGTAACGATTAAAACGGAATACAGTGAACAACACCGTATTGTTAAAATTTCCATCGCGGATAATGGAATCGGAATTCCACAGCGCGACCGCACTCGAGTATTTGAACCGTATTATTCCACCAAAGAAAAAGGCACAGGATTGGGGTTACCCATTGTAAAAAGCATTATCGAAGATCACAGTGGAGTGATTCGTGCGCTGGCAAATGAGCCTAATGGAACTAAAATGTATATTGAATTACCAATGAGTATTTAACTGATTAAGGAACAAGGAAGAAACATGGCAACGTTACATGAGTCTAAATTAAAAACGAAAATCCTAATTATTGATGACGAAAAAGGTATTCGGTATGCCTTGCGTGAAATTCTCGAATTTGAAAAATACAAGGTCGACGAAGCCAAA
>DALYIB010000146.1:0-6898 GCA_031970595.1 Pseudobdellovibrio sp.
GCCTCTTCCATGAGGACGCTGCAAATAATTTATATTTTTCGGGGCGCAGGATTTTTGAATCCATTTCCTTGGACACTTCGTGGTGTTCCAAGATAGCCAAATCACAAAATCCAGTTTTCAGTTTATCGCTGTTGCTACTGGTGTCAGATAAATCGAATTTGAATCGCAACTGTGGATAAGTTGAACTGAGTGGGATTAATTTGGGAATGACCCTAGAACGCAAAATACTAGATGGTCCCGAGATGCCGAATTCAATGATGCTTTCAAAAGCTGCCTTTTGAATCCTTGAAAGGGCCATTCCCTCGTTTTCTAAACATTGTTTTACAAACATCAAAAGACTTTCGCCTTCAGGTGTTAGCTTCATTCCTTTTCGCGAACGAATGAAAAGCGTTGTTTTTAACTGCTTCTCCAAAGAGCGAACTCTTTGTGTGACTCCGGTTTGGGTCAATCCAATCGTGCGAGCGGCTTCCTGAACAGTACCTTTGTTAGATACTGCCCAGAAAGCCTGTAGGGAAGGGCTGAGTAAACTCATTTAAATTCATAATAAAATGAAAATTATGAATTATACAAATATTATTTTTTTTCATAATTTCCTGCATCAGAGTTATCAACAGACAAAATGTGGACAACTGCTTTTTCTAAAACTAAAAGGAGAAAAAATGAAAAAAACAATCACAACACTATATCTAGTACTGGCGGCTTCAAAAATTTATGCGCAGGATATTTTGCAATACAATGATCCTTACTGCAAAAACAACAAAACCGAAGTGATCCACTGTGAAGCTGACGGAAAATATCAGTACAGCCAACAAAAAATCCAAATTCGAATTCAAAATAAAGCTTCTTGTTTTTATTATCGCTATACGGATTATGGCTTTTGGTCGATTGAAATCGCGGCTAATCAAAAACCTGTCGCTTCGCTTAGATCGGCCTTCGATCTAGTTGGCAGCCAATTGCAGAATTATCCATGGAATTTTTCAGTCAGTGAATTATCTGCGAACCAACCCTTTGAAATTCAGATGGATTCCAGTTCAGTTCAAATAAAAAAATTCCAGATTTATGATTCTGTTGGGGGATGCCAGCCCGGATCGGCTTTAACAGATGATTACTGTCAGCAAAAAAGCTATTCCATATTCACAGAACGCATCGATTTTGAAAATTTAAAGTGTCAAAAAACTTTACAATAGGGTGTATTTTTCAAACGAAGGCCTTTTGATTCAGTTCAATTCGATGAAACGGCCTGAGTTATGATATAAAGACCGAAATTATCAGGAGTTTTTCTATGAAAAAATTAAGTCTTATTTTAGGTTTATCTGTTTGTATGAGTCAGTTGGCATTCGGGTATCAGTACAATCCCGAAAAAATTTATAAAGCATTAAAAGTAAAAGAAACAGTTTTGAATCCTGGTATCGTGGGTTCCAGCCGCACTGAAAAATCAGTGGGTGGTTTGATTTGCGAAAAATCTGTGATCATCGTTCCCAATGCAAAACCAACTTATTCTTGCCGCACAGATGATTCACAAGCCAATTTCGAAGCGATTTATAAAGCGATGGATGTGAAGGAAAAAACTTTGAATCCAGGAATCGTGGGTTCCAGTCGTAAAATGAAGGTTGCTGGTGGATTAGTATGTATCCGTTCCGTCATTGTGGTTCCGAATGCGAAACCACAATACGAATGTGAAATTGATGTTGAATAATATTATTTCGAAAGTTTTTGGGAACTTTGACTATTAAAAATAATAGTTTCCACCCACCATTAACTCTGAATATGAAGCGGACTTATCTTGATTTGGAATATAGCGTGCTTTAAAGCGCAAATCCCATTTTTGAGATAGAGTCCACCCTTGCTCCAAGGTTAGATCAGTGAAACTTAATCTTCTTTCCGTGCGGCCAGAAAAATCTAGATCAAAAACCTCTCGAACAAAAAAATGAGTTTTAAATCGGTTTGTGAGTTCGTAGACAGCTTCAAAATCTATACTTGGATTTAATCGATATCCATTATCAAAGATATGCCCAGTTTCAACAGAACCTGAAACGAAAAATCCATAAACAAATATCGATTCCCATTTCCAGGCTTGTCCTAAAGAACCTTCCAAATGGAGAACTTGACAGCTTTTACACGATAAATCATGTGGATTTAAATAATTAAAATCAAAACCCCAAGAAATATCTTTTTGTATAGAATTCTGAGGAAATAAAGATTTTACCTGCAGGAATCGTAAGGTTTCCAGATTCCATTTTTTTGTGAAATCCAGATAGCGGATACGTGTGTCTAGCCACTGGAGTGATGCGTACTTAGTCAAACCGGTATCGTCATTTACAAAGTCAGACAATCCCATTCGAAGACGAAACTCATGCGCATAAGCATTGTTAATGCTGCCAACACTTGTTCCAACTTGAATTGTATCATGGCTTTGATCAGGCCTGGAGTCTTGACTCATCTCTGCCTCGTCTATTCTAAAATTTGGATAATTTTCTTCTTTTATCTTAGAGCGTGAAACCAAAAGACTGCGATAAAATTTTTTATCTTCATCAGACTGAGCACCATTTTTTTCGGCTCTGATATATTGCATGTAATCTAAAGCGGCATCAATAATCATTGGCGAGTCAAGCAGTGTTTGATTATCAAGTGACTTCGATTCTAAAATACGAGTTAATTTTTCGAGTTGATTCGGATCTAACTTATTCATCCTGAATTGCATGATTTTAAATGCTGACGGTCTGAATTGAACCTGAGTTACAACACCAGGAGTATCTGCTAAAATTTTTATCGACTGTGCGGGTGATACATACCAAGATGTTTTGTCAATTAAATGCCATTCAGGGTTTGCGATTTCCAAAAGGACTAATAGAAAATAAGCACAGTTTTCATCGATAAAATAATAACTAATATCAGCAGAGTTTTGAATTTCCCATATATGACGAAGCATATTTTCAATTTGCTCGGGCTTTAAATCGACGTTGTATTCCCACAAATCACGATTTTCAGATTTTACGTATTCGTTGACTTTGATATAGTAAGGAGTAACTGCTGTAATCCCAGGAAAGCCACCAAAAATTCCTTTAAACGCATACTCTAAAGGTGACTCATCAGTCATGCCGGCAGCATAACTGATGCTATAGTCCAAAAGATCTCTTTTTGCTGTGGTCGTTTGCTTTTTCATTGAATTAATCCGCATCAGTGTATGACCAAATATAGATGCGGGGTTGTTAGGAAACGCAGCAGAATAAACAATCGCTGCAGAGTCGCCTGAAAATCCTTCAAGCCAATTTTTTAAATCTGAACATTCTTCTATTTTTATGTTTAAGTTAAACTGTTGTTTTAGGAAACGAAATCTTTCTGGAAAAGCACACTGAGGGGTTTGCTGAAACCGGCCAATTTTGTTATTGGTATAAAAAAATTGAAGAGTTGCTTTTAATTCAGAAAATGGATTGGTTCTTCCATCAGGCGCTAAAAAAAACAGAGATTCTGAGATCCGACTTTTATAATCATTTAGCATTGCGGGTCTATAATGAAGTAATCTATGCCAGTATTGCGAATTAGCTACTTTTTGAATTTGATGTAAATCGAATTCTGGAGCCAATTCTTGAGAAAATGATAAAGTTATTTTTAAAAAACACAGTAAAAACCCTAAATAAGTATTCAGATTCATTTAGAGTCTATTAGATCTTAAATTTGTAACAGATGCAGGTTAAATTTCATTTAGACTCATGCATTGATTCAATAATGGTGAGTTTTGTGATATTGATTTAACCTGTTTCAAGAACATATTTGCATCAGGCTGAATTACCAATGACTCATAATTAGCTTTTAAAGCTGATCCCAAAACCTTTGGTTGGCAGTTTAATGTTATTGCCAATCCATCTAAAGCTTCGCCATGGCCTACGGCACTGTCGCGCAATAAAAACTCATAATTAGCTTCTGTAAAATGAATAACTTCGCTCTCTTTTTTAACAATACTGTATTGATCGCAACCAGAGGTACCTGAAGTTGTACCAAAAGCACCGCCAGAAACAGAATTTGTCGTGCCCCGTGTTGAAGTACCTGAAAGACTTAGGCGACTGTTTACTTTCCATCCTAAGCCACATCCCGTGCTTTTATCACCTTTAGCTGCTAACGAAGTTGATGTTAAACCTAAAATTGCGATAATTGAAAAAATTTTTTTAAACATAACAACTCCTATATTATAAACTGGACTGAACATAAAGAACTTAAAGTAGGTTCAGATTTTATCAGTGTTTGAATATCTCGAAGCATTTGAAGTGGATTACCTTCTATAGGAAAAAGTTGCTCGTAATGACTTTGCAAAGTCCGACTGACTTTATTATTTGCTTTTTCGGTGCAGCCAAGTACTTGAGTAAATCCTATTAAGTACTCACCATTTCCTTGGGATATTTCAATTTCTAGTTGTTTATAGTTAGCTTCAGCATAATGAATTGCGGCTTTATTTTTTTGAACGATAGAATGTTCAGCGCAGCCAGAAGTGCCAGAGGTTATTGAAAAAGATACAGGAAGATTAGCATCGATGAAACCTTGAGTAGTAGCAGATACCCAAGTTTTATCGGGTGCAATTTCGCTACCAAGTCCACAGCCCAAGCCTTTATCTACAGCTTTTGCATTATGCGTAATCAAAGTTAAAAATATTGCGACAAATAATTTTGAAATATTCACGTCTGCCCCTTTAGTTCTTTTACGACTAATTTTGAGTGAATAAAAATTTGTTGTCATATTATTAAACTTTATAATCTGGCTTTCAGTACGAAAGTACGGTTTTTTATGCAATTTTATTCAAAAATTTTCTCAGAGGTAAAGTGGCTTTATTGCAAAGCCACTCTGAATGTGAAATTGATGTTGAATAATATTATTTCGATAGTTTTTGGAATAAATAAGTAAATTCCAAAGCCATCAGCCGAGCATAGTCTTTCATATTGGCAGCTCGGCCGTGTCCACCGTCTTGGTTTTCAAAATACATCACAGGATGACCTAATTCACGCATGCGCGCCACCATCTGGCGAGCATGCGCTGGATGAACACGGTCATCTTTCGTGCTGGTCACATAAAATACTTCAGGATATTTCTTGTCGGCTGATAAGTTATGTAAAGGTGAATAACCCAATAAATATTTACGCATTTCAGGATCGTCTGGATTTCCGTATTCTTCCATCCAGCTATTACCTGCTAGCCATTTATGATATTCCATCATATTCGCCAAAGGCACTTCGCTGATCACGGCTTTGTATAAATCAGGTCGCTGTGTAAAAGCCACTGATGTTAACAATCCGCCATTAGATCCGCCCTGAATTCCTAAATGATTCGGCGAGGAAATTTTTTTGCGAATGATGTCTTCGGCGACAGCATAAAAATCATCAAATACTTTCTGACGATTTTCACGCAGCACTGAATTATGCCAAGTCGGCCCGTATTCGCCGCCACCACGAATATTCGCCAGTACGTAAACGCCGCCTTTTTCCAACCAAGCCTTGCCGACGGCTCCTAAGTAATGCGGAGTCAATGCGTATTCAAAGCCACCATAAGCGTAAATCAAAGTTGGATTTTTTCCATCAAGTTGAATTTTTTTACTGTGAACAATGAAATAAGGAATTGTTGTTCCATCTTTGCTTGTTGTTTTGTACTGATGTGAAACAAAATCATCTGATTTAAATCGCGCTGGTGCCGACATCACTTTGGTATTTGTATTTTTGTCCAAGTCCAAAAATCGATACGTTGTCGGTGTTAAAAAATCAGTATACGAAATATAGGCTTGATTCAACGCAGTTGTTGCCGCGACGACTGTCGTATTTCCAGATTTTTTCAAATCCGACAAAGGCGAAATTTCCCATTGGTGATTAATATAATCCACTTTGGAAATATTTTTTTTAACGTCATCCAAAGCACCTAAAATTAAAAAGTTTTTAGTCGAAGTTAAAATTTGAAATTCGGGTTTTTCTAAATTTTTTAAATCCAATGCCAAAACATGTCCTGCAGCCAGTTTGGTGCCATTTAAATCAAATTCAGTTCGATTGTTAAATAACGCAAAACCTTTAAAGTAAGTGGCTAGGTCGGCATCGGTCGGTAAAGGTAATTTTGTGATTTTAAAATCATTTTGAGTATCGATCAAAAAAATATGAGCGGCATAAAAGCTGAGTCCCTGGTAAATATGGAAATAAGTTTTTTCAGCTTGTTTGTACGAGCTGATCCAAATTCCCATGTCTTTTTGATCACCAGTAAAAATAGTTTTAGATTCATCGACGTTCTGTCCGCGTTTCCAAACTTTGATTGTCGAGGGATATCCAGACAAAGTTAATTTTTTTCCCGGGCGGCCATCGGCCAACAGCAGCGTATCTTTGTCGACCCATACGATATCGGATTTTGATTCAGGCAAATAAAAGCCATTGGTAACCCATTGCTGAGTTTTTAAATCGAACTCGCGATAGACACTGGCATCTTGTCCGCCCTCGGATAATTGGAACAGACACAGGCCTTCTTGGTTGTCCAAGCAATGCATACCCTTCCAAACCCAGTTTTTATTTTCATTTTTAGCTAATAAATCTAAGTCCAAAACAATTTTCCAGTTTGGTTTTCCGGAATTGAGTGAATTCAGATCTGTTTTGCGTAAAACACCTTTGATATGTTGATCATCTTGCCAAAAATCATAAATAGTTTGGCCGACAAAAAATAAATGCGGAAGTTTGTCCTTGGCTGTTAATATTTTTTCCAGTTGTTGATGAATTTCAGGATAGCGGGGATCTTTTTCCAAGCGATCTAGACTGAGTTTGTTTTCTGTTTGAATAAATTTTTGAACTTTTTCAGATTGAATTTCTGTTAAATAATTTAAATTTTGCACTGATTTTTCCTTTTCAGAGTTAAAAAAAAGGGCTGTGTTTGAAACACAACCCTC
>DALYIB010000147.1:0-6878 GCA_031970595.1 Pseudobdellovibrio sp.
AGCAAATATTTATTTAACAAAAAATAATTCGCCGGGAGCTTGCCCAGAAACTCCAGGCGCGAAGAATGTAGTTTATGTAATTTACAGTTGTCTTAACTCAAGTCAGATACATCATGGTTTTTTTACAAATAAAGATAAAAATTTCGAACACTCTTTGGATCAAGTTTTTTGTAGATAATTGAGTCATTCAAATGGATTGGTTACTCAGATATATTTAACTCAACTCCTCCGCCAGGAAATCAAAAACAATGCGGATGCGGCGATTGGTTTTTAATTCGCGATGGGCGACGACCCAATTGTTGATTTTCATTGGGGGCTGCTTTTCCAGAACTTTGCGTACACTGCTTTCTTTGGCGCCTACGGATTCAATCATAACCCCGATACCAACCCCGCGTTTGACCATTTCCCAGTGAAATATGTGGTCGTCAGAAAAAATTTGAAAATTTTGGGGCGTAAGTTCGATACCAATTCTTTTCAGGCCTTCGATGTATTCATGATTGCTGGCAAATCCTATAAATTCGGCTTTTTTCAGATCCGAAATTTTTTGCACCGGCCCTATTTTTTTTAAATACCCCGGTGTCGCATATAAATAGGCATTCGTCTGTTTCAGCTTTTTAAAAATTAATTCCGGATGAGTAGGTTCGACATTTCGGATGGCGATATCGGCTTCGCGTTTACGTAAATCACTGATGGCGTTCGTGGATACTAATTCGATTTGAATTCCCGGTTCCTTCTGCCGAATTTTCTGAATCAATCCCGGCAGAATATAGGCCGACATCGTATTCGATGCTGAAATCGATACGGTGCCTTCGATCGATTGCGATCGCCCCGACGCCGTCAGCGACAGTTTATTGGCGGCTTCGCCCATGGCTTTCACATGTTCGTACAATTCGACTCCGCTGCCAGTGATTTCAAAACCACGACCCACTCTTTCAAACAGGATGACACCTAATTCCTTTTCCAAAGCACTGACCTGGCGACCCAAGGTCGATTGACTCATATTCAGGGCCTTGGCCGCTGCGGACAAAGATCCTTCCTCGACGGCCACTAAAAAAGCACGAGCCCGATTCCAATCAAAATTAATCGCATTCCAGTTCATATATGACCCATTTTCTATCCATGCATTTTTGCATATCTCAGTGCCAAATTTAACTATTTTAGTTTCATTTATGCATGTGTACAATACAAGCATATAAGAGGTGTGATTAATGTCAAACGTAGTACATGACCTCTAGCAATGATTGGAGTTTGTGATTGAAAAAAGTACTTATTTTTCTATGTTTTCTAAGTCCTGTCTTATTGATGGCTAGTGGTAAAAAGGGTGATCTTTTTATTGGTACATCTGCTTTTATACTTGTAAATGTTGATCGTGACGAAAATCAACCTATCGACTTTTATCAGATTAATTTAGGCTATTACCTGTCTGATAAAGATACGTTAACAATCGAATTGATCACTTGGAAATATTATCATCCTCTTGGTGAAGGTATGTTTCCATCAAAAGAAAAAGAATATCCTGGATATGTGAAAGGCCTTGGACCAGGCTTAGCCTATCAGCGATTTTTGTGGGGTGGAATGTATATGGCATTTCATGGGCTGTGGCTGAAACAAGAATATTTTTCCTCTGAAAATGTTCAACTTGGAACAGGTGAGCAGCTTTTTTTAATGCTACGAGCAGGATATCATTTTAAACTCGGCAATTCTTTTTTTATTGAGCCTTCTGCTACTTTAACAAGCTGGCCGATAAATACAGGCTTGCCTCAGTCTTTTCAAGAAAAGGAAAAGGATTCACCAAAGTACACTATTGAGCCTGGCCTGAATTTTGGTTTTTTATTTTAATTAAAATTGCTTAACAATTGTCGATAGAATAAGAGGTGTGATTAATGTCAAACGCAGCATCAAAGGATTCGCAATTTTGGGATAAGTTCGCCCACAAGTATTCATTAAGCCCCATTCCCAATCAGCAAATTTACGAAAAGAAACTGGAATTGACTCGACAGTTTTTAAAGCCCGATATGCATGTCCTGGAATTTGGATGCGGTACCGGCAGCACAGCGATTATTCACGCCCCCTATGTCAAACACATCACCGCCACTGACTTTTCAAAAAATATGATCGCCATCGGCCAAAAAAAAGCCGCCGACAAAAATATTTCAAACATTACTTTTCAACGCGCTGAAATTACTGATTTTGACGAAAGACAACATCAATTCGATGTCATTCTGGGATTAAACATTCTGCATTTACTAAAAGACAAAGAAAACACCCTACGTAAAGTCCACAGTTTATTAAAACCAGGCGGCTATTTTATTACTTCGACGGCCTGTATACAGAATCATCCCGTTTTACGATTTTTAAAATTTGTGGCGCCCATCGGATATTTTTTTGGACTGATTCCATTCGTTAAAATATTTTCAAAATCCGATCTGATCCAACTGCATGAACAAATCGGATTTACCAAAATCATGGACTGGAGCCCCGACAAAATCGGGCTATTTATGATTACGAAAAAAAATTAACAGTTAAGACTGAAAAACATAAATGAAAAAGGAGACCTTATGAAAATCAAATTATTGATGGCGATCACTTGCGCCTTATTTCTGGCTGGATGTGCTTCGGAACCTAAAAATGCCGAATTCAAAGCCGGTGTAGCGGATTGTGCATTGATGTGTAAAACCAATCCCGAAATCAAAGAATATTCCCAGGGTCATGGCGGAGCCTTGTTATTGTTATTTTACGGCAAAGAAGAACAAAAGTGCATTTGTAATCGATAATTACTGTTGGAATGAAAGCAAAATCAAATATGAATAATGAATTAGAAGATATCAAAGTGAACATCAAAATAAAACTGGCTGCGCTGTGGACTAGTTTTATGTTTCTTTATATTTATGTGGATTATTTCCATTTATATATGCCGGGCTCCATCAACGATATTTTGGCTGGCAAAATGTACGTCTTTGATATTACCCAAGGCGCCCTTTCGATTGGATTGGTATCGGTCACGATTCCCGCCGTCATGATTTGTTTGTCTTTGATGATGCCAGCTCGAATCAATCGTTGGATGAATTTAGTGTTGGCTGTGATTTATATTCCCTACACATTATTTAATCTGTCCGGCTTGGCCTGGGCACATATGATTTTTGGTGCCATCGTCGAAGTTATTATATTGCTGTTCATTATTTGCTTGGCTTGGAAGTGGCCGCAAAAAAACGTTTAAATTTTTAATTAGGAGTTAGAAGTGAAAAAAGTCATTTTAGGTTTTGGATTTTTCTTAGTAATGACAAGTGCCTTAAAGTTAAAAGCACAAGAAAATATTTCTCAAAAATATTTTTTGGGTAGTACTTTTTTATTGTTGGGAAATTTTGATGAGGGTAAAAAAAATCCTGAATTTGTTCAATTAAACCTTGGATACAGAATTACACCCAAAGATGTTTTATTTTTAGAGCTTAAAAAGTCTAGATTTGGATGGCCTTTGGGTATTCCATGGGGGCCGTCATTTGATGCTGAGGGTGAAGATTATCCTGGTCTTGTCCGCCAAAATATTATCGGTATCGCCTACAATCGATTTTGGTGGAAAGGATTATATACAGCTATTCATGGTATGAATTCTTTTCAAGACTATTATGATGTCAATGATCAAAAAATTGCGAGTGGATATACATTATTTATTACCTTTCGTTTGGGCTATCAAATTCAAATGTTTGAAAATCGCTTTTTTATTGAACCATCAATTGGCTTGACTCATTGGCCGATAAAAACAAATACTCCAGCATCTTTTCAAGAAAAAGATAATAAGTGGCCTGATTATTTTGGTTTTGAACCAGGTCTGCATTTCGGAATTAATTTTTAGTATGAAAAAACAAATTCTATTTATAATCCTAATTTTAATGAACATCCTGTTTCTAGGATGCGCTTCTATCAAGGGAAAAGAGTCCAAGCTGTTCAACGGTTCAAATTTGGAATTTATTTATCGTCGCAGTAGTAATCCGACGATTATATTAGCTAGTGGGCTTGATGGGCATGTGGAATGGTGGGATAAGATTGTAACGGATATTTCGAAAACAAACAGTGTATTTGCTTACAACAGACCGGGAATCGGAAAAAGCGATCAAACAGACAAAACAAGAGATGCTGAGCAAATTGTTCAAGAGTTAAGATTTTATCTCAATGAATTAAAAATAACTCCGCCTTACGTTTTGGTAGGTCACTCATCTGGAGGGCTCTATATGCAATTATTTGCCAGGAAGTATCCTACTGAGGTGGTTGGTCTGGTTCTTGTTGATTCGACTCATCCATTGCAAATGAAAGGAGCCGGTGATCCTAAAAATTGGTCGTGGTGGACAAAGTTGTATATGTTTTTATTTCTTTCAAAAACCGGTGAAGCAGAGCTAGCTTCAATCAACAAATCAGGAGAGCAGGTCTTAAGTTACTCAACCAAAGAAATAAAATTTCCAATCCGGGTTTTGACAGCGACAAAACCAGAAATTGCAACCAATGAATATGAACAGGATTTGATTGATAAGAAAAAGGATATTGTTAACCTTTACCCAAATTCGAAACAGACTTTTGTAAAAGGTGGACACGTCATACCGATCGAAAATCCAGAGGCTGTTGTTACGGCAATACGGGAAATCTTGATTCAAGCCCGTACATGCGAGTCGCATCGGTAACAACAAATGGAAGAAGCCCGAACAACACCAAGCCCAGCTGGAAAAAATAAAATAAATGGTAAGTCGGGCTGTTTAAAGTACTTTGATGAAAGTATAGTCAGCTCTATAATCCAAAAAACCAAGCAATAACTTAAAATGAACTTATTATAAACAAGTCTTAGAAAAAAGATGTGACATAAAGCAGTTTAATAGCTAACTGTAGATGTTATTTTGGAGATTCAATATGAAAGCATTTTTATTTGTTTTAAGCGTTAGTTTATTTTCTGTATTTGCCCAAGCCCATAATTTCCATTCTGAAAATTTTTGTTCAGAAACTGATGCTAATGTATGTGCGCATATCGGATATAATGAGGAATTTACAGCTGAAAAATATTATGAATTTGTGCTTCACTCGACTGCGCCTAACGCTGATAAAATTGAAAATTTATCAATCGAATTGTGGATGGATATGGGGAATGGTCACGGTCATGGTTCTGTACCAGTTCAATTTTCTAAATTTGGTCCAGGTTTGTTCAAAGTAACTCAAGTTTATTTTATTATGATGGGAGAATGGCAAATTAAAGTGAACTTTGATCTTGAAGGAAAAAACCATCAATTAATAATTCCAGTCCAAATTAATAAGTAAATTTTTACAACTACTTATTACTACAAATTGAGAATTTGATTGGCCATTCGAAAAAAGAAAATTATTTAGTAAATACTTTTTTTAAAATAAGTTATTATTTTTTATGGAACAAAATCTAAAAAAAGTTGAAGTTAAATCCTTAAAAGAACTCCGAAATTGGCTAAAAAAAAATCATTCACAAAAAGAAAGCATATGGCTCATAACTTATAAAAAATCTGTTCCTGAATATTATATTGACTACACTTATATTGTTGACGAATTGTTGTGCTTTGGCTGGATTGATAGTCTGCCCCGCACGTTTGATAAAGACAGAAAAATGCTCAGATTATCCCCTAGAAAGAAAGGTAGTGCTTGGTCAAAAATTAATCGGGATAAGGTCAAGAGGCTTAAGGCAGAAGGCCGCATAACTCAGTCAGGACTGAATGTCATCAAACGATCCCAAGAAGATGGTTCGTGGGATATTTTAAAGCATACTGATGGAAATAAAATTCCATCAGATTTAATGAAAGAATTTCGCAGATATAAACAAGCTCTTAAAAACTATAAATTATTTCCTCCATCTTCCCAAAGATCGATACTTGAATGGATTGCTTTAGCTAAAACTCAAAAAACACGTATTAAAAGAATTCAGGAAACTGCTAAATTAGCAGAAGAAAATGTAAGGGCAAATCACTACAGACAACCCATACTAAAAAAATAGTTTTATGTTTCTCGATTAAAAATGGTAGGGGCGCAGGGACTTGAACCCCGGATCCCAGTGTTATGAGCACCGTGCTTTAACCAACTAAGCTACACCCCCAAGGCGATTCAAATTAGGTATCACGCTAGCAAATATACCCGGACAGATCAACCCAGGATGCGGTTTTCTATGAAGGATTTTGTTTAATTACTAGCCACATTTGTTGGTGGTTTGACTTGAAATCGATGACCCAGTTCGTTCAGGTGATATTCTTCTAGTAAGGTATGTAATTTGTCGGCCTGTTTGGGGCGAAATTTTTCGATTTTCGTGGCAATGATCAATTCATTTTTCAGTGAATGCTCCAGCCCCGTGAATTCAGTGACCGTGACTTGATAACCCATTGATTCTAAACGTAAACAGCGTAGGACATTTGTTAAATGACTGCCGAATTCACGCGTGTGTAAAGCATGACGCCATAATTCAGTTTGGGGTTTGTGCAAAAGTTCGGCTTTGTGTTTTTTTAATGTGGCCGCGACTTCGGCCTGACAGCAGGGAATCAAAACTAGGTGTTTGGCATTTTTTTGAAATGCAAAATCAATGGCATCATCTGTGGCTGTATCACAGGCATGTAAGGCTGTCACAATATCGACCTTGTCCGGAATTTGGTCAGAGGTAATCGAATCAGAAACAGATAAATTTAAAAAATGCATTCTGTCGAATTTCATTTTTTGCGCGATATCTTGGGATTTTTTAATTAATTCAGGACGCGTTTCAATTCCAAAGATATTTGAATCATTCAATTTTTTGATCAATAAATCGTAAATTATAAAACCTAAATAAGATTTGCCGGCACCATGATCAACCATGTTGATTTGTTTTTCTGATTCCAAAGATTTTTTAATTA
>DALYIB010000148.1:0-6865 GCA_031970595.1 Pseudobdellovibrio sp.
ACATCAAAGCCCAAATTTTGCAGCAGTTGATAAAATCGAGGACTGTGATTCATTTCCAAAATATGGCATAATTCGTGAGCCACAACATAATCCAGTAATCTGTCGGAAAAGCCAATAATCTGCCAATTAAAAAAAAGCTCTGCTTTCGAATTACAGGCTCCCCAACGAGATCGGTAATTTTTGAAATAGACAGCGCGCGGTTGAACTTTCAATAAGCTGGCATAGTAAGCGACTTTTTTCTGAATTTCTGATTGGGCTTGATCGTAAATCCATTGAGTCACGATTTTCTTTACTTTTTCAGGCTGTTCTAAAATGCGCGAGCTAGCGCGAATTAATAATTGTTTTTGTTCCCAATCTGGTACGACGGTCGCAGATCCAGTGGATTGAGTTTGATAAAATAAGATCCAATTTTCACCCCGAAATGGGATTAAGCTTTGATGGAGGTAAGTCGTCGTAAAATCGGCATCTGAATTTTGATTTATAAAATCTGTATGTTTTAAAATCCAGTTCGATTTACGATATACAAAATTTAAAATTTCGTTTCGAGAAACAGATCGCGGAGAAGTAACAGAAATAATTTTATTTTTTTGTAAGCGTAGATTAATTCTTTTAAGTCCAGCCTTATATGTGATTTGTAATTTAAATTCCTTCAGCTGTCGCTCTAGATCTTCCATGATCTAGATATACTATCTTTTTTGGACACGAAAGTCATTCTAATGATTGATTTGCAAGCGACAAATCTCGGAATCGAATGCTTTCTGATCCAATTTATTTAAGCCCTCTTTTGTATTAACGACAACATACCCCAATTTTTCCAGTTGTGAAATTGCAGTTAAAAATGTATCAAAATTTTTGTTAGGCACAGTAAACTCGACAATGCTTTTATCTGTGTCTACTTCTACTTCCGAGTATCCATTGCCAGCAAGAACTCCTGCGATTTTACTCGGACACTCGCAGCACTGAATATTATCTAGAAACAAATAATATTTGTTTTCAATTTTTAGGATTCCAGGCTGTTCCGCCACGTAAGTATCAAGCTGAGACATATCATCTCCTGTGTTTTTCTTAATACTAGAATACCACAATGATGAAACATCAATATGATCTGACTCATAATTCTGAGTTAAAATTTCATCATTTTTGTTAAGAACAAATTAAAAATTATATTCCCTGTTAAAAATCGATTAAGATTTCTCTTTTCGTTACAAAGTTTTCATATCAATTACAAATCGATACTTTACTTGGCCAGCGACAGTTCTTTCATAAGCTTGATCGATTTGTTGAGCAGAAATAACTTCGACTTCAGAGAACACTTTCTTTTTAGCACAGAAATCTAACATTTCTTGAGTTTCTTTGATCCCACCGATTAACGAACCAGTTAATTTTTTACGACCACCGATCAATGCTCCTGCTGCGACTTGATTTGGTTCTGGAGGGACTCCCAACATCACCATTGTTCCATCCATTTTCAGCATTCGTAAATAGGGCGTTAAATTCATCTGTGCAGAAACAGAGTTAATGATTAAATGATATTTTCCAGTCAAAGACTCTAATGCTTTCGAGTCCTTAGACAAGACGAAGTGCTTGGCCCCTAATTTTTTAGCGTCGGCTTCTTTTTCCGGGCTTGTGCTAAATACTGTCACTTCGGCACCCATGGCTTTGGCCAGCTTAACTGCCATGTGTCCAAGACCACCTAAACCTACAACACCCACTTTATGACCTTTTTTTGTTTTATATCTTTTCAGTGGCGAGTAAGTCGTAATTCCAGCGCATAGCAGAGGAGCCACTTTGTCTAGAGGTAATCCTTTTTTGATTTTGAGAACATACTTTTCATTCACAGTAATCAAGTTTGAATAGCCACCCAGCGAATGGCCGGGAGCATCTGCAATCGCACTGTTATAAGTAAATGTCGCTCCTTTTTCACAAAATTGTTCTTCATTTTTTTTGCATGATTCACATTTACCACATGAATCCACGAAACAACCGACACCGACTGCATCACCCAGTTTGTGTTTTTTAACTTTGGCACCCTTGGCAACTATGTGACCTACGATTTCATGACCAGGAACGCAGGGAAATTTAGGACCGCCCCATTCTCCGCGCGCAGTATGGATATCTGAATGACAGATTCCGCAGTGTGAAATCGAAATGACCACGTCATTCGGTTTTGGATCTCTTCTTTGAATTTCAATTTTTTCAAAATTTTTATTAAGACCAGTAACACCCATCGCTTTAGTTAATTGCATATAAAATCCTTTGCTGATTCTGAATAAGTTAAACCAGCTAAATTAAATAACAATATTTTTTTATGAACTAGGGCGTTGGTTCTGCTGGGCTATCCGATTCTTCGATAAATCGAATCATGACTTGTCGACTGACATCGTAATGCGCTTTGATGTGGCGTCCTTTTAAAAACAAACACTTATATCCTTCGGACTCATCCATGACCACATAAGGTAAATCAGCCTGGATGTATGGGATCACTGCTTGCTTGGGGCCTTGATCTAAACATAAATATTTTTTTAAATCGATCTCTGGAGTTAAAAATTCGTAAAGACCAATAACTAAACTTCCCCCATTTAAATCGGGAAAATTATTTTTAATTAATTCAAAACAACCAATTTCTTCTTCTTTGTTTAACACTCTTTAATTATCTCGAATTAAACGCTATCTTAAAAGGCCAGTTTTTGCGCGTTATATGTAAAAATGAAATGATGCCGATTTTATCCTAGGGTCTGGTTACAGATGTCTGTTAAGTTGCCTTGATGTCACGTTGGGTCATGCAAATATCTATCTTAATCACTTTAGCTACTGAATCGGGTTATTCGTTAATGATTCATCGCTTGGGATCTGATCTAGATAAAGAAGCTCGAATTAATATGACAACCTGTTTATCTGGTGGCGGCAGTGACGAAAGCTGGGTTCAAGGCTGGCAATTATTATTAAAAAATTCCGGCGGCGGTGATGTCGTCATATTGCAATCGGATAAATCCACTCATGGATATGCGGATTGGTTGATGCTAGACCCTGATCAAAATCAATTTCCTCGAGTTAATTCAGTCACGACCATTTCGATTGATCAGCTATCGGATTCGTCCAATCCCGAAGTTTTAAAATATCTGAAAGAAGCTGAATTTATTTTTATTTCGGGCGGTGATCAATCAGCCTATATCCAATATATGGCCAATACTCCGCTTGAAAATATTTTAAATTCACACTTAAAAAACAAGACAGCCTTGTTTGCAGGAACCAGTGCGGGTATGGCGGTTTTAGCTGGAATTGACTACAGAGCTCGTTACAGTTCCCCCAGCGATCCAGATTCATTGGTCACGTCTGAAGATGTCCTCAAAGACCCTACTGGACAATTTGTGGATCTGTCTGATGATTTTCTGGTGCCGCAATTTATGAATCATATTATTACCGAAACTCATTTTGGCGAAAGAGATCGGTTTGGACGCATAGTAGGATTTATGGCTAACGCCCTCTTTAGAAAATTTTCGAATTATTCACAAATCAAAGCGATCGCTGCCGATGCGGGAACTGCTTTTTGTTATAATGAACGTGGTCAGGGCCAAGTATTTGGCGAAGGATCTGTTTATTTTTTAAATGCCGTCAATCCACCCGAAGTTTTACAATCCGAGCAACCATTAACTTGGAAAGGCTCTGAGGAAAATGCCCTGCAAGTGCAAATACTGGATCAAAGCTCGTCGTTTTTTGATTTAATCACATGGAAATCAAAAGGCTTTGCCACCAATGAAAATTGGTGGGTCGAACAAGGTTTACTTTACCGAAAAACTCAGTAATTATTTTTTATTTTTTTTAGGATGTTTTTTTGAACTGACACCGAATAGTTCTTCTTCGGAAGCGATCATTTCTGAAATAGACATATCCTGCAAAGTTTTATGAGAATCAGCCAAGAAATGATTGTTCACTTTTTCTTTCGTTAAACTTGTATTTAAAAACTCTTCGATATCTTGCAGTTTTGGTTGTTCTTCGGGAGCATAAAATGACAAAGCTGTTCCCTTGGCAAAACCGCGCCCTGTTCGCCCGATCCGGTGAACGTAATTTTCTGCGATATCAGGTAAGTCGTAATTAATAACATGAGTAATACCCGGCAAATCAATACCACGGGCCGTTACATCCGTTGCAATTAAAACTCCCGAACTGCCATTGCGGAAAGTATCCAAATTTTCTTCACGCATGATTTGTTCCATACCCCCGTGAAGCATAATCGCCTTGATATTATTCTTTTCTAAATGAGCCATCACTCGGTCGGCACGGACTTGTGTACGCACAAACACGATCAGTTTTGCATCTGGATGTTCATTGATAAAATTAACCAATAAATGGCGCTTTTGATCCATTTCAACTTGCACAATCGAATGCGTAATATTTTTTGAAACCATTTTTTCAGGTGAAATCTGAATACGCATCGCTTGCGAGCTGATTTGCGAATAAGCCAATTTTTTAATTTTTGGATTAATCGTTGCTGAAAAAAACAATGTTTGATGTTTGTGTAATAAAAGATGTTTTACCTTTTTAATATCATCAATAAACCCTAAATCTAACATTCTATCGGCTTCGTCCAAAACTAAAATGCTGACGCCGGAAATATCGATGTGTTGATTTCGGATCAGATCAAACATGCGACCTGGTGTTGCAATTAAAACATCAATTCCACCTTCTAATTGACGAATCTGAGCATCTTGTTCAACACCGCCATAAACAGCAAAGCTGCTGGCTTTGGTATGACGTGATAACATCGCAAATACTTCACCAATTTGTTTGGCTAATTCACGAGTTGGAACCATCACTAAACATTTAATACTGTGACTGCGTTTGCTGGTTTTAAATTGATGGATAATTTGAATAATCGGAATTGCAAAAGCGGCCGTCTTACCACTGCCGGTTTGAGCAATGGCTAAAACGTCTTCGCCATTCAAAATAGGTGGAATGGCTTTGAATTGAATATCTGTCGTTCTGTGGAAACCATTACGAATCAGATTTTCTTTGAGTTCTTCTGAGATTGGGAATTTTTCAAATTTCATGCGTGCAACTTACCCTGAATAAAGTAATTTTACGACTGTAAGTTCAAATGAATGAATTTTTATAGGGCTGCCTAAAGATTTGACACTAAATCAGCCTTAATTAGGCTGAATCTGCTGAATCCAGGGATATTTCAGCCAGCCCTGACGAACTGTGATCACGGCGTTTTGTCGATTTTGCAGTTCATAAAACACGGAATGTTCAATTCGGATATCCGTAGGTACTTTCCAACGATCTAAATCGCTGATTTGTTGGATCGACATATGATAAGAATACGATGTCCCGCCTTTACGACTTCTGTGCACTTTACGCTCGAGGTTATTGATTCTGAGCTGCACTTGAACGGCTGGTGATCGATCTAGGCCCGTATTTAAATCATATACAAAACCAATCCCACCCATGGGCACAGTCAGCAACAACACAACAAAGCTTTCAACGAAAATACGATGACCGCGTGAAGATCCACGAAAAAAAAGATACACAATCCATAAAGCTAGGGCGACTAAAGTCAATCCTAATACGAATCCACTTTTAATAATAAGCCATTTATTGAAATGAACATCTTGGTTATTGACCAACAGGATATCTAAAAAACTGAGCAATGCATAAATACCAAAAGACCAAACACAAGCTTCGGCGACCATGGCTTTGATGACAAAAGGGTCCATCATTTCATGAGGTGGCTTTTGATTCAGCTCTGTAAATATTTTTTGAATGTGCAAAGCCAGCTGCTTCAACTGCGGTTCAACAGAAACATCCCCTTTGATATTAAATACCAGGGTAGTGCCATTTGTTTTGATCGAACGACCGGACCGGTTAAAAAATATTTTTATTAAATCACGAAGTCTAGAATCCGAGACTATTTTTTGACGAAATTGAATGTGATCACAAGCAATGTAAATCAATTCATCAAACTGATTATCTCCGGTTTGAATTTCCTCGGAAAAATCGATACTTTTAAAAAATTTATCAATGCGTGATTCCGGACTGAGTTTAAAAATGGTTTTTGTTTTAAATTCAAAAACAAAGGATGTGGATAAGACATTTTGTTTATTTTTAATTTTAACCACTTTAAACGGAATTCCGTCTACGATCTCGGATTCGCCACCCGAGAATTTGTCCCAACGAACAGAACTAAAACGGATAAAATAGGCGACAATCATTCCAACAAATTTAATAAAAATCCACATAGCATATTAGATATTCATTTGATATATGGGTCAAATTCTCGGCTCGACTTTATGCCTGAATATCCAACCAACAGCACCCAGCGATTCAGAGTTTTGATAGAATTAAAAAATGGAATTTGATTGGAAAGTACGAACACTGAGAGAGTGGCGAAGTTATTACAACCAGGCCATCCAAGCCAATTGGATGCAAACTTGGTCGTATGCCCAAGCTTCGCTAAAAACAGATTATCTGAAATCACGCTTAGCTTTGATTTTAATCGATCACGTACCCGTTGGCATGATGTGTATCCAAGAAATTAAAGTAGGATTTTTTCATATTATCAATTTAAAAAGAGGACCATTATGGTTTCAAAATCCTTCGGCTGAAATGTTGATAGCATTTGCAGAAACCTTCCGCCGTGAATTTCCAAAATCTTATTTCCAGCGACTGCGTTGGATACCAGAATTTAATTTTGATCCATCGAAATCTGCCGTGCTTATTCAAAAAATGCAGTCGATCGGTTTTAAAGCTCGCACAGAAAACTATGTAACGGCTTGGGTTGATTTGAATATTTCTGAACAGGATTTAAAAACTAAAATTCAACAAAAGTGGCGTAACTGCCTGAATGCATCTCTAAAAAATAATATCC
>DALYIB010000149.1:0-6732 GCA_031970595.1 Pseudobdellovibrio sp.
AGAAGATATGGGAATTAAGCAAAAAGTCATCGGCCAAACGGCTGAACAAATGCGTTCTGAGGCCATCATTGTAACGAATACGTCTTCGTTGTCGGTGAATGAAATGTCCAAAGGTCATCCGCGTCCCGAATTTTTTGCGGGTATGCACTTTTTCTCGCCGGTTCATAAAATGCCATTGGTCGAAGTCATTCGTGGTGAAAAATCATCTGACGAGACAATTGCAACAGTTTTTGAATTGTCGAAAAAAATGGGTAAAATGCCAGTTGTCGTCAAAGACGGTCCTGGATTTTTAGTGAATCGTTTGTTGTTGCCATATATGGCCGAAGCGGCTTTTTTATTATCTGAAGGAATGGATATCGAAAAAGTTGATAAGGCGTATGTCTATGAATTTGGGATGCCGATGGGTCCGTTTGAATTAATGGATTCAGTGGGTTTAGATGTTTGTGTGAAAGTTTTAAAAATTTTCAAACAAGCCTTCCCGGATCGCGTTGAAGTTCCCGAACTGATGGAAAAACTAGCGGCTAATAAAAATCGTTTAGGACAAAAATCAGGATTGGGTTTTTACAAATACAATTCCGAGGGTCGCAAGGGTGAATTAGACAGTGGTATTTATGCCGAGTTGGGCCTATCGGCTCCGTCAAATCCGTATGATATGAAAGAGTGTATCGAACGTGGTGTGTTTGCAATGATCAATGAATGTGCCTTGGCATTAGATCAAGATCGTATTGTTGAGACTCCGCATGAAGTGGATTTGGCGATGATCATGGGAACAGGATTTCCTCCGTTCCGTGGTGGTCTGATGAAGTATGCTGACAGTGTGGGTGCCCAATACGTATGTGATCAGTTGTCGGGTTATGCATCCAAAAGAAATGCACAGAAACGTTTAAACCCAAACTTTAAATTAAAAGAGCGCGCGCAAAATAAACGCCCTTTCTACAGTTAATTATCAATTCGAAATCAACTCGGTTGCTCCTAGTTGATTGTTGTTTAAACCTTCAGATGAAAGTCTGAAGGTTTTTTTATTTTTAAAATTACTTTTCGTAAATGTTCAGAATTTTTTCTAGGTCATAGAAATAAACCGTCGAATCTTTAAAACCTGCAGATATCAATGTTTTATTATCTGGAGATACTTCCAACGCTGTTGGTTGTGCTCCGCCCACCAAAGACATCACGATTTCGCCAGTTGTTGTATCTAGGATGTCGATCTTTCCTTTGATGCTTAAATCAATGATGTTGTAATCAGCGTTACTTGTTGTGCGGTATGAAATATACAAGTAACGATTTTTAATCGGATCTAAGGCAATTGTATTTGGATGAGCATAAGCCCATTTTTTACCGGCAAAATTCGGATGATCTTTTGGATAGTCCTCAAGAATCAACATCGTCTTTCCATTTGAAAAGGGAATAAACAATTGATCCCAAGTCGACGCCGGTAAAGTCGTTTGTCCATTCTTGTTCGCCGTTAATGCCATTTGAAGTAATTTTTCAACATTGATGCGTGACACGCCATTGCCGTTCATATGGCTGAGGTAAGCCGTTTTTCCATCCTGAGTCGTTACAATATGACGAACGTTCACATAACGATTAAACTTTGAATCGGGGATCGGTGCCAGTTCCGCGATTTGTTGATGTTTGACGGAATCTAAAATAATGATGCTCCCTGTATTAGTGGCTAAAATAAAAGCGTATTTGCCATCATTTGTGAAGGCCACTCCTCGCGGTGCAATCGGATTAAAAGTTTTTTTATTTTTAAATTCAGTTTTAAGTTTTAAAACTCCCTTTAAATGAGAAGTTCCATTCATTTGACCATCGTTTTTTAAGTCAGTAATGTCCAGAACTGAAATATCATCGGAAAAGTAATTAGCTACATAGATGATTTCTGATTTACGCGCATCGCCGGGTAACTGAGGACGGCGCGCAATAATTTTAGAACCTGTGCCATTCACGGGAATATATTTAACTGTATTTTGATTTTTAGTTTCAACAACAGTGATCATTCCCTTGCCTGGAAAAATGGCGTCGGCATCGCCTTCGGCACGGGCAATCAGGGCGTATTCACCTGACTCTGACATTTCGACTTCTGTATTTGCGAAAATGCCTTTTTTGTGACCTGTCGGAGTGATAATGGTTTTGAAACCTTTTTTGTTTTTCATATCGACGACTGAAACAGAAGGAGTTTTGACACCATTAATTTTTTTACCGCACATTTCAGCCACATATAAAAGTTGACCGTTCAAATCACTTTTCATGCCTTTGGGTTGGCAACCGACAGGAACAGTTCCCGTTAAAAAATCCTTTGTCACATGTGTGCTTAAATCTTGTAAAGAGGCTGATGCAAAAGAAGAAATCAAAGTCATCAGAGTTAATGTTTTTAATGTTTTCATAATTTCCTCGTTAGTGCGTTTTATAGTTTACTTTTTCGTATTTTAATAAATTATCAAATTTAACTTTTTGGTCGACAGAGACAGGTAAAACAACTTTAAAATTATTTTTAACGATATAATCCATAATAGCTGGAAGTGCTTTGACTGTTTGAGGTTTGATATCGTGAAATAAAACAATTCCCTTGCGGTGTTTTTCTAGTCCACGAATTACATTTTGATAGGCGGCTTGGGCATTTTCATCAATCGTCATTTTACGCAAACAACGGCCGTCACTATTTTTTTGCGCACATTCTTCATAATCCAAAGAATCGATATTCCAACGCCAGTTAGTTAAACCATATTGAGCCAACAATTCATTTAATTCAGGGGTGTGACTGCCGCCAGGGAAGCGAAAATAGGGATCTACAAAGCCCAGTGTGTTTTGAATGATTTGGTGGGTACCAGCGATTTCATTCATAATCGTTTGCATTTGGCCACTTTTAATAAGTCCTTTAAAACCAGGATGTGTATACGAATGATTTCCGATACGATGGCCTTCGTCAGCTGTTCTTTTCAGGATGTTTTTAGCCTCTTCATTTTCAGATAAACGACGACCCAGTACGAAAAAAATCGCTTTCGCATTATAGCGATTTAAAATATCCAGAATTTGTGGAGTCGTTTCCGTATCGGGTCCATCATCAAAAGTCAGAATAATTTCTTTGTCTTGCAGGTATTCGCCCGCG
This sequence comes from Pseudobdellovibrio sp., assembly GCA_031970595.1. Classification (GTDB taxonomy): domain Bacteria; phylum Bdellovibrionota; class Bdellovibrionia; order Bdellovibrionales; family Bdellovibrionaceae; genus Pseudobdellovibrio. The sequence goes on from DALYIB010000149.1 coordinate 3,107, forward strand.
TTGTATAAAGCTGAACCCGCCGGAAAATCAATTTCTAGCGACTGAGTTTCAAGGGATTGTGCTGTTGAATTGGCAAAAGCCGAAGTCGACAAACACAAACCCACCACCATTGAAGGAATTTGAACGTACCATTTTTTCATACGTGATTATTCAGCAGGATTCATTCCTTTTGTAAATCGTATATAATAGAGCTGAACTGTCTATGAATGAGACACTGGACCTTTTTTAGGCCCAGTTTAAATGAGGACGAGCCGATAATAAATCGATGAAATGGGCTTTTTTTGTTTTGTTATTTTTGTCGACAAGTCGGCTCTTCTCGCAAGAAGATCTGACGCCGTTCGATTTTAAAGAAGCTTCTCGGAAATACAACCAACTCAATCGTTTGAATGGAACAGCTCCAACGGCATGTGAAACATTGACTAGCCGTGAAGGTGAACAGGTCATGAGCTGTCAGCTCAAAGACTCTGATTACGAGGCTCCTATTATGAAGTTAGATTTTGAGCCAGGGCAAGTTCCGGCCGAGATCGCCACACAGCTGCCACAAAATTTTCAAGATGAAACAAAAAATAAAAAAATATCCTGCTTGTTTCGGTTTAAACTGCAAAATGATAATCAGCAAATGTTAGGTCGGCGAGCCGAAAAGCAACTGGAAAATAATGCTTACGGCGATGATTTTGGTCGTACTCATGGGTTGGAGCTAGCTCTCAGCTGTGCTTCGGCGGATGGTGTTTCTCAGACATTTTCATATTCGACTGAACTGTATTCAAATCCGGATCGTAAGTCAGCGTATCGACAAGATTCTGGAAATGTGACGATGAAGCAGCAATTTACTTCTGAAAATATTTTCACTTTTTTGCAGGATAATATCAACCAGGGGAAAGCAACATACTGGAAACGGGGAGTTGGTTTTATTAATTTATCTGAAAAGAAAAAGTGGAATTTGCTGCAGTCCACAGGACAGCAAGAATGGTTTCATAATGTTGTGAATTCCGTTTCGCGCGGCAGTGCTTATGAATATCAATATATCGATGGCACCAAAGATCAGTGGGGAGCCTTTGTTATTCTAGCGATTGGTCTGCAAGAAAATCGAAAATTCGGAGATCGTTGCCAGTTATCTGTCGGTGCGGACGCGGGGTTTCGCGCCTCAACGATTCTGAAATCGTCGACCGTAAACTTAAATGCTTTTGCGCAGTTTTCATATCAAGTATCTGAAAATAAATCGATTTACTTACGCGCTCAGTCTGAACTGACTCAAAGATCGGATTCGCGGACTATTGAAAATACCGTGTCAGGCGGTATTCGTACGAATAATGGATCTTATGTGGAACTGGGAGTGATGCAACAGAATAGCAACCGCAAAGACGTTCCCGATTTTAAAAATTTCTATACTGGAAAAAATGATAAACAAATTTTCTTGCGAGTCGGTAAACATTTCTAAAACGCAGATCGTATGTAAATTAACAATTGATTGGCTGCTGGTTTCACAAAAGCAGAATTCAAGCCGCGTAAAGTTGTCATTTCAGTACTAAAACTGACGCCTGTTCGAAAGTTTTCACCCGAATAGCCAAAGCCAGCTTTTAAATTAAAACTCAGTGTTCCATAAGAACTGGTGCTATCTATATTGGTTTGCTCGTAAGAATAAAGACCGTAAGTGCCAAGTAAGTCAAAAACAGCCCCTGCAAACAATCGAGCTTCTGAAACCCAGTATTTTCCCGCGCCGACGCCTAAATTCAGAGAATGCGTTTTGATTGAACGCAGTTGATCCATTTCAGTGTTGATGCCGTTGTATTGAGTGGGAATAAAGGTTTGTGGAGTATCTAATGTGTGATGACGAATACCTCCAACAATAAAATAACTGCCAGCTGTTTTTTTGATTTGTTCGGCTTGGTTCATCAGATTTGAAATCGAAAAGCCCTGGTTGTCCACTGCCCATCGTCCCATAAGTCCGTAATGTCGAAAACTGAGATCCGGAAACGTGTAGTAAGGATTTGTCGAACCGCCAATAGCGGATGTGTTTTTAATATAAAATCCTTCGTATTCTTGAACGAATAAATCCAGTCCCCAGCGTGTATTATGATAACCAATTTGGAAATCGAAAAAACGACTTTCGCCTTTTTGAGTATTCAGTTCTTTGACGTCGGCGCGGAACGAAGCTGATACTCCGAACCCCAGAGCGTTAATTCCCAACCGCGAAAGCCCTGGAATATTGGGCTCATATTCAATCACAGGCAAATTCGGTCCTAATCCTTCGACACTGAACGCAAACGAGTCGTTGCCGACGCCAAACCAAGGTGATATTTCGGTTGCCAGAACCGGATTGCTTACGCAAAATAAGAACATGAATTTAAAAAAATATTTCATTGTGTTTACTATCTTAGTCGCAAGTGTCGGTTTGGATCAATGGACTAAAGCATGGGCAGTCGAAAAACTTTCGAATCAGCCTCCGATTTATTTTTTTAATGGAATTTTTCAGATTTTATACGCAGAAAATCCGGGTGCCTTTTTAGGAATGGGTGGTGGGCTACCGCGTGAATGGCGTTTTGTTATTTTTGGTTTGATTGTTGTGGCGGGTTTACTGGGAATTCTGTGGGCCATTATCAAGAACAAATTCACCGAGAATGAAATGTGGTCTTACAGTTTTATTTTAGCGGGTGGAATTGGGAATGTCATTGATCGTTTGACTCATGAAAACGGTCATGTTGTTGATTTTTTATTTATCGATTTAGGTTTTGCTAGAACAGGTGTATTCAATGTCGCTGATATGGTCATCGTACTGGGGGTTTTTATTGCTTTTTGGCCAACGTTAATAGGTTGGTTCACCAAGAAAAAGACTGTCTAAACAGTTGACGCTTGTCGGACATGAATGACAATTGACTGCAAAGCAATTCAGTCTGAGACACTTTTCTGTTTTTTTTCCTGAAGTGAGACATAAATATTGGCATTCCGTTTGTACTCTAGGTGTATATCGGAGGCTTTATGAAAAAGTATATCTTAACAGCTCTAATCGCATTAACTGTCGTTGGTTGTAACGCTAAAAAGGATTCTGCGCGCACAGCTACAGTGAACCGCACAGGATATGGCTTTACAAATGGCAACACCGGTTACGGAAATACATGTGCTCAAAACCAATCGCCTATTGGTACAATCTATGGACAATCCAGCTCGCAACCCAGTTTGTATGATGGTGGATCTTTTGAAGCCAACGTGAAATCATTCTTATCAGCGACGGTTGATCCCAACGAAGTCGGTCAAATCAGTTCGGGACCATCGGATCAAACGGGTGTTCGCTTTCAAGGTGCTATTAAATTAGATCAAAACGGAAATGTTGTATTAAGTTCATCCAGAGTTTTAATTAAAGTTTATGACAGTTACATGTTGCAGAACTCGAGCTTGCAAGCGATCCCAATTGAAATCACGCAAGCAGCGGCTGGCCAATTTAATATGCAAACAGGTGTTGGATATGTCGTATTCCGCGATCAATACGGAGAAGTTCGCTTTGATGGTAAATTAGATGCACAATATTTTAGCGGCACAGTGAGCTACCGCAATTATACTTCGGTCATCAGCCAATCACCTGCGCAAGGTCAATTAGGTCAGTTCTATGTTGCTCGCTGCGGAATAATTCA
>DALYIB010000150.1:0-6727 GCA_031970595.1 Pseudobdellovibrio sp.
GTCTTGAGGCCGAATTTTCAGTGCTGGGCGGTTTAATGCTCGAGCGCGAAGCCTTCGATCAAGTTGCAGATTTGATCGAAGCTCATGATTTTTATAAACCCTCTCATCAACTTATTTACAAAGCGATCAAAGAACTGCATAGCAAATCAAATCCTGTTGATATCATCACGGTGATGAATTTGCTTCAAAGCAAAAACGAACTAGAACAGATTGGTGGCGCCGAATATTTAGCGACACTCCTTGAAAAAGTCGTTTCGGCTGCGAACATTGATTCGCACGCCATGATTATTCGTGAAAAGGCGATTCTTAGAAAATTAATTTCTACTTCAACGGGCTTGATTGAAAAAGCCTATAATAGTGAATTTACCGATGTTGAAACTTTGATTGATATGGCTGAAAGCGAAATTCTGAAAGTCGGCGAAAGCAAGATGACTCAGGGTTTGGTGCCTTCTTTGGATATCGTCAGCAAATCGATTGAAAAAATTGATGAACTTTACAAACGAAAAACCGATGTCACGGGTCTTGCGACAGGTTTTTCAGATTTAGATAAAATGACTTCAGGCTTACAATCCGGCGAAGTTATTATTATTGCGGCCCGTCCGTCGATGGGTAAAACCGCTTTCAGTTTGAATATTGCTACTCATGTTTCTATGCGCGAAAAGAAGAAAGTCGCGTACTTCTCTGTCGAGATGGCGAAAGAGCAATTAATGATGCGTATCTTGGCCAGTGAAGCTCGCGTAAATATGGGTGAAATCAAAACTGGTCGTATCCAAGACTCTTCTTGGCCGAAATTAATCCAAACTGCTGGATTGATTGGTGAGGCACCTTTATATATTGATGATACTTCGGGGATTTCTCCTTTCGAAATTCGTGCGCGTTGTCGTCGGTTAAAAGCCACTGTTGGTTTAGATTTAATTATGATCGATTACTTACAGATCATGGATTTAAAACAAAAAGTCGAAAGCCGCGAACGAGCAGTCGCTGAAATTTCTAAGTCATTGAAAGCTATTGCTAAGGAATTACAGATTCCAGTGGTCGCACTAGCACAGTTAAATCGTGGTGTTGAATCCAGAACAGATCGTCGTCCGATGTTATCAGATCTTCGTGAATCAGGTTCGATCGAGCAAGATGCTGACGTAATCATGATGTTACATCGTGAAGATTACTGGGACAAAGAAAGCCCTGAAAAAGCGGGGCAAGCTTTGGTTGTTGTCGGTAAAAATCGTAACGGACCTACGGGTGATGTAAAATTGCGATTTGATGCTAAGACAAATAAATTCAAAGACGCGGATCCAGAAACTGTATCGCCATTACCGCCGCCACAAGCGCCACCGCCGATGCCAGGACAGTTTGGTAAACCTAAAAACTTTGCTCCAGGTGCTGGTTAAGATTTAATTCTTAAATAAAACAACATGTCTTCAGTTCAAGCCTGTTCGGCAGAGAACTGAAGACTGAAATACGACGAAGTCTTGATCAGGTATCAAGGTGTCTTTGGTGTTCCCTTGGTTGAACGGCTATTTCGCTTTCTGCATTATTTAGTAAAGCTATGATCGGTCGATTATTTGGAATTTCATTCAGCTTAGCGACAACAACCTCTCCTCCGAAGTTTAAGACAACTTGAGCAATATCATCGAGCAAATCGTCGTCTTCGTGGTCTAAATCGGCCATATGAACTTTTAACTGGCCTGTTCGAGGATTTAATTTACCAAAAATATTTATTTCATCCGAAATCACCAGTTTTTTGACCTGACCCTGCATGGCTTTTTTGGCTATCTCAAAAAGATTTGTTCTGGATAAATTATAATTTTGAGCAATTTTAAATTCTTGAAGAGTTCTTTCCAATTTCATTCTTGATTCTAATTTTAACAACGAGCGAATTTTTTTACAAAATTGATTAGCCTGAGTATCCAAAAATTTTCCGGGAATCACTTCAGGTTCGACTTTTCTTGATTTCAGTTGTTTCGAAAGAGAAATGATGAGTTCACTGTTCCCGGCTAAAAAAAGTGAAGTCTGATTTAAACTGACGGCATCCGCGATCCAATTGGATAACCATTTCATTTGTTCCTCAGACTGAGGTACAAATTTTTTATCGACACACCGGAAGCTGTTTTGGTTACCCGAGTAAATTGTTGCCACCTCTTTTGTTAAGCCAATAAAAATAAAATCCTGATCGTTCTGAGCCCATCGAAGCAACGGTTTAATATGAAATGAGTCGGCGACGATACAATTAAAGTCCACCTGAATCGGCAACGACAGGACTCGTAGGGTGTCTTTGGTTTTAAAAATTCCAATATTTCCTTGGATACTTTTAATCAAAGACATGTCCTTTACTAAATTTTGAATGGGCTCTAAAAAGGAATCAATTTGTTCTTGGTTATAAACTGGTGCCAGGTATTCAAGAGTTAATAAAGAAATTTCAGTTATACGTTCTTGAAATTCGGCCGAGTTCTTTGGTTTTGGAATATAAGCAGTTAAATGAACACCATTTTTAGATTTAAGAATAGGCTCTAGAAATCTTTTTTTAGACACAATCATATAAACTCCTTTTTATAAGTTGAAAGTCTTTTTCTTGGATTCAAGTTAAGTGGAAATGAAATAGAAATAAAATAGATAAAAGCAACTGCTAGTATTTCTTTAACGGATTCAAAAATTAAATTGAATGATTAAAAATAAAAAAGAGCCACTGTTGTGGCTCTGAAACAGGGAGGGCTGTGTTTGAAGAGGCTAGTCCAGTACGTTCTGATTAACGATGATAGAAGGGATGTCTCGGTTTTTAACAATCAAAGTGTCAATCAAAATTGTTTCTGTCACCGGATTATAAATTTTTGGACATACTTTTTTATCAAGACTATCTACTGAGTATACATTGTAAATAATATTGTTAAATTCGTTCGTAACTTTTTTGAATTTTTGATCCGCCGACATGCATTCATTTCCATACTTAATTGTTCCCCATATTTTTATCTGAGTTTTTTGATCTTTGTATGGAGTTGATTCGAAATAAACGTTTTCAAAACGAATCAGATGAGCATCTGGAATTTCACTTTGAGCAAAAACCTTGCTTGTGAAAGTTGAAATGACAATGAGGCTTAATCCTAAAATTTTTTTTAACTTCATAGAAGTCTCCTTGTTTTTTAAAAGCTAAACATGATTTCTATTCATTAGTGTAATAGATAATAAAACAAATTAGCATTGTTTAAATAGATACAAGAAAATACTATATTTATCTAACATCACAGACGCGCTTCTCAGATTTCTAAAAGCGATCAGGTGAATGCCTTTTATAGATTTGAATGATTTTTGAAATGGCTTATTCTTCGTCTAAGGAGAAATCAATGGATACAGCTATTTTATTCCCGTTCAATGATTATTGGAGTTTTTATGTTTTATTTACTGTGTTTGTCATTTTCGTATTAGCTCTGGATTTAGGTGTCTTTCATAAGCAAGCTCATGAAGTTTCATTCAAGGAAGCCTCAATTTGGACAACCATATGGATCGGACTGGCGTTGCTGTTCAATTTCGCTTTTTACAAATATATTTTTTGGAAATTTTCAACGGACGAAAGATATCTGGGCTTAGCGGGCTTTAATCCTGGCGAGCAGGCTAAAACATCTGCTTTAGAGTTTTTGACAGGTTTTGTTGTCGAAAAATCATTAGCGATCGATAATATTTTCATTTTTGCTGTCGTATTTTCATATTTCGCCATTCCCAAAGTGTATCAGCATCGTGTTTTGTTTTGGGGAATATTAGGAGCATTGCTCTTTCGAGCCATTTTTATAGCGATGGGTTCAGTTCTGATGCAGTATAAATTTATAGTCCTGTTCTTCGGAGTTCTTTTAATTGCAACTGGAATCAAAATGTTCTTTATGGGAACAAAACCGCAAAATCTTGAAGACAATTTTATTGTCAAACAGCTTAAAAAAATTTTTCGCGTGCATGATCAAATTGAGGGAGAGAAATTTTTTCTTAAAAAGAATGGATTAACCTATGTGACACCATTATTTCTTGCTCTTATTTTTATAGAAATTACCGATATTATATTTGCAGTCGATTCGGTCCCAGCCATATTTGCTTTAACAAAAGAACCACTGATTGTATTCACATCAAATATTTTTGCGATTTTAGGTCTGAGATCAATGTATTTTATGTTAGCGGGCGTAATGGATAAATTTATTTATATCAAATATGGTCTAGCTGCTGTCTTAGTTTTTGTCGGTGCTAAAATGGTCTATTTAAATGAAGCCTTTGGTGGAAAATTTCCAATTGTTTGGTCGCTTTTGATCATCAGTTTTTTAATTGGAGTTTCGATTATTGTATCGATCCTTGTTGATCGAAGAACAAGACTAAAATAGTTAGTTTTAGCAAACTCTTTTTCAAAGTCTGCTAAAAGCGAATATATTGTGACGAGTTTAAAAATGATTTTAGCCCAAAACTTTTTGAGCCAGTTGCCAGTACACTGGCATGCCTAATAAAATATTGAATGGAAATGTGAGGCCCAGCGACATCGAAAGATAAATGCTGGGTTTAGCTTCTGGTAAGTTCGTTTTCAAAGCTGCGGGAACTGCGATGTACGAAGAGCTGGCTAAGATCATCATGAACAAAAATCCTTCCGCGGCTTTTAGGCCCAAAAGGTAAGATAGTCCAAGTCCCAAACAAGCATTAGTGATCGGTGCAAGAATAGCGACGCACGATAAGAAAACCGCGCTGTTTTTAAGTTCACGGATCTGTCTGGCTGCCGACATTCCTAGATCCAGCAAGAAGAAGCACAAAAATCCTTTGAAAATATCATATACAAAAGTTTGGTAATCGTGCGCTTTAGACGGATTCATGATGTAACCGATACTTAAGCTGCCCAGTAAAATAAAAACCGATCCATTAAAAAAAGCATCGTGTAAGGTTTCTTTGAATGAAAAGCTGACAGCTTTGTTTTCTGTATTAAATTTTTTAGCTAAAATAAGTCCAACAATAATAGCGGGACTTTCCATCAAAGCCATCAAGGCCACCATGTGTCCACCATATGTCATACCGCGATTTTCAATCCAAGAAGTGGCTGTTAAAAAAGTAACCGCGCTGACAGAACCATAACAGGCAGCTGCTGCCGCAGCGTTTTGTGCATCCAGCTTTTTTCGTAATACCAAAAACATCCAAATTGGAATCACGACAGCTGCAATTATGCCAACTAACAATGTTAATAAAATTTGTGTATCGAACTGCGCTTTAGCTAAAGAAATTCCACCTTTGAAGCCAATCGACATTAATAAGTAATACGACAAAAATTTCATTGTTGGTTGTGGAATTTCGATGTTCGATCGCACCCAAACGGCAATCACACCTAAACAGAAAAATAAAATGGTAGGGTCTAGTATCATGTCCATGGTGACATTAGAACCAGAAATCTAGATAATGAACAACATGAAATTCATTATATTTGCCTTAATAATAGCTATTACGGGATGTGCTATGACTAAAGAATACCCAATTACGGATCATTATGACGGTCAGCGATTTTATAACCCTGGCATCAATATGGATAAGCCATTTTCGGATCTGATTAAATGGAATATGAATCGACCTGAATCATCGTGGCCCGATTTTGTTGAAAACAAAGCACAACCCCAAATCGTCACACAATTAGAAAACCATCAAACAGCGGTGACCTTTATCAATCACGTCACATTTTTAATTCAATTGAAGGAAATCAATATTATAACGGATCCCGTTTTTTCAGAGCGCGCCAGTCCTGTGCAGTTTGCAGGCCCCAAAAGAATTCGTAAACCGGGAATGTCAATGGATCAGTTGCCAAAGATAGATGTCGTTTTGGTTTCACACAATCATTACGATCACATGGATTTAAATAGTTTAGAAAAGCTTTATAAAAAATTTAATCCTCTTTTTATAGTTCCATTAGGAAACGAACACTATATTAAAAACTTTGCACCCAATGCGAATGTCATAGAACTGGATTGGTTTCAAAAAACAGATTTCAAAAATACAGAATTTTTTCTAACTCCGGCTCAGCATTGGTCTGCTCGGGGACTTTTTGATCGCAGAGAAGCTTTGTGGGGTGGATTTGTGATTCGTAAAAATAACAAACAAATCTATTTCGTAGGTGATTCGGGCTATAACAACCAATTATTCAAGAAGATTAAAGAAGTTCTAGGGCCAATGCAGCTTTCGTTTATTCCTATTGGTGCGTATGAACCCAGATGGTTTATGAAAAATGCGCATATGAATCCAGAAGAAGCAGTAGTAACACACTTTGATGTTCAATCCGCCAGATCAATCGGAATGCACTATGGAACTTTTAAAATGACAGATGAATCCTACGATCAGCCGATCAAAGATTTGGAAGCGGCCAAGAAAAAGCATCAAACAGACAGTATTGGTACTTTGAATGAAGGACAAACAGAAATTATTAATCTTTAGTTTTATAAATCAAGTGCCAACCAAATTGCGTTCGCACTGGTTTTGATATTTGATTTTCTTTCAGTAGGTCACAGGCCTCTTCAAAATTTTCGACGAAGCGGCCTGGTTTGAAGGGTCCTAATAATCCACCCTGCTTTGCAGAAGAACATTTCGAAAATTTGACAGCACAGGATTTAAAATCTTCAAAATTTTTAATTTTTTTTGAAAGATCCTGTGCTTCGTATTCGTATTGAACCAGAATGTGATAAATTTGCATTAGTATCTGTAAATCTAAGACAGTCCGTTCGCTTCAGCTGTTGCG
>DALYIB010000151.1:0-6667 GCA_031970595.1 Pseudobdellovibrio sp.
AGCATATTTTTCTAAACCTTTTCTGACACAAGTATAGATATCGTTCGCGCTGGGATCAATCCCATTACACAAGTTGGAGCCTGAGTGACGATTGGATGAACTAATAACTTCGTTATTTGTCACTGTTGACATGTTGATCTGTTTCAAAATATTGGCAATTTGAATTTCAACCAATAATTCTGAATTTGCACTGGGTTGGAAGCTGTTGGGACCGGCTATCTGAAGTTCAGTTGAATCATCGAGTTGAAATGTAAAATTATTGGATCCAACAACTCCTGAAAGGAAAATACTATTATTTGCCAGTCCTGCGGGTGCGCCTGCCGGCAGTGTTTCGGCCTTATGAAGTTTCATCTTAATTCGCTTGATGGCCTTTTCGGAAATCTGTTGTGTGTCCAGCACCATTGGGGTTGTTGATAAAAGATCGACAACGTAAGGACCTTGAAACTCAACTTCAACTTCGCTATCCTCAGCTCCAGCAGATTCTTCTGATTTGAATTCAATTTCTTTTACGACTGTCCATGCTTGATTCAGCGTTATGGGTAGCCCCGTTGAATCCTGTAAGGAAGATGGGATTAGCGCGTAGGCCTTGTTTAACAATAATCCCCAGATGGATTGGGGTCTGTCGTTTTTGGCAACAGTGGCCGCTGCGGATGATCCAGTCATTTTAAAGCTCGATGTGACCTGGGCCTGATTGTTTTTGGGTGAACATGCTGTGACAAGTGTTCCAGTAGCTAGCGTGATCGTTAAATTTTTTAAACAATTTTTATATTTCATATGTTACTCCTTTTATTTTTTGTACCTTAAGCCGTTCTAACTCATCCTTAAGTCTTCTGATTATTCGGTACAAATACAGGATAACATTAATTATTAATTTTCACATTTGTAAAATTATTAAATTGAATAAAATTGGTTATATATAATAAAATCAATAGTTTGCGTATTGTATTAATTTGATATTTTAGTTTTTAAATAAATATTTGTGAAAATATCGATGGCGATTTAAGGCTTCCAGTAACAGCGTGCATGAATGGAGTCGCCAAGTCCGGGTAATTCAATCCAGTTGGCTCCTAATTGCAGGGGATTTTTCAACTGATTTTCAGAGTATAAATATTCAGTGGATGTGGTCATATTTGATACTTGGCTGTGGATTTTAAGATTTAAATTTTGAGTGTCTTCAGACCAGGAAAAATAAAACTGGCTGGTGACCAATTCATCGTTGGCAATTAATTGTAACGCCTGATCTTTAATATCAGCTAAAGTGGTTGTGATTTGAGTTTCACCCAAAATCTGTGCTGTGGCTAAATCATAATTTTCGCAGCGTATTTGTGCGGCGTAAACAGTTGTCGTCATTAACAAAACTAAAGTGACAACGATGAATTTCATTATTTCTTGGCCTTTAATTGTTGGTTCATGGATTTCATGCGTGTGATAAAACTGCGTAACATCGATGAAGCCCAAAGCGGTAAATCGCTCATCATGATTTGATAACCTTCTTCAGAAATTTTCATCACTTTGGTATCAACATCAGCTTGCGCTGACGCTGTTCGGGCACCTGAATCAATCAAAGCAAATTCTCCGAATGTATCACCAGGGCCGAATTTTGCGATTTCGACTTTTTGTCCAGTTGCATTTTTTGTAAAAATTTTAACGGCACCTGATTCGATAATATAAAAATGCGATTCAATATCTCCTTCAAAGAAAATGTAATCTCCGGCTTTGAATGTTTCTTTGGTAATTGAACTCACAAGTCCCCCTGATTTAAAAAAGTTTTCCTAAGCATTTTTCTAAATCATGCACCGATTTTAAGAAATGGACACGATTTTTTTTCAAAAGGCTAGGGTCCTCAAAGGACTTTTGATTAAAGTGCGGAAGATAAAATTCATTAAAGCCCAGCTTAACAGCTTCTTTGATGCGAATTTCCGGAAACGAGATCGCTCTGATTTCGCCAGTCAAACCAATTTCCCCTAGAAAAATAGATCTTGGGGGAAGCTGTCGATTGGAGTCCGCAGATAAAATAGCCGCGGCCATCGATAAATCCGCAGCGGGCTCATCAATTTTAAGGCCACCAACCACATTCACGTACAGTTCGCTGAAAGATAATTTAATTCCCAAATGACGATCCAATACGGCTGTTAATAAATGCAGACGATTGATATCAATTCCAATCGAAGTTCGACGAGGAAAAGTGTTTTGTGTCGGTAAAGTCAAAGCTTGGATTTCGCATAGCAACGGTCTGGTTCCTTCCATCGATGCAAAAACGGCAGAACCGACGCGTTCTTCGTTGCGCTCTTGCAGAAAAATTTCAGAAGGATTTTTGACTTCTTTCAGTCCTAACGAACTCATTTGAAAGACACCCAATTCATTCGCGCTGCCAAAGCGATTTTTAATGGATCTGAGTAAGCGATGTTGTTGCATCCCGTCGCCTTCAAAAGACAATACGCAGTCCACCATATGCTCAAGGACTTTGGGACCAGCAATATTTCCGTCTTTGGTGATATGGCCAATTAATAAAACTGCGGTTTTAGTTTTTTTAGCGAAATTCATCAACTGACCTGCGGATTCACGAACCTGCGAAACGGATCCGGGGGCGGAGGTCACTTCGGGTATGAAAACAGTTTGAACAGAATCAATAATCAAAACATCGGGTTTATTTTTTTCAGCTAAATCTAAAATCACATTCATATTGCTTTCCGAAGCAATTTCAATATGACTGTTTTTAATTCCTAATCGCTGAGCGCGCGATGCGGTTTGAGCAACGCTTTCTTCGGCCGAGACATACAAAACTTTCAGACCCTGGTTACTGATGCCGCCTGATAGTTGCAATAATAAAGTACTTTTGCCAATACCGGGTGCACCGCCTAATAAAACAAAACTGGATTCAGCAAGACCGCCGCCTAACACACGATCTAATTCTTCGATATTGGTTTTGTAACGAGGCAGTTCCGTTTCCTTAAGACTTTGGCCTAGGGAATGGGTTTGCAGTTTTTCTGAAGAGGAAACCCAACCTCGTTTATCTGTTTTTGCAGCTTTGCCATAACCGCCGTGATCTTCGACAAATGTTTCTTCAACATAAGAATTCCAGGCTCCGCAGTCTGAACATTTGCCCTCCCAACGTGATCTTTGAGCGCCGCAGTTTTGACAGACATAAATGGTTTTGTTCTTTGATTTTGCCATAGAAAAAAGGTTAACATAATTTAATTGCAAAAGAGTAGGGAAACACAGTGCGAAAGTTGTTATTCATAATATTTATTTGGGCAGGATCTTTCACCGTTCAAGCAGAAGAAACGCTGACGTTTAAAAAATTTTCAGAGCAAAACGAAGTTTTTGTAAAAGCTTTAAAATTATCTGAAAAATCAAATGTCGAAGCCCGTGAAAAAATCGAAAAATGGAATCCAGAAAATAATTATATTCAAATCTACAAAGACTTTTGGAAAGCCATTTGGAGCCCTGACTTTTCAGAAGCTAAATCCATGTATGAAAATTTAAAAAAGCAAAAAAAGTTTTTGCGATTACGTATTGATTTGATGCGTAAGCTTTACGAACAGACACCGGTTGTGCATGCTGAATTTTTACAAAAAGAATCCAAATTACTTTTGAATCAATTGCGTGGGACGTCAGAAGGCGAAATTTTCGAAGCTGATTTTTTGCGCTGGCTGCAAAATCATAAGTATTTTGATGTCATTTGCAAATCCGAGCGATCCCGTTGGATTTCAGAGCCAGAAGTGAACTTTGTCGAAATGTATGCCGCGATTGAAAAATGCCCGATGGACTTCGAAGATTTTTTAATGCGTTTACGTCGCTTGATTTTTGCGGCCAAGGAATATCAAGCCCAACGTGAAATCGAACAGTTTATCAAAGCTTCCGAAGAAAGACTTAAATTGCAGCCTTGGCAAAAAGCCTATTTGCAAGCGATTTATGATTCCAATGTCGGTGACCCCGTTAAAGCCTTTAAAAATTTATCTGAATTTGAAAAAGACATCTTAGAATCAGATTATGATGACAATTATTTTTATATTGCTCAACGCGCGGGTGAATTGAAAAAGGCGGAAGAAATCATTAAAAAAGTCATTGCACGCGCAGCCCCGAAGGATAAAAAAGAACTGACTTTCCAACAGGGTTTTTTATTTTATCAAACCAAGCAGTATGCCACGGCTCATAAAATTTTTAATGATCTTTATAAACAGCATCCGGCTAAAAATAAAAAGCGCAAATCGAAAGATTTCGATCAATTAGCTTGGCTGAGAGCCTGGGTATTATTTTTAGATCAAAAATATGATCAGTCTTTAAAAGCTTTCGAAGAAACAAAATCCTTTGCTTCGGACACGGCGCGATTGAATTATTGGATCGCCGTGAATCAAATGAAATTGCAAAATACCCAAGAAGCTTTGCAAACATTTCGTAAATTATCAGAATCTTTAACCGATCAAAAATCATACTCATTTTACAGTTTACTGGCTTGGATTCGATACGAGGATTATCGTTCACAGTTTAAAAATAGTGATTTGATCAAAAGTTTGATTTTACAAACCAAGTCGACATTTACGAACTATCCTTCGCCAGATGATAAAATGACACGTTCGCAGTTGATGCAACATTATAACGAGTTGGCCGATGAGTCGTTTGTGACTGACGAGGGGGATATCCAAGTCGTAAATACCGAAAATGAAGTGATGGATTCAGCGGAACTTCAGGGTTTAGATGTCGGTTCTGAAAAAGATTTAACTTTGCAATTGTTCTGGGCGCAGTTATTAATTGATCAAGGAAAATCCGATTTTGCAAAATGGCATATTTTTGAACTCGAAAAAAATATCAAAGATCGCAAAAAAGGAGATATTTTAACTAAGTTTTACTTAGAAAAAGAATTTTACTACCGGGCTTTGTCTTTGCAAAATCGTTTAGGAACATCCAAGCAAACAATCACGCAGCTGAAATCGGATCCGATGTATTGGTCGTCGTTGTATCCTGAGGCCTATAAAAAATACGTTCAACAGTTTGCCAACAACCGAAAAGTCGATCCATTCCTAATTTGGTCGATCATGAAAGCAGAAACTCAATACAAATCCGATGCAATTTCTCCGGTGGGAGCTGTAGGTTTAATGCAGTTTATGCCGTACACTTTGCAAAAAATTGATCGTTTGGTCGGTGGCAAAGAAGTCAAAACAGAAGAACTCTTCAAACCTGAAAAATCGATTGAATACGGCGCGGCCTATTTGAAAAAATTATCGATCGAGTTAGATTATCAGCGTCCTTTAATTGCAGCGGCTTACAACGGAGGCCCTCATCGCGTCAAACAATGGCTGCGCAATATGGGACAACTAGAATATGACGTTTTTATCGAGCATATTCCGTTTGCAGAAACTCGCACTTATACAAAACGTGTAATCACGTTCCGTTCGATGTATGATAAAATCTATGGCGGTCAGCTGAATTATGACAAGATGAAATTTCTTATTGAAAAAATTCCGTACACTCCACCAGAATCAGCGAAACTGAGTGAAGAGTGGGATTTTCAATTAAAGTAAATTAAACATTGAATTTGAAAAATAAAATATCGCCGTCTTTAACAAGGTATTCTTTACCTTCCGAACGGTACTTACCGGCATCCTTCACAGCGGCTTCTGATTTCAAAGCAAATAAATCTTCGCAGTGATAAGCCTCTGCACGGATAAAACCTTTTTCAAAGTCGGTGTGAATCACGCCGGCAGCTTGAGGTGCTTTAAAGCCTTTTTTGATTGTCCAAGCGCGAACTTCTTTTTCACCTGCAGTAAAGTAAGTGGCAAGTCCTAACAAATCATAAGCACCACGGATCAGACGATTTAAGCCTGGTTCTGTCGCATTCATGCTGGCTAAAAATTCTTTGCGCTCTTCTGGAGGAAGCTGAGCAATCTCTGCCTCCATTGCAGAACAGATCATAATTGTTTTATTGTTTTCTTCAGCAGCCCGTTTTTCAACAGATTTAACCCAGTCATTACCACCAGCTGCGAAATCCGTGTCAGATACGTTGCAAGCGTACAAAACCGGTTTACTTGTTAACAAGTGCATTTCGTTCACAAATGGAGCTTCTAATTCATTTACAGTCACTGAGCGTGCTGGTTTACCTTGTGCCAAAGCTTGGTGAACACGTTGCGTGACTTCAAGATCCATTTTCATTTTTGGATCACCGGAAGTTTTAGCTGCTTTTTCAATACGTTTTAATTTTTTATCGATCGTTTCAAAATCGGCGAGCATCAATTCAGTATTGATCACATCCATATCGCGAAGGGGATCTACGCTGCCAGAAACGTGAATGATGTTCGGATCGTCAAAACAACGAACCACGTGAACGATTGCATCTGTTTGTTTAATGTGACCTAAAAATTGATTACCTAAACCTTCACCTTGTGAAGCGCCTTTAACGATACCTGCAATATCAACGAATTCGATTGTTGTTGGAACGACGCTTTGAGGTTTCACATACTGAGTAATTAAATCTAAACGAGTATCTGGAACTGTGACAACGCCCACATTAGGGTCGATTGTACAAAAAGGGTAGTTCGCTGCTTCCGCTTTCGCTGAAGTCAAAGCATTAAAAAGAGTTGATTTACCTACGTTGGGAAGTCCGACGATACCGACTTGTAATGCCATAATTGTGTCCTTTGTAAACTTAAGGACACAATATAGGCACCGA
>DALYIB010000152.1:0-6567 GCA_031970595.1 Pseudobdellovibrio sp.
ACGGAGTTCGTTTTTTGAAATGATTCATAAAAACGCAGGGAGCCTAGTTGATTTATTGGGTGCTTTGCAAAATTTGATTAAATTCAATTACGTCTTGCATTACAACAACAAGCCTATTCAGGAACTGGAAGACGATCAAATCAAAGTAGATTTTGTTCTTGAAAGTATTTTCGATGAAAAGAAAAACTTTAATTGGTTTGAGTTAAATCCTCAGTTTTTTCTAGACGGGCAGGCGGTTGACCCTGAACAATTTTTAGCAGGTACGCACGGCGGTATCATCGAATATAAGGGACAAGTTTATTTACTTAAAAATCAAGCTGTTCCATCTTTGCGTCGTTTGCAGTTTTTTTGGAATCGATTGCAAGTCAGTGAAAAACCTAAAAAGAAAAAGTCCATTCAAGATCGCATTTATCAAATACCTAAAAATCAAACACTGGATTTGCTGGCACTCAGAGCTTCAGGTATTCAAATACGTGGTGATCACGAATGGAAAAAGCTATGTGATTTTTATGATCAGCTGGGCAACACGGATCGACAGGTGGAAGTCCCGATTGCGACTAAAGCCGATTTAAAAATTTACCAAAAATTCGGAGTCAATTGGCTGCTGGATCTTTACCAGTTGAAATTAGGAGCTTTGCTCGCTGATGATATGGGTTTGGGTAAAACGTTACAGGCTTTGACCTTTTTAGACGTTTTACGCTCGCGCCAAGAGCTGGGGCAAGTGCTTGTCGTAGTCCCATCGTCATTAGTATTTAACTGGCAATTTGAAATTCAAAAATTTACTCCTGAAATTCCTTTTCACATTTTCTCGGCAAAATTTCAGGATCAAATGGGGCGTATTTTCGCGCAGCAAGAGCCGGCCGTCATTATCACGACGTATGGTTTGTTAATGGAGCACGATCAATTTTTTGATCAGTATAAATGGAAAACGATTGTCTTTGACGAAGCCCAAAATTTAAAAAATATAACGACCAAAAGAACAGCCGCTGCCAGATCTTTACAAGCACAATTTAAGATTTGTTTAACAGGTACGCCGATGGAAAATCATTACGGCGAATTTTATTCTTTAATGGATATTTTGGTCCCTGGTTCTTTGGGACCTTTGGATAAGTTTCGTCGACAATTTGTCAATACGAATGTGATTACGTCTGAGCAAATGTCTGATTTGAAATTAAAAATGAAGCCCTTGATTTTACGACGGACTAAAAAAGAAATCTTAGATCAATTACCAGAAAAACAAGAAAGTAAAATTTCAATTGCATTTGAACCGAAGCAAAAAGAAATTTATCGAGACATTGCGCTTTCATATAATCAGCAAATTCAAGATGCACTGCAAGAGGCTCCTGAAACGAATGAAGACAGTGATACACCGACACCACCTGTTTCTGACGGCAGTGGTAAGGTTCAATTACAGATGTTGACGGCTTTATTGCGCTTAAGACAAGTTTGCTCAGACCCTGGAGCCTTGCCGAATGTTGAATACAAGAAAGTCCCACCTAAAATTGAAACCCTCGCCGAATCGCTCGAAGAAATTATCAGTGCGGGTGAAAGTGCTTTGGTATTCACGCAGTTTATTCAAACACTGCAACGTACGGACGAAGTGTTAACTAAAATGAATATCCCACATTTTGTTTTACATGGTGGAATGAACTCAAAACAGCGTCAGGATACGCTATCGCAGTTTCAAAATACCAATGGCGGAGCTGTTTTAGTGATGACATTAAAAACGGGTGGTGTCGGTTTGAATTTAACTAAAGCCAGCTATGTTTTCCACTTGGAACCATGGTGGAATCCGTCTGTTGAAAATCAAGCGACGGACCGAGTTCATCGTTTAGGTCAGAAAAAATCAGTCCAAGTTTTTAAATATATCATGCACGAGTCCTTAGAGGAAAAAATCGAAGTTCTAAAAGAGCGCAAAGATATTAAATTCCAAGCCCTATTTTCTGAAGAAGAAAGTGCAGAGCATTTTAATAAAAATACGCAAGGCTTAAGCAAGTCGGATTTTGATTATTTAATATCTACAAAATAAAAAAGCCTCTTGTTCAGAGGCTTTTAAGTTTTTCAATTTTTTATTGATTTGTTTATTGATGTTTCGTGAGTAAATCCGCGATGCCGCTAAAAAACTGAACTTGTCTGTCCCGCACAACGTCAATGTTACGAGTCCCCAGCAAAACAAAGTTTCGGTAATCTAAAACCTGTTCCCAGTGCTCCAAAGGAATCACATAATTTGGATCAACATACATTTTAGCTGATTTATTGGAACGTGTTAATAAATTGCGAATCCCAAGGCTTGATTTAAAACTGACGATTCCGTCTGAATCGCCTGGAATAAAATGGTCTGTCACGCGTAAGACACCTGAAAGATTCTTTGCGTTCCAAATATCCAGACTGCGTGGTTGCCAACCGCCAAAAGTAAAGATTTGCAATTGATCTGGTACGCGAACCTTTTTCATAAACTCGGCCACATAGGGAGGAGTTAATTGTCGGAGGCCTTCTAGCTTGCAAAAGTTCATTAATTCACTGAACAAAGACGATTTGTCTCTCCAGGCTTGGATAAAGTCTAAGCCCTCGTACGGTGTGCTGACGGTGACCAAATTTTTAACTTTGAACTGTCCCTTATTGATTGCGTACAAAGAATAAAATCCACCCGCAGAATGAGCTACGATATTCGGAGCTTCGCCTTCGGCTTGGGTGATTTTTTGTAAAAGAGGAATCAGCTTTTCACCATTTTCTTCGATAGTGCCAATCGGATCAAGGCCTTCGACAACATAGGTTTTATAACCTTTTTGTTCGAAAGTGTTGATAATGGCTTGGGAAAAGTATTCAGGTGCGAAAGAATTAAAAAAACCAGGAACAAGCACAACAGAGGGTTGTGCCATTAAAGTGCTTGAGAATATGAATGCCAGGCTGGCCAATACACGCTGAAGCATTATTTCACCGCCATCGTTAAATCAAGATAAGTCGAATGGTAAGGTTTAACGAGTGTGTTGATCACACGTGTTTTAAGCCCCGGTAATTGAACTTTGAATTGAATTGGAGTTCCGGCCTCTAACGAAGCGTAGTCATATTTTTTGTTATCTTGAGGAATGAATAAGCCAGTCAAATTCACTTTGAGTTGATCTTGATCCACATATTGAGTCATTTTTTTAACAAGGACAGACGCAATTTCTTTTTCGCGAGCGATCACAATTCGAGAGTCCGCATTCAGCGAAGATTTTAAGACTTTATTTTCGCCAATTTTTTCTGTTTCGAATTGGATATAATTCAAAGCCGTTTTGTCATCAATAGCGCTGATATCGTAACCTTTTGGTACACGTAAATTCAACTCAACTGTAAAGCCATGAATTTCAGATCTGAGTTTAGCTTGATCAACGGCATCTTTTGCGGGTTTAACAAGTGGTTCTAAAAATTCACGTTGTGCCTGAGAGTTGCAGCGGTTGTGTTCGCAATCTGCCAAAGTTTTAACGATGTATTTATAAGTCGGGTGCTGAGAGCATTTTTCTAATGTTTCGCAATTCGATTTATAAACCAAGACAACGTCGCCCGCCAGACGAGTCCATGAGTCACCCAGTTTAGATAATTTACTGACAGCTTTATCATACTGATCCGCCGTTACAACTGTCGCATGTAGAGCTTCGGTGAAGTAAGTTTGTGTTTGAGCTGGTGGAAGCACAGGACGAGTTTTTGAAAGCGGAGTTTCATAACCGTCTGGATATTGGCGATCACTTTCTGTCACGTACAAGAACTGCGCGTTTCCAGAAGGTGTAATAACCGCATTGTCTGTTTCGCGACGAGCGTAACCAAAAGTATAAGGCTTATTAACTGAATCATTGATGAATTTAAAAAGAGGATATTGAAAATCGTCACAACCCGCTGTTTTTGAGCCAAAGTTCGTTTCAAAACATTGAACCAATGGTAAAACGGTTGTCCAACGTGTTTTGTAAGTCGGGGCTCCAATTAAACCCAAGCGTAAATTGGTTGCAGGAACTCCGCCTAAAGCCAAACCTTTAAGCTCGTTGAAGCTGACTTTAACCATGTTATTTGTACGTAAGTATTTGTCATAGAAAGCTTGAATTTGATCAATTGATTTTAATTTAGCAAGTTGAGCATCAATTTGAGCATCCGTTTTATTTTGAACCCACTCTAGACCACTGGTTACAAAGTTAGGCAAATATTTAGAAGAGTTTTCACGGAGAGCATTGCGAATTTCAACTGTGATAAACTTGATTGTATCTTTAAGGACTTTGATATCTGAAGTCGCAAGACCAGCTTCTTTGGCTCCCCAAAAAGCAGATCCTAAACCGATAAACTGATTTAACTGATCAGCATACTTTCTCGATTCTGGTTTTTTCAGAGCTTCTAGGTACCAAGCTAAGCCAACTTGACCACCCATTGAATAGCCGACGACAGAAAGTTTGTCTTCTTTGTTGATGACAGGAACCATTTTTTCAAGCTTGGCTTGAACTTCTAGGCCGTCAGATTCCGGAGTGTAGTCAACGCGCGCAATCGAGTAAGTAATATTCAATGGAACGACTTCAAAAGTTGAATCCAATTGTTCTAAGTGGGACTTGATCATGGTGTGAAAGTCGCCAAACGAAACTTCGTTTCCGCGGATTCCATGTAAAGTCATAATGTAATGTTTTGGTTTTGCGCCACTTTCAGCAACGTTTCGAGTTGAAGTACTTTGACAACCCGATGTTAGAAGCGATGAAAGTGCAAGAAGTCCACACACTAACGATAGTGTAATTTTTTTCATAAATTTCCCCCTCGAGTCTGCTAAATCGAATAGGTTAGTTTTCGATTCAATCCGTGGTTAAAAAACCTCAAGACTCAAGCTTTAACTCTAGTCTTAGACACTGGGGCTGTCACTATCGGTGAAAAAAGACTTTTATCAAATCGTATAAAATTCACTTAACATAAATTTGACATATTGCGACATTGATTGATTTGCGGTATAACCTTTCAACGCAATTATTTGATCAGGTTCACGACAATCTCGGGGGAGAAATTATGTCTACAGATACTACTGCTATGGGGATCATCACGGACTCTATTAAAAGCTTGAACGATCAAGCCGAGGCTGAAACGAAAGTTAAAACAAAAGCTCCAGTGGCTGAATCCATCGGCGATGATGATGATTCTGACGAAGTTGAGACGGGTCGCCGCGTAGATCGATTTTCAGGCGAAGATGAATCTGATGCCGAGTTGGAATTGCAAGCCCAAGCTTTGCAGAACGGAAGTCAATCTTTCAACGAAGAAGAAGAAGAATTTGATTTCGATGCTGTCGAGAACATCCTGGATTTACCAGAAACTGAATTTCCACGTTTTACTTTAGCAAAAAATAAAGCGCGTTTCTTAAGAATGGTAACTTGGTACCGTCAAAAAGAAGAGTGGATTGAAGTCGCTCCTTTGAGTGGTGTTACTAAATTATTTAAGCAGCAATCTAAGGAGCTTGAAGGTATTCGCGCGAGTAAAATGGATTATGAAATGGAACTTGAAACAGGAACTTTAACGCCTTCGCAAAGATCTTACCGTCGCGATGAATTAAAGATGTGCCGTGTTCAAGAAAAAATGGCTGTTCATTTGATTGCTAAGCTTCAATTGAAAATCAAATCAGGTCGCAGATAAAATAAGTCCACAATATAAAAAGATAAAAATCATTCGTTGATTTTCGAATTATTAAAGCGGAACATGAATTCATGTTTCGCTTTTTTATTTTTAATGTATTTTTTTTCACACAAACAATTATTTTTGCGGCTAACGCAGTATCCAGTTCGGATTTGTCTTTTGCGGATAAACAAATTGATCCCGTGGTTCAGAGGCTGACGGATCGAACGACGCTGTTAACAACTGTCGTGGGTGCATTTTCTGTGGGTTTGGCAGAACCCCAAGACGATCAAGTACGGAGTGAATGGAAACATTATCAAAAAATGGATAAGAACTCGGCCCACATCGGTGATCTGATGGGAACGGGTGGAATCGCAGCAGTGTCTTCGTTGGCACAATATTATTTAGATGATCGAGAATATGTTTATCAGTCTCATTTACGTGGATTGGTTTATGGTGGAATTGCCATTTATACTTTGAAAACGGCTTTTGCTCGTCCGCGACCGGGAAACAGTGATAATCATCAGTCTTTTCCTTCGGGACACAGTTCGATTGCTTTTATGTCAGCGACTCATTTGACTTATGCTTATGGATGGAAAGCAGCCGTGATCGCTTATCCTGTAGCGAGTTTCGTAGCAGCCTCGAGATTGTCCGAAGATGTTCACTGGTATTCAGATACAATTGCTGGAGCCTTTTTAGGATTCATCATCGGCCGAGCGACATTCTATGATCCTTATGCAACAGTTTCGACAGCTAAAAAATCGAATATTCAGTGGGATTTGATTCCTATAATCAGCCAAAAGCAGCAGTCTCTGGTCTTAAACGTCTTATTCTGAGACATTTCAGACTATTTTACTGGACTTTGAGCTATTCAAAAAAAAAATTAAGAAAGCCTCTCAAGTTTTTCCATTTCATTCCGATACATTCATTGTGAGTCGTTTGATTCATTATTAAACAAAC
>DALYIB010000153.1:0-6566 GCA_031970595.1 Pseudobdellovibrio sp.
CGGCGATGTGAAGTGTTGGGGACGTAACAACAACGGTCAGCTAGGTAAAGATAGCACAACAAATATTGGTGATACAGTTGGTTCGATGTCATCGTTGTCTGCGATAACCTTAGGTACAACAGCAGTGGCGATCAAAAATATGCGAGAGTCTGCGTGTGCCGTTTTGACCGGAGGAACAACAAAGTGTTGGGGCCGCGCCTCAAAGGGTGAACTTCTTCAGGGGAATACAACAAAATACGGTTCAACAGGATTTCCAATGTCCTCATTAAACGCCATGAATCTTAGCACTGGTTTTACAGTCAAGAAAATTGCTACGGGCTATGCCTTCGGTTGTGCCATATTAAATGATGATCGGGTGAAGTGTTGGGGTGCAACCTCTTGTGGGACGGGCTCAGTCAGTAATGGGTGTTTACTCACGGGCTCAACAACATCGACCAATATTGGCGATGTTATGGGTGAAGTCGGTGATAGTTTGAGTTTTGTGAATCACTAGGATTTTAAATCGAAGGTGAAATTACGTCAAATTATACTAATTACGTTAAATAGGCCTCTTGCACTCGAGAATCATTTAAAAGCTCTTGTCCGGATCCCTGTAATACGATTTCACCGGTTTCAAGAACGTAAGCTTTATCTGAAATTTCTAAAGCTAAAGTTGCATTTTGTTCAATCAATAGGATTCCGAGGCCTTTTTGTTTTAAAATTGTGAATTTATCAAAAATTTGCTCGATAATTACTGGAGCTAATCCCAAAGACGGCTCATCTAACAGTAAAAATTGCGGATTTAACATAAGGGCACGAGCAATAGCTAACATTTGTTGTTCACCACCGGAAAGTGTACCTGCAAGTTGATGGCGGCGTTCAAATAATTTAGGAAAAAAGCTATACTGTTCTTGTAAAAGCTGGAGAGTTTGTTTTTTGTTACTATGAGAATACGCGCCAATCATTAAGTTATCTAAAACACTCAAGTTTGGAAAAACTCCACGACCTTCAGGACAAAGTGTAATACCTAAACTTAAGCGATCACGAGTATCAAATGTCGAAATATTTTGATGATTAAAAAAAAGTTCAGCAGTAGAGGGAAGTAAACCCATGATCGCTTTAAGTGTCGTTGATTTTCCAGCCCCATTACTGCCAACAAGTGTTGTAATGGCACCTGATTCGAATTGAAAAGAAATGTTTTTAACAGCTCTGATGTTGCCGTAGCTCACAGATAAATTTCTGACTAGAATTTTACTTTTGCTGTCGTTCATGGTGTCGTTTTCCTAAGTAGGCTTCAATCACTGTCGGATTGGTTTTAATATCTTGTGGTGTGCCCGTGGCAATTTTTTCACCGCGATTTAAAACGACAATTCGATCGCAAATAGACATAACAAATTTCATGTCATGTTCAATCAATAATATGGTTAGTTGAAATTTATTTTTGATAAACTGAATTAATTCTTTTAATTCGTCCGTTTCGCTATGGTTCATTCCAGCTGCAGGTTCGTCTAAAATAAGCAAACGGGGCTTTGTCGATAAAGCTCTGACGATCTCAAGCTTTCTTTGTAAGCCATAAGGCAGTGAACCAGCCACTTCCTGCGCTAATTGATCTAGATCAAAAATTTTTAACAGGTCCAAGGCTTCATTTTTTAGCTTTTCTTCGAACGTTAAGTATTTTTTTGTTCTTAGTAATGACTGAAAAAAGCTTTTTTCATGCTTTTGTTGTAAAGCGATAAGAACATTTTCGATCACTGTCAGCTGTGGAAACAGTCTAATATTTTGGAATGTTCTAGCAATTCCTGCATGGTTGACTTGAAAAGGTTTCAGGCGACTTATGTCTTCAGAATTAAAAACGATTTGCCCTTTATCGGCTTTATAAAAACCAGAGATCATATTAAAAACAGTTGTTTTGCCAGCGCCGTTAGGACCGATAAGTCCCAATAATTCATTTTGGTTAATTTCAAAACTGACGTCGTTCACAGCTTTTAGGCCGCCAAAGCTGAGATGAATATTTTTAACTTCAAGAAGGTGCTTTGGGTTCATTTACTTTTCTCTCCGATTTCAAGTCGGCCAAGTAAGCCCTGTGGGCGCAGAATCATAATTAAAATAAGTAATATCGGAAAAATAATCATTCGTAGGTCAACGCCGCCAGTAGGCAAGCTGCGAAGTAATTCAGGTAATGCTGTGAGTAAGGCAGCAGAAATTAATGTTCCTGACATAGAGCCTAAGCCGCCTAATACAGTAATAATTAAAATATTTACAGTCATTAAAAAGCCAAATGAACCGGGGCTGATATAGCCTAAATGATGTGAATACATCGCTCCGCCAAGACCACCGAAAAAACTAGAAATTAAAAATGCAGTTCGTTTTGTTTTTGCTACTGGTGTACCCATAACCTCAGCTGCAATTTCATCTTCGTTAATAGCCCAAAGGTTTCGTCCAAACCAAGATTTTTTTAGATTGAGTAGTGTAAAAAAACTAATAAATGTGGCTAAACCTGTAAATAAATAAGCCCAATAAAATGCAGGCCACTTAGTAATAGCATTGTATCCGCGGGCGCCACCAACCCAGTCCCAATTCAAAAAAACGACACGAACGATTTCTGCAAAACCTAAAGTGACAATCGCCAAATAATCACCTTTGAGCCTGAATGAAGGCAATGAAACCAAATAGCCAGCAAGGCCCGCAACACTACCTGCAATTAAAGCGCTACAGGGAATAAAATACCAAGCACCAAAAAATTCTTTGGTCAAAATAGCTGAAGTATACGCTCCTAAAGCCATAAAACCTGCTGATCCTAACGAGAATTGATTGGCAACGCCTGTAATGAAATTCAAACTTAAGGCCATTAAACCATTTATTAAAAAAGTAATGATCAAAGCTTGGATGTATGAATTAAAAACAAAATAACTGATGAAACCGACACTCAAAAAGCTGACTAAGAAAAGCAGAATTCTTTTAGTCATCTAGATCTTTTCCTTTTGAGATGTGCCTAGCAAGCCAGTGGGTTTGATTAATAAAATAAAAATAAGTAAACCAAAAGACAAAGCTTCGCGGTAAGTAGATCCGCCGTAACCAATTAAATAAACTTCGCCAAGTCCTAATAAATAACCACCAAGGACTGCACCCGATAAGTTTCCAATTCCACCAAATACAGCGGCGACAAAGGCGCTGGTTCCGATTTTAACACCCATCATCGGATCAATTTTAGGATATTTCGAAGCCACAAGCACTGCCGCGATCCCAGCCAAAACGGAGCCAATGATAAATGTCATCGAAATGATTTGGTTGTTTTGAATTCCCATCAACGGCGCAATATCTGGGCGGGTGCTGACTGCGCGCATTGCGCGACCCGTTTGTGTTTTCTGGATAAAAAATGTCAAAGCCATTAATGAAATAAATGTGACAACGTAAATAATAATATCGATTAAACGAATTTGAATATCGCCAAACTGCAAGACTTCGATATTTTCAATCAGCTCGGGAAAAGCTTTGGGATTGGCGCCAAATAACAGTTGTCCGCCAAACTGAAATAACAAACTAACGCCGATCGCAGTAATCAAAACGTTCAGTTTGTCGGATCGGCGTAAAGGTTTATAAGCAAATTTTTCGATGGCATAACCAACCAAAGCGCAAATCACCATGGCGGCACTGAGGCCGGCCACAAAGTTTAAGATCGAAGGAGTTTCAATTCCAAAAAGCTGCGCAAAATAAAAAGCGGCAAAAGCACCGATCATATAAATTTCAGAATGCGCAAAATTAATCATCGAAAGAATTCCGTAAACCATCGTATAGCCCAAAGCCACAAGCGCATAAATGCTTCCCAGGCTCAGTCCATTTAATGAGTGTTGTAGAAATTCTTGCATATTGATTACGGATTGATTGTTGTAACGTATTTATATTCAGGACCTTCAATTTTAACGACAACCGCGCTTTTGACAGCGTCACGATTGGCGTTCATTGACATTTTTCCTGTAACACCATGGAAATCTTTGATTTTCGCAAGCTCTTCGCGAATAGTTTCACGATTCACTTCTTTGGCGTTTTTAATAGCTTCGGCTAATAAATAAACGGCATCGTATCCCAAAGCCGCCATGACGTCCGCATCGGCATTGTACTTCGCTTTGAATTTTTTAACGAAATCGGCTGTTTTTGGATCTGCTGATTCAGTTGTGTAATGGTTTGAAAAATAATGTCCGTTAATCGCGTCTTTGGCGATTTTATATAAATCCGGAGAAGACCAGCCATCGCCACCTAACATGATTTGTTTCATGCCCATTTCTTTGAGCTGCTTTGCTAATAAAGCAACTTCGTTGTAATAGCCTGGAACAAAAATAACATCCGGGTTTTTCGCTTTGATGGAAGTCAGTTGTGATTTGAAATCGATATCGCCTTCTTGGTAGGAAATATCATCTACAATTTCGCCACCCATTTTTTTAAGCTCTTGCGTAAAAACATTGGATAATCCCACCGAGTAATCGCTTTTGATATCACGAAGGATTGCGGCTTTTTTGAATTTTAAATTTTCAGTCATGAATTTGGCCATGACGTAACCTTGGAAAGGATCGACAAAACAAGAACGGAAAATATAATTTCCGATTTGCGTGACTTCGGGATTCGTAGCAGACGGCGAAAGCATCACGACTTTGTTTTGTTGAGCAACTTGGCCGCCGATTTTTGATTTTCCAGAAGTGGCTTCACCTAAAACGGCTAAAACGTTATCTTGGCTGATCAAGCGATTTACAACAGCTAAAGTTTCATCGTTATCTGATTTGTTATCGTAATTGATATGTTTGATTTTTTTGCCATTGATGCCGCCAGCTGCATTAATTTCTTCGATGGCCATTTCAATTCCATTTTTTTGAAAAACACCAAATGTGGCAGTGGCTCCAGTGTTTGAACTGTATGAACCGATCACTAATTCATTATCATTGGCTTTTTTAGTACATCCCAAACCGACAAGGGCTAATAATGCTGACAAAAAAATAATATTTTTCATGGAAGTCTCCTGTGATTGTATTTAATTACACAGAAAGCAATCTTGCAAGATGTATGAGGGAATTTTCTCCACGTTTTTCATTTTTTGTGACGATATCTAAATTCACTTCAACTAAGTCAGCGCCTTTATTTCCGATCATGATATTTTTTTTACCTGCTAACAAGGCGACGACGGCTTCGGCTCCTAAACGTGAGGCTAAAATTCTGTCATGCGCAGTGGGACTGCCGCCCCGTTGTTGGTGTCCCAAGATGCAAACTTTGGCATCCAACCCGGATTTTTTACGAATCGCATCTGCTAAATCATAAGCGCGACCTGGTTTCTGTCCCTCGGCTGTAATCAAAATACTGCTTGTTTTTCCTTTGGCTCGAGATTCTTTAAGGCGTTCAACAATTTTATCTGTGCTCATCATATTGTCTGGTGTTAAAATTTCTTCAGCGCCACCAGCTACGCCAACTTGTGAAGCTATGTAACCGGAATTTCGCCCCATGACTTCGACAATAAAAATACGATCATGGCTGTCGGCTGTGTCGCGAATTTTATCAATAGCTTGCAGAGCTGTATTAACAGCCGTATCAAAGCCAATTGTATCATCTGTGCCGTAAACATCGTTATCAATTGTTCCGCTGATGCCAATAATAGAAATTTGGTGTTCAGCATATAAAGCCTGGGCCCCGCGAAAAGAACCGTCGCCTCCAATACAAACAAGCCCTTCAATACCCTGTGCTTTTAAATTTTGTGCGGCTTTGGTGCGAAATTCAGGCTTTAAAAAATCCATAGAGCGGCCTGTTTTTAAAATTGTTCCACCGCGCTGAATAATATTGGCCATATCTCTGACTTGCAGGGGAATCATGCGATTTTCAATCATGCCCACATATCCTTGAAGAATTCCAGTGACTTCCACATTATGAGCTAAAGCTGCTCTGACAACAGCACGTATCGCTGCATTCATCCCTGGCGCATCGCCACCACTTGTATAAACACCCATTTTTTTCATGAGATTATTGTATTTAAAAATAGAAATAAAAAAAGCCTTTTGTTTTGCAAAAGGCTTTTAAGATTTAAAAATAATTTATAAAAAATTACTTAACTAAAGCTTTGAATTCTGCGCCAGCGCGGAATTTTGGAGTCCATGCAGCAGGAATTTTGATAGCTTTGCCAGTTTGTGGATTGCGACCAGTGCGAGCTTTACGTTTAGCTTTTGTGAAAGTACCAAAGCCAACTAATTTAACATCGTCACCTTTTTTAACTGATTTTTTAACGTTAGCCATGAAGCAATCAACGATATTTTCGCATTGAGCTTTAGGCATTTTTGTTTCTGTAGCAATCTTTTCGATTAATTGCGCTTTATTCATTGTGTGTCTCCTGTTGAGTTTACTCAAACCTTGAGTAATTGTTTTGTGTACTTCCTGTTGTTATAAATCTTCCTGATGGGACTTATCAGAAAACAAAAAATTGGTTTCGTCAATACTGTGACGCGATGATTCGGTGAAAGCCTTTGCAGGCCTTCCACCTAAGTCGTTTCAAGATGGTATTTTACACTTGTGACAACAACATTCTTTTTGTAAATCAGTGACAACTTGATCAACCA
>DALYIB010000154.1:0-6548 GCA_031970595.1 Pseudobdellovibrio sp.
TCAAGATGGAGACGATCTCGTTGACTGGCTCAACTCTGACGATTCGACCAACTCTTTACCTGAAAATTCTGAAAAACATCAAATTCAAAAACAACTGAGCAGTCGCATTCAATCAGGCATTGGTGGATTTGCCGCTTTGTTCAATGCCCACTTTGACGATATTAAAAATCCACTTTTGGTTTCATGTACAGACGGTGTGGGAACCAAAGTCAAAGTGGCTTCGTATTTTTCGGATTATTCCACCGTGGGCCAAGATTTAGTGGCTATGTGTACAAACGATCTCATTTGCACCGGTGGTCGGCCATTATTTTTTTTGGATTATTATGCCACTGGAAAATTACATTTACCAGATGCGAAACAATTTTTAACCAGCGTGAAAAAAGCCTGCTTGGATTCCGAAGTCGTTTTAATCGGTGGTGAAACAGCTGAAATGCCAGGGGTTTATCAACCGCGGGATTTTGACTGTGCGGGTTTTGCAGTGGGTGTCGTGGATCGTGATTCCACTTGGGGAGCTGACCGAGTTCAAGCCGGCGATTGTTTGATCGGTGTTCAAAGTTCGGGGTTTCATAGCAATGGCTTTTCGTTAATACGCAAAATTTTTGAAGGTCAGTTTGATCAATATAAACAGTGGCTGCTCGAGCCGACTCGGTTGTATATCAAGGCCGCTCG
Source organism: Pseudobdellovibrio sp. (assembly GCA_031970595.1). GTDB lineage: Bacteria > Bdellovibrionota > Bdellovibrionia > Bdellovibrionales > Bdellovibrionaceae > Pseudobdellovibrio. The sequence continues at coordinate 670 of DALYIB010000154.1, forward strand.
CGAGATGAAAAACAAATCTGTTGTCCATGCGGCAGCCCATATTACGGGTGGAGGTCTTGAAAATATTCCACGTGTATTAAAAGAAAATCAAAAAGCGATTTTAAAACGTTGGGATTTTCCAGAATGTTTTCAATTTGTTCAGGAAAAATCAGGATTATCAGATCAAGAAATGATGAATACTTTGAACTGTGGTTTAGGTTTTGTTTTTATTGTGCCTGCGGAACAAAAAATGAACGCTATTGAAATCCTGAAAGCGGCTTCATATGAGGCTTTTGATTTGGGTGTTGTGACCAACAAAAAACAAAGCCAGGAGCCCTCGTTTGAGTTTGAGTAAATTTCATCGTCATTGGGCTGTGTTTGTTTCGGGTTCAGGTTCCACTCTGCAAGCCTTGTTAGATCAACCCGAGTTAATTTCCGTCAAACTGGTTGTGACCAATAAAAAAAACTGTGCCGCTGTTTTTAAAGCACGTCGCTATGGAATTCCTGTGTTGTATTTGAAACCTGGCAGGGCATTTCAAGAGTTATCAATAGAGCTAGTACAAAAAAATATCACGCATATTTTTTTAGCGGGATTTATGAAGATTATCCCAGCGGATTTTTTAAATGATTGGGAAGGCCGAATTTTTAATATTCACCCCAGTTTGCTGCCAGCCTATAAAGGTTTACGGGCCTTTGAAAGAGCCCTTGAAGATGGAGCTACAACAGGAGCCTCGATTCATCATGTCGTCGAAGGAGTTGATGAAGGTGAATTGGTATTGCAAAAACAAGCCACTGATCAGCCTGAAAATTGGAACCCTGCAGACAATTTGTTGCTTTTAAGAAAAACCGAGCAATACTTATTAAGATCATTCGTAATTAAAGGAGTGCCTCTTGTATAAAGTGCTTGTCGTAGCTTCGACGGAAAATATTTTAAAACAAGCTAGTTTTTTCAATCAATCTGGTTTTTTTGTGGACTATTTAATCAGTCGCAAAGATTCGGAATATCAATTTGGTTTATACAGTGAACAATTCATCATGAGTCATGAGTTAAATGTTCCTCTTTCAGATCCCCATCAATTACGAACACCTCAGCACGAAGCTGTTTTAAAGCAGAATCAACATCATTTAATTTTGATGAAAAATTATTTAGGACTGCGCGATTACGAATTGATTCAATTAAAGAACAAGAAAACATTGCACTTTTTTAACGACCAATATGATAAAAATATTTTTTATTTTGATCAGATGGTGGATTTAAAAGTGGATAAAAATTCCCGTAAAATATTACTGGAAATGAAATCTCAGTCGCTGATGTCCTATGATTTTGTCTTTGTTGAAAAGTCCAGTCTATTGGCTCAGGATTTGATGCATAAAAAAATACAATTAATGCAAGTGAATCTGGATCGCGGTTATCAGTGGGTCGGATTTCAATTTGAAGTCAATCAGATGATGGCTTTAAAGAAATACTGGCTGATTGACGACGCTTTTTATGATTCTATTTATGATAATTATTATTACATCAAGAATAAAGGCACGCTTTTAGATATCTGGACCTTCTTGCCATATCATCAATTAAATAATCCGGAAATGTTTAAATACCTCAGTCAGCGAGTGCAAAACAAGGTCGAGAAGAAATTCGATTTTTTAAACCTGATATTAAAATCCGAACAATTTATGGTTCAACCCATTGATGTGGGATTTGATTTTAAGTTAATGTTTCCGAATTTATCGTTATCTATTCCCCATTTTCATTTTGCGGGACATGAGGAATGTCAAAAATTGATTCAATCGCAGTTCGATCGTGTGATCAGCAGTTTAAAAATTAAAAAAGAAAATTATGAGGTTTTGCCGTGATAGACAGATATTCAACTCCTGAAATGAAAGAGCACTTTGCTGAAAAGGCGCGCTTTGAATATATGCTGAAAGTTGAAATCGAAGTCGCCCGCGTTCAATCGCAGATGGGAATTATTCCTAAAAAGGCTTATCAAAATATTGCTCGAAAATCAAAAGTTCATGTGCCTCGTATTTTGGAAATTGAAAAAACAACCAAACACGATGTGATTGCTTTTGTCAGTCAAGTCGCTGAAACCGTGGGATCCGACGGAAAATATATTCACTTTGGTCTGACTAGCTCCGATGTTTTAGATACAGCACTCAGTTTGCAAATTTCACAGGCTTTGCAAATTGTCATAGATGAAATACAAATTTTAAAAAAGACTTTAAGAAAATTAATCCAAAAACACCAAGGAAGTATTTGCGCAGGTCGGACTCATGGTATTTTTGCAGAAATCACGACATTTGGTTTTAAATTGTCTGGGTTTTTGTCTGAAATCCTGCGCGCTGAAGATCGCATCCTTCGTGCTCAAAAACAGTTTCAGATTTGTAAACTGAGCGGTGCGGTAGGAACTTCGTCGGCTATACCGATCGAACTGGAATCCCAGGTCGCAAAGAGGCTGGGATTAAATGTTGAAAAATTTGCAACCCAAGTCATCCCTCGTGATCGTCACGCAGAAGTTTTAATGTCATTAGCTTTACTGGGTTCTGCCTTTGAACGTTTGGCCGTCGAGCTCAGACATTTACAGCGCAGTGAAGTTTCGGAAGTGATCGAAGGATTTACTCCTGGACAAAAAGGATCTTCGGCGATGCCACATAAAAAAAATCCGATCAGTGCCGAAAATCTGACGGGTTTATCACGATTATTAAAAGGTTATGCTTGGACGGCGATAGAAAATATTCCTCTATGGCACGAACGCGATATCAGTCATTCGTCCAATGAAAGAGTCATCTTTGCTGACGCTTTGACGGTGACTCATTATATGACTCGTCGTTTAGAGGTCCTTTTAAGTGGTTTGTTTATTGATGTCGATAGAATGTATGCAAATACACAAATGTTGGGCGGAGTTTTATATTCGTCGCATTTACTTTTACACTTAGTTGAAAAGCATGGTTTATCACGTGAACAGGCCTATGAAATTGTTCAAAAACAATCCCATAGTTTGAAACCAGGACAAAATCTGAAAGAAGAAATCGCGAACAATCCCGATTTAAAAAAATATTTTAAAAAAGCGGATTTAGACCAGATTTTTTCTGGGAAAAAGCATCTAGAAGCCATTCAGCAAAGATTTAAAAAATATAAAATATAATTAAAGGAAATAAAATGACGACAACTCAACTCATCTACGAAGGAAAAGCCAAAAAAATCTATTCGACGACAGATGAAAGGGTTGTCGTTATGGAATTTAAAAACAGTTTGACGGCATTCAATGCTTTGAAAAAAGGTGAATTTGACGGAAAAGGCCAGGTCAATTGTGAAATTTCAACTTTATTTTTTCAAGCGCTCAAGCAACATAATATCTCTAGTCATTGGATTGAAACAGTGGATGGAAATAAAATGCGTGTTTTTAAAACGCAGATTATTCCGCTGGAAGTGGTTGTTCGAAACAGAATCGCTGGATCCTTGGCCAAAAAATTTAAATGGACCGAAGGGCAAGTATTAGAAAAACCATTGGTCGAATATTATTACAAAAATGATGAATTGCAGGATCCTTTTGTCAGTCGTGAACAAGCGATTGCGTTTAAATGGGCGACCGAAGACGAATTGCAACAAATTGAAAAACTGACCCTTCGAATTAATGATGTGCTGATTAAAATTTTACAACAGGCGCAGATCAGCTTGGTGGATTTTAAAATTGAATTTGGCAAGCTTCCCAGCGGAGAAATCGTTCTGAGTGATGAGATTTCGCCGGATTCGATGCGTTTGTGGGATGTGAATACTTCAGAAAAATTAGACAAAGATCGTTTCCGCTTAGACTTAGGAGACGTTAAAACAGGCTATACAGAAATATTAAATCGTTTAAGAAAGGTGCTTTAATATGAAGTGTTTTGTAAAGGTCATGCCACGCGAAGTGATTTTGGATACTCAGGGTCGTGTTGTCGAGACGCATTTGAAAAAACAGGGTTTTAAAATTGAACAATGCCGTATCGGTAAAATGATCGAGCTGGATTTAACAGTTCAAACGCCTGATGAAATGGCCGCCGAAGTTCAAAAAATGATGTTGGCTGGTTTATACAATCCTTTGATTGAAAAGTACGAGATTTTGAATGGCTAAAAAAGTAGGAGTCATTCGTTTTTTAGGAACTAATTGTGATTTTGATATTTTAAAATGGGTTCAAAACAAAGGACAAAATTCTGAGTTTATCTGGCACGAAGATCAATTCAATACCCAAGATTTTGAAGCTTTGATTTTGCCAGGTGGTTTTAGTTATGGGGATTATTTGCGATGTGGGGCATTGGCCGCACGCAGCCCGGTGATGAAATCAGTTCATGAATTTGCCAAGCAAGGAAAGCCCGTTTTAGGTATTTGTAATGGATTTCAAATCCTGTGTGAAACCGGATTGTTACCAGGGGCTTTGATTCGGAACGATGGTTTACGATTCAAAGATGAATGGGCGCAATTGCGTGTCGTCAATCAAAAATCTTATTTTGGTGAAAAATTAAATCCTGATCAAAAAATTCAATTACCGATTGCTCACGGCGATGGACGATTTTACGCCGATGCAGAAACATTTAAAAAAATTCAGGATCAAAACTGTGTTTGGTTAAAGTATGAAAAAAATCCAAATGGATCCATGGCTGATATCGCAGGCGTCACTAACGTCCAAGGAAATGTCTTTGGATTAATGCCACACCCAGAACGAGCCCAGTTTTCCTGGATGGGTTCAACAGACGGAGATTTCTTTTTATGAGAACTTTCGAAGAAAAACTGAAATTTTATCGTTTAACATCCGAAGAATATCAAAAAGCTAAAAATTCTTTGGGACGTGATTTGTTGGATATCGAATGGCCGTTGTTTTCTGCTTTGTGGAGCGAGCATTGCAGTTATAAATCTTCGAAAATTCATTTACGAAAATTTTCTTACCGTAATCAAAATACTCCGAACCTGGAAGGTGAAAACGCCGGCGTTGTGGATTTGGGATTTGGTGAACGAATTGCTTTTAAAATGGAAAGTCACAATCACCCCAGTTTTATCGAACCGGTTCAGGGGGCGGCGACGGGTGTGGGTGGAATTTTGCGCGATATTTTTACGATGGGAGCACGCCCGATTGCTTTGGCCAATTACCTTTGTTTTGGTCAAGAATCAGCGCCACGGATGGATGATTTGCAAAAAGGTGTTGTTCATGGAATTTCGATGTATGGAAACTGTGTCGGTGTTCCAACGATTACCGGACAAACGCAGTATCAGTCCCAGTACAATCAAAATATTCTAGTCAATGCGATGGCCGTCGGATATTTCGCACCTGAACAAAAAATGGCGCGCGCACGTGCGGGCGGCGTTGGGAATTGGGTTGTTTATGTCGGAGCCAAAACAGGTCGTGACGGCGTTCATGGCGCCAGTATGGCCTCGGCTTCGTTTGATGAGGACACGGAATCTAAAAAGCCCAATGTGCAAATTGGCGATCCGTATTATGAAAAATTACTCATCGAAGCCTGTTTAGAAGTTTTATCTAAAGATTTAGTCGTCGCGATGCAGGATATGGGAGCTGCGGGGTTGACCTCGTCTTCGTTTGAAATGGCTAGTCACGGTCAGGTCGGATTAGATATTGATTTAAAAAAGGTTCCTTTACGTGATCCAACAATGACTCCAGAAGAAATTTTACTTTCCGAATCACAGGAGAGAATGCTTTTGATTTGTAAACCTGAGCACTATCCTGAAATTCAAAAAACATTTGCTCGTTGGAATTTGGATTCGACTGTGTTGGGTCATGTGCAAAAGAATCGTCAAATTAATTTGCGCTGGGGTGATGAAAAGTTAACTCAAATTGATCCCGATCTTATTGTTGAAAAAGCGCCGCGCTATGAACGTCCCTATGAGAAATGGATTTCTGCTCAGAAGGTGTCT
>DALYIB010000155.1:0-6537 GCA_031970595.1 Pseudobdellovibrio sp.
GTTCAGTAATATGATCAATCAATCCAAAATCTTTGGCTTCGGTTGGATCCATAAAATTATCACGCTCCATCGCATGATAAAGCTTTTCATATGGATGTCCTGTGTGCTTGACGTAGATATTTGTTAATTTTTGTTTTGTTTTAACTAATTCCTTAGCATGAATTTCAATATCAGTAACTTGGCCGGAAAGGCCGCCACCCGCCAAAAGCGGTTGATGAATCATGATTCTTGAATTCGGCATTGCATAGCGTTTGCCTTTAGTTCCAGCATTTAATAGCAAAGAACCCATGCTGGCAGCCATTCCCAAGCAATATGTTGCCACATCGCACTTCACAAATTGCATCATATCGTAAATGGCCATACCCGCAGTGACACTGCCACCCGGAGAATTGATGTAAAATTGAATATCTTTTTCTGGGTTATCCACCTCAAGAAACAAAAATTGTGCAATAATAGCATTCGCCACTTCGTCTGTAACCGCACTGCCCAGAATTACGATGCGATCTTTCAATAAACGAGAGTAAATGTCGTAGGATCTTTCACCTTTTGATGTTTGTTCTATAACGTACGGTAGCAAAGGCACAGTCGGCTCCTTCAGGTTAGTGGTTATGTTTTTTGTTTCGGTCTTTCATTACGCAGACTTGATGTCGAAATTCAGTTTTTAAGGATAAAGTCTAGGGACTTTTTACTGCCAAACTGGGTTTTGTCTCGTATTGATTTCGACAAGTCTAGTCGAAGATACATAATATCAGAAAAAGGTTTTTTTATATTCTCAATTTGATACATTAGGTTTTGCTTAAAATAAGGAGAATTTCCATGTCAAATCTTAAAGCCGGATTGAACGTCCACTTACATACAAAAGATCTTTCTGCTCTAACAGGTCAAGCTGTTGTTTTTTTCTCGAAAAAATCAACTCAAAAAGACAAACCTGCACACATCACTGAAAAAGATGTGAATCAAGTTTTCGAAATGAGCATCGAAGATAAATTAATCACGGGCAGTGCTTCTGAAACAGTGATTTTTCGTGAAGCGAATTTAAATAATTTCCGTCATGCTATTATTGTGGGTCTTGGTGCCGACAATAAAATGACTCACGAAACTGTTCGCCAATCTGCTGCAGCCTTGGTTAAAGAAATCAAAGCCAGCAAATTAGACGAAGTTTTCGTTCACCTTGAAGGTTTAACATCTTCTAAAAAAGACGCTGCTCTTTACACTCAAGCTTTTGTGGAAGGTCTTCACTTGGCGGGATACACTTTTGATGAATTGAAAAATTCTCAAGAAAAAAAATCTGTTATCAACGTTCACTTGGTTTCTAAGGCCAAAGACAAAGCCCTTGTTCAAGCATTTAACGAAGGAACTATCTTGGCTTCTTGCACGAATTTCGCACGCAGATTAGGCGACATGCCAGGTAATTTGATGAATCCAACTATTCTGGCAAATGAAGCGATTTCAGCAGCCAAAGGAACTTCGCTAAAAGTCACTGCTTGGGATAAAAAACGTATTGAAAAAGAGAAAATGGGCGGTCTTTTAGGCGTTGCTCAAGGTTCGGATCAAGAACCACGTTTTATCGTCATGGAATACAATGGTGCTGCTAAATCTAAAAAGCCAATTGCTTTTGTCGGTAAAGGATTAACATTTGATTCTGGTGGTATCAGTATCAAGCCAGGCGCTAAAATGGAAGAAATGAAATACGACATGTGCGGTGGCGCTGCAGTCATCGGAACGATGCTGGCTATTTCTCAGTTAAAATTAAAAGTGAATGTGATTGCCTTTGTACCAGCCACTGAAAATATGCCAAACGGTCGCGCGACAAAACCAGGTGATGTTCATACGGCACGCAATGGTAAAACATTTGAAATTAACAACACAGATGCTGAAGGCCGTCTGATTTTATCAGATGCTTTATGTTATGCTTCTGAACAAAATCCTCAGTTAATCGTCGATACAGCGACTTTAACAGGCGCTATGGCCGTGGCCTTAGGAAATGTTCACACAGGATATTTCACTCGTAATTCTGCTTTGAAAAATAAAATTGAAAAAGCAGCTCATGAATCTGGTGAATTAGTTTGGAACATGCCTTTAACAGATGCTCACGTCAAAGATATGAAAGGCACTTTTGCTGATCTTTCAAATATTTCTTATACGGGCGGAGCTGGATCTGCGACGGCAGCCGCTTTCCTAGAGCAATTCGTTGCTGAAGGAATTGATTGGGCTCACTTTGATATCGCAGGAACAGCTTGGGCTTGTGGAAATCGTTTGAACTACTGTTCAGCTAAGGGCGCAACAGGCGTTATGGTTAGAACTTTCGTAGAAATCGCTAAGCAATATACTTAGAACTCAAGTACGACAGGAGTTTCTTCAAATGAAGAAACTCCTTTTAAATCAACTACCTTATTTGCGTTTTGATTATTTTTAAATTCAACTTTTTTCAAAATCCAAGTTTTCGGCCATTCATCTGCTGATCGTTGAAACGAAACTTTACCGTTAAATCCTGTAAAACTAAATTCGGCATCGCGTGGCTTTTCAGCTAAAATTTGACTAACTGGTAATCGGATCGCTGCCATTTCAGCGGGATCCTGTGCTGGCAAGCATGGGGCTTTAATTTTCATCAGTGTTGGCTCTCCAGCCACAGACACACCTTCTGCAAAAAATTCCAATTCAACCTCTGGATATTTCTGACATAAATTAGAAGAAAAACCTTCGAATAAAATTGCTTTCTCGGCGCCATTATCCACAGGTGTAATTTTAATAGTTCTTTTTAATTCTTTTTGTAGCTCTTCGTTCGATAAACCAGCCAAGGCATTCATTTTTTGATGAACCGACGCGGGATCACGCTCGGGCGATAAATTGGATGTCACAGAAAATATAACCGCAAAGCCCAAACAAAAAGTCAGGGCCGAAAAAAATAAAGATTTTGTTTTTTGACTCATTTATCTAGATTACACAAAGTCTCTAGATAGAACCACACTCGGCTTTTTTGTAATCTTTGAACTGGACGTTCATCTGACGGGCTTCTAGACCTATGGCCAACAAACCTAACTTCGCAGACCAACCATAAACGTTTTCGCGAGGACACCCCAAACGATCATCGGCCAAATCAGTCACGCACAACTTTTTATAAACAGCACCTGGCGAGTTCAGACTCTCTGTGGCTGATTTTTCTGCATGAGTTCTTAGAAAGCCACCAGCCAGCTCGCTACCAATCATATAAATAACAGGTTCTGCCGTCGACTCATCAGATGTCACAATTGAAGGAATACCTTCCTGAATAATGACTTCTTCAACGCTGCGACCACCTTTGGCTGCTTTCATTTTTTTTCGAGATTTATAAGTCCACTCTTTGACTTCTTCGCCACTGGCGACACGAATGACTGCCAAACCATAAGTTCCAGAATTATTTTTAACAAAACAGAATGGTTCCTGATTCCATCCACGACGAGCATACTCGGCCTTCAGGTTCGCTAAAAACTGATCTACTTGCTTGGCTAGTTTTTCCAAGCTTTCATCACTGTTAATATCGAAATCTAAAAATTCTTCGGTTTCTACGCTGAATAAGAACGGATCAATTTTGGCCACCGTGGCGAATTCTTTGACCAGCTGGTTAAAATGATGAAAGTAGTGGGATTTTTTACGCTGGTACCAACCTAATTCGCGAGGCGGGTTTACCGGTTTCGTAGTTTGCTGAGCCCATTCCTGTAAAGACAATGAAAAATCATTATTACTGATAATTAGATCCGGATTAAATTCTTTGAAAAAGATGCTTTCCTCGTATCCTGAATTCACTTCAACTTTGCGACCCGTGACACTTTCCAATAACAACGGCTGATCTAAATTTTTAGGGAAAGCCACTTTAACGTTATATCCAGCCTGAGACATTAAATCTACAATCGTGGCTACGTTTTCAAGATAGTAAGGATTATTGGTATGTTCTTCGGTCACGAGCAAAACATTTTTAATATGTTCGCCATAGTGAACCGTGATATATTTTTTGAACAAATCCACTGAAGTTTCTTTGTCTGTAGGACAAATATTATTAAACCCCGCCGGATAAATATTGGCGTCTACATTTGAAATTTTATAACCTGAATCACGAATGTCATAACTGGAATAAATTGGATAATCTAATTCTTTGGTTTTTTGACAAAACCATTTTTGAATTTCTTCAAAGTTTGTACATATTTTATCGTGGATTTCAGAACGAGCATTAGAGGGAATCATCGATACAACCAACTTTCAATATCTTTGGACAACAATGTTAAATCATTTACAAGTTTTGCAGTGCGAACAGCGCCTGCGCTGGGAATCGCCAGTTGCGATTGTTCTAGTCGCTTATAGGATTCCAGTAAAGCCACAGCCATTTCTTTACGAACTGAAGGCTTTAAATACTCTTTCGACAAAAAGTGTTTGAAAAAATAATATTTCGTTTTCAAAGTTTCAGCAGCTCTTTCTGCAGAAACTTCGTCTTTTTCAATAATGTAAACCAGCTGCAATTGAATTTCTTTTAAAAAATTGATTTCGGCCACGCAAAATTGGTCGCATCGAAATTCAAGAGCCCATTTTAAATTTTCTAAAATAACAATGCTGTCGCCTTCGTGATTCATAGCCAGATCATAGATTTTAGTTTTCTCGGGATTCACAAATATATCAGCGCCCACTTTTGAATAATTTTTTAACAACAATGCCCGCGCTTTTAGTTCGGTCATTGGATCAATTTCATATTTAACAAGTTCTTGCAGTGACAAGATGGCTTTTTCTGGTTCGGCCGTTTGATCATAAGACCGACCCATGTAAAGCAATGCCAAAGGATAATTTTTGTCATTTTTGTTCAAGACCGTTTGCAACAAAGGAATCGCTTTTTCACATTCAGATGCAAAAACCAAAGCCTCTGCTTTTTCAAAAACAGGATCTTCAACGATGACTTCTGCGGAATCGGAATTCAACCACTGAATCAGAGCACAACTTGAAAATAAAAAGACCAAACTAACGAAGAACAGATATTTGACTATAGACTTCATAAAGTTTTTTGACATGCCAATCATTTTGACTGACTTCGGGCGCTTTGTACACAGAAAGACGCTGGAATCTTTTTTCACTGCTGAGTGCTGTCAGATTTTGTTCAATTTTTCGATAATACTGCAAAATCTCACCGACTTTGGGATTGGAAGTCCGCAAGTCCTGATCACCCCACTGATAGCATCTGTTGATGACCAATGTCGTCAGATTGTAACCCTCTTGAACGATTTCGTTGCTGATTTTTTGGCTTTCTAAAATGCGACTGGAATCTAGGGCCGAAACCAAAACAAATTCAGTTTGTTGCGAAGTTAATATTTTATGGCAGTCGTTCACTTGTTGCTGAAGCGGTTGCTGCCAATTTTGTATAGCTTTGAAAAACAAGCTCAGCTCTTTGATAAATTCAGCACCTGTTAAAACTTCCAAAGCTTTAAGGACTTGAACGGTTCCTACGTTGACGATTTTTTTAAAAAAACCGACATCTTGCTGATGGCCTGAACGGAACCACTGCGCAATACCTTCGTTGAATAACTGAGATAATTTTTCCGGAGCTCTGAGAAATTGCCAAGTGTGCTGTGCGGGAGGCGTATCCAGCACGACTAAATCATATTGGTTCGATTTGACAAATTGATTAAGTTTGTACAACGACGTGAATTCCTGCGAACCAGCTAAATGAGTCGACAACTGATGATAAAGTCTATTTTCAGTTAATTTTTTTATATCTTGGTCTGCTAAACGATGGCCCGCTGCGCTTAAAATAAATTCCTGAAAAACTTTTTGATGATCCAAGATACAACCAAAAAGTTGTCCGCCTTTTTCACGAATAAATGGATCCGTTATATCGTGAACATCGCCGTCCTTGGGAATTCCCAAAGCTTGGGCTAACCGCAACGAAGGATCGATTGTTAAAACTAAAACTCGTCGACCTTGGCAAGCCTGCCCGATGGCCAACGTCGAGGCAAACGTTGTTTTGCCAACTCCACCTGAACCAATACAAATCACTGTTTTCGTTGCTGATTTTAATTCAATCATACAACACCACTTTCCAGTTGAGACGATATTTCATCAACCAGCTGCAAAGAATCCAACGTGGGTTGCAATTTCATTTTCTGAAAACGGACATGACTTTGCTTCAGCAAATCCACCGATTCATTTTGAATCTGAATCGTATTTTTAAAATAATTTTGTGTGGACTCAGACAAATCCTGCAAATCAGAAATATTCAGATCTAAATATTTGTTCAAGTAAACTTTGGGAACCAGTCCGAATTCTTGGACCAGCTGTTGATACAATTCGATTGTTTCTGTAACAGGAAACAGTTCTGGTAAACAAACTAAATGAATCTGACAAAAATCAGGATTACGAATCCATCGATCAATGGATTTGGATTGCTCTCCCATAGGACCGAACTGGATCACTTCAGACATGGCTTTGGGTGCACGCAATAAGGATAAAAAATGACCCGTGGAATAAGCATCAATCACGATTTGATCAAAATTCATAGCCGGTCCATGCTGGCGGGCGGAT
>DALYIB010000156.1:0-6430 GCA_031970595.1 Pseudobdellovibrio sp.
CAGTTTTAGGCGACAGACGACTTTCATCGGCTGTCAGCTGGTTGTATGATCAGACCCAAAAGGGAACAGTTTTCTCGGGTCAAATGGCTTTACAAGCCACTCGTGCCTTTACAGTTCATGTGGGCGCCGATGTCTTAGGTAAAGATGAAGAATCTTTAAAAGACGAACTTTTTATCGATCAGTATAAATCAAACGATCGCTTTTATGGTGGGATGGTTTATGTTTTCTAAGTTTGTATCAATCGTATTAGCTGTTTTAACTTTGGTGACTCTGACTTCTTGCGGATTCAAAATTGGCGAAGAGCCCCCAAAAACTCAAGTCGCTGAATTTAAAAATACTCAGTGTTTAAATCAGGCGATTGACGATCTCAAAGTTTTTTTTGACGGACAAGCTTCTGATCAAAATGTGGATTTAGCCTTTCGCTGTATTTCACAGGTTTTAATTGCTTTCAAAGACAACGTGAATGGTGCGAATCGTGAATATTTCGAAGTTGAAGAATTAGCCTATTTTATTGAAAGTCAGTTCTTAGAAGGTCGTCACTCATTTTCACCTGAATTTTTGAAACAAATTTTAAAAATTAAATATGTCTTGTTGGGTGGTTCACAAAAAGTTATTTCGAAAAAAGATATCCTCAGTTTGTCTGAACTCATCGATCGTTTGCGTCCTGAAATCGTAAAGATTAATTCTGAAATGAAAATCATTGTCGGAGAATGGCAATGGCAAGGACTGGATAACGAAACAAAAGAACGACGCTTTCTACAATCTAAGACAAAAGCCGCAAACTTTTTTAAAATTTTGTCTCTCGAATTTTCAAGAACAGGAAAATCTTACGAAGCGGACGATCTTTTTAATTTTATCAAAGAAACAGCCCTGTTTGCCAAGGCGGATCCAGCGACAATCGATAAAGTCACTAAAGCTCAGCCTTTTTTAGTCAATTTTAAAAAATATCTAGTCGGTAATGGAACAGCTATTCAATCACAGGATTGGCAGAAAATCATCAGCAGCTTACATGAGTTTCTATTTCAAATTTTACGTATTAATTATTTTTTAAATCACTTAGCCGAAAATCAGGACGTCGAACGTTGGCAAGTTTACCAAAAAGTCGGCGAAGACGTCATCCAGCTGTTTTCAACTCTTTTGCAGGCACAAGAACGTCCGGTGTTAACTCATGAGCAACTGTACGATTTGATTGCCAGTGTTTTACCTGTGTTTACAGAAAAACAAATCACACCGGAATTAATTGAAAGTTTGACAGAGCTTAAAATTGCTTTGATCGGCGTAGAAGGATCTTCACTCGAATATTGGACGCCTCGTGATTTAAATCGAATCAAATTAAAACTGCCGGCTTTGTTTAAAGAAATCCAAGAAATGGTCACTTTGTTCAAACGTTTGGATAAAGAAAAAACAGTTTGGAAAACAAACTATTCGGATTTTGTTAAAATTGAATCTGAATTTAATCAAACGATTATCGAATTATCTGATTTGTTTGATGGGCCTTACAGTATTATTTATCTGAAGAAATTTTTAATTCACTTGGATAAAAGCCAATTACTCGAAGAATTTAAATTGCCTGAGGATTTTAATTCTTATTATAAATTAGCTTTGGCATTGAAGTACACCTTAACAGGTATTCAAGGGGCCGATTTAACGAATTTGCAGCTCAAAGATTTAATCAAATCAGCGGGCAAAGTCTATTTTCACTATCTGGAAATGACTGACTATATAAAGCCTTACTCGTTTGAAAAATCAATTTTTTACTCGAACACATTGCGTTTTGTTCCCAAGGTTGAATCAACCATTCGTCAAATACTGAAATCAAAAAAATCAGCTCAGTTTTCGAATTTGGAACTGATGTCAGTCTATTCTGTCTTGACTGAAGAAAAATTTCTTAAAATTGATATTTCAGTTGCTACATTTGATCAAGTTTTAACAGTTTTGTGGAATCATGTTTTAATGAGTCCTCAGGACCGATTAAAGGGCCAAACTTTGACTGGTTTTACGACCCAAGCTCTGGATGAGCTTGTCCATGAAGCCAAAATTTTATTACAAACAGGATTGGATTCAGGATCGATATTTGCAGAATCACCTCAAATTGAAAAAACTGTTTTATTAGATCAACTTAAAAAGAAATATGCAGAAACATATGACCCGATTCAGTTTCATTCACTGGCTCAACAAATTCGTGTCCTAGACGGGCCGATTGTTCACAGTTTTAATGAAAATGGGTTTTTACAAATTTTTTCAAGCAATGGGATGCTGTCGCCCAAAGATATTATGAGATCGGCGTTGTCTTCATTGATCAGTCGTATGATTATTCGTTCCTATTCTCAGGATTTATCACGTGCCCAGTCATTGTTCGGGGCTTCCTTGCCAGAAGTAGAACATGTCTTCGAAGATCTTAAGTCCGTTTTTTACGATCTCAAGTTGATCGATCGCTCCAACACTACGTTTATCTCTTCCAGATACCGTGAAGCGAATTTGTTCGTTGCGCATGCTAACGGAGATGGTTACGCCAACTTCGAAGAAATTCATGATTTAGTGATGCATATTTTCTCGGGATTAGATCGTGCCGATGCTGTCAAAGTAGAAATCGTCAAAAACTGTCTGCCACCACAAAATCAGGAGGTCGATGGTCAGACCACGGTTTTTGAAGACTGTTTATTAAATCAGTATTGGACATCAGGCACTGGGTTTGAAGCCTTGCCTGAATTTACTCAAATGAAGACTCAGTTTACGGATGCTCAAAACAAAACCTATTATTTCAGTTTATTAAAAGCGGCTGGACACATCCCGAATGAAAAAAAGACAGTGAAGTTCGATGATTTAAATCTTTTTCCGCATGTCGTCCAATATATTGAAATGATTTTCCAGCGTTATGATTTAGATCAAGATCGTGTATTGACCAAAGAGGAAGCTCTGCAAGCCTATCCTGTATTCAGATCCACTATCAAGGATGTTCTGAAGGTGATACCAAGTGGTGATAAAATTACTGAAGCCCAACTTCCGGGTGTTTTTATGTATTTATTAAAATATGGCAAGCCACCGAAAACGTTAGCTGAAAAACTGCAATTTGCAGCTTTTATTTCAGATGAAAAAAAATGGGTGATTCAGTCGACACGTCTGGATTTGGGTGTCATTTTTAATTTCATTGCTGACGCTTTAGCAAAACCATAAATACATTGTTAAATTGCATAATTTAGTTTGTAATAAACAGGTCAAGGATATGACATGTTTATTGATTGGATTCTTCGTAAAAAAAAGCGTTTTTCATCTGCAAAGCCAAGCTCTCTCAGAGTTCAAGTCGATGTCCGACTGGAAGCGATTGGCGGACAGGGAGCTCATTCTGCCGGAAAAATATTAGCCGAAGCCGCAGTCTTAGGTGAACAATATACCGGAAATCATTTTTCAAGTTTTGGTTCTGAAAAGCGAGGAAGTCATGTCCGATCTTTTGTCCGCTTTTCGACTATTCAAAAGCCGATTCGCACAGCCTCAGCGATTCAAAATCCTCATTTACTAGTTATTTTTCATGATCAATTGATTTTGACTCACCCGGAAGTTTTTGAAGGATGTTCTGAACAGACAGATGTTATAATTAATACGCGAAGAGATATTAATAATTTGCGTTTGCCTCAAAACATTCGATTGAAACAGTTAGCACTAATAGATGCCGAAAGGATTTCACTGAAATATCGTTGTGGGATCAATGCCGTGATGCTAGGGGCCGTTTCAGCTTTCCTCCATGAAATCCAAGAACACAATTTAAAAAAATATTTAGATTTGTTTTTTCAAAAATTGAATTCTGAGCAGAAAAAAGCCAATCAAATGGGATATTCTGCTGGAGCTGAAAAAATAGATGTGTATGAACCTCACCAGGTTGTGACTGCGGAATCGATTCATAAACATACTCGATCAGATTGGGGTTGGTTAAATGCCCCTATAGGCGGAGTCATTCTTGAGTCCGGTAATTCGTACATCAAAGATAATAGTGCCAGTCGAAAAGGTTCGGCTCCGGTATTGAACCGAGAAATTTGTTTTAACTGTGGTTTTTGCGATATGGTTTGTCCCGATTTTTGTTTTGTTTGGGATATTGATCCACAAAAAAAGAATAAACCGGAACTTTTAGGAATTGATTACCAATACTGTAAGGGTTGTCAAAAATGTATTACAGTTTGTCCAGTTCAAGCCTTAGAGTTAACGCCCGAATCAGAGATTCCTGAGAACGAAAAAAAATATCATTTATTTAAATCTACGGGCAAAAACAACATCAATCCTGGTCAGCTCTTTTACAAAGAAGAATTATCTGAACAAGCGATGATGCAATCGCCATTGACTGAATTACTTAATGAAAAATCTTATTTAAGTGAATTGATAGAAAACTCAGATGAATGGGAAAAACATCTAACTGCAGAAATGAAGTCTTTACTGAAAGAACGGAAGAAAAAGTGAAAGAGCAAATCCAAAAATTTTTAACCGGAAATGAAATGGTCGCAGAAGCAGCTCGAGGAATTGATTTTCATTTTATGGGTTATTACCCTATAACTCCTTCGACAGAAATAGCGCAAAAAATAGAATCTTTGAAAGCACAAGGTGAAGTCAGTACTGTCATGTTGCCGGCGGATGGGGAACACGGAGCAGCAGGGGCTTGTTTTGGTGCGGCCAGTGGCGGAGCTCGTGTATTGAATGCCACCAGTGCGAACGGTTTATTGTACAGTCTGGAACAGCTTCCAGTTCAGGCGGGTTCGCGCTTGCCGATGGTTTTAAATTTGGTAACTCGTTCGGTCAGCGGCCCTTTGGATATTCGCTGTGATCATTCGGATTTGATGTTTGCTTTGCAAACGGGTTGGATTGTTCTGTTAGCCTCAACCCCCCAAGCAGTTTATGACATGAATATTTTGGCAGTTAAATTAGGAGAACACCCTGATGTCAGGCTTCCGGTCATGGTTGTCAGTGATGGTTTTTTTACTAGCCATCAACGTCAGTCTTGTTATGTTTTTAAAAATAAGTCGGATGTTCAGGATTTTATTGGAATTCGTATAGATCCTTGGATAACATTGGATCCAAGAAAACCCATCACGCTGGGACCTTATATGAATGATCCAGATTTGATTAATTATAAGTATCAGCTGCATTTAGCTCATGAAGCGGCATTACGTGTCTATAGCGAGCTTGTTAGTGAATATGAAAAGCTGACGGGACGGTCATATCCATTGATTGAATCTCAAAATTTAGATCAAGCTCAATCGGCCGTATTTATTTTAAACTCTGCCGCCGAAACAATGAAAGATGCTCTGGAGCTTCCAGAGAATGTTTCCAAAAAAGTGGCCTTGATTAAGCCGCACCTTTTACGTCCTTTTCCTTTTGATGAACTTAAAAAGATCTCTCATTCACTCAAGTCAGTTATTATTGCTGAGCGAAGTGATACGGCAGGATCTTTAGGCGGTCCCATCAGTCACGAGGTTCGATCAGTGTTATTGGCGGATCACCATATGGACATTCAAGCAGTCAGTCGTATTTATGGTTTAGGTGGAAAAGATTTTACACTCAAAGATGCTCAAGAGCTCATAGGTTTAGCTGAAGATTCTGCTCAGGGAAAAGAAATTTCTTTTTTTGGTTTTTTGGGATTAAAAATGGGCTCAATACAAGAGACTATTTCGCAAGGTTTGCCCGCTCTGACAACAGCTGAAATGACTAGCGATTTTATTCGAATTGAAAAAATCAACGATCCCTCTTCGAAAGTGCAAGTGAAAGCACATGTGGGAGCTCCTTGGCAGCTTGTGCAAAAGCCTAAACGACTGACGCCAGGGCATGGCGCTTGTCCGGGGTGTGGTATATTTTCGGCTTTGGATCAATTTTTTAAAGGCATTGAAGGTGATGTGGTTGTTTTGTATCACACAGGTTGTGCGATGGTGGTAACAACGGATTATCCATTTAGTTCCCACCGAGTCACATATTTACATAATCTTTTTCAAAATGGGGCTCCGACATTATCTGGATTACTTGAAGTTTTTAATGAAAAAAAACGTCGCGGCGAGATTCAAACGCTAAATGATATTACTTTTATTATGGTAACTGGTGATGGCGGGATGGATATTGGAATGGGACCCACTGTCGGGACAGCTTTGCGCAATCATAAAATGATCATCTTGGAATATGATAATCAGGGTTACATGAATACAGGCGGGCAACTCAGCTATACAACTCCTTACGGCAAAGAAACATCGACGAGTCATATTGGTGTTCAATCGTTTGGAAAATCGTTTCACCACAAGGATACTGTGCAGATTATGGCCCATACTGGAATTCCCTATGCGTTTGCAGCGATCGAAGGCTTTGGGACAGATCTTGTCGAAAAGGCGGCTAAAGCTCAGTGGTATGCAAAAAATAAGGGATTGGTCTTTGGAAAACTATTAGTGTCGTGTCCACTGAATTG
>DALYIB010000157.1:0-6370 GCA_031970595.1 Pseudobdellovibrio sp.
ATATTTATCCTATGTGGGTGTTAATCCAATGGTATGGTCCTTCAATAATTCGGCAGTTGTTTTTCCATCTGCGAATTTTCCACGAAGCCAAGATTCATTCGATGTATTTTCAAGTAAACGTCGAACTAAGTAAGCCATTCCTGGAATCAATTCACCCACCGGGGCGTATTCGCGAACACGATAACCCATATCACTGAGCGATTTTTTAATAGGTTCGGCCATGCCGTAAAGCATTTGGATTTCGAAAGCATTTTTCGGTAAACCTAATTCTTCGGCCTTGACCAAAGCGGCAGATAATGTTCGTACGTTGTGCGAAGCCAGTGCCACGCGAATATGTTTATAGTTTTCAAGTAAAAAGCTGGCGCAAGCTTCATAGTTGGCATCACTTTCCGCTTTGATTAAATAAACCGGAGTCGACCAACCACGTTGTTTTGCTTCGATTGTTTCGCTGTCCCAGTAAGCGCCTTTGACTAAACGAATTGTAAAAGGTGTTCCGCGCGATTTGGCGAATTCAACAAGGTCTTTGATGTCGTGAGGTGAATCACGTAAGTAAGCCTGAACGACACAGCCAAAGAAACGATAGTTTTTAAGTTCAGGTTCAGAAATCAATTCTTTGAAAACTTCGACAGTTAAATGTTTAACGGCGTAGTGTTCCATATCTAAGTTGATAAACACGCCTTTTTCCATTCCACGTTTGAAAACCACACGCAGGCGATCTTTCAGAACTTTTTTTGTTTCATTCCAGTCTTTGTCGTTAATTTGTGAATACAGAGCTGTCATTTTAACGGAAACATTAATTTTGGGAATACGTCCATCAGCATCGAAATCCAGTTGCTGATTGTCATCCCATTTTTCAGAATCTTTCGCTAGCCAATCAATTAATTCTAGGTAACGACGTTGATAATCTTGAGCTTCTTTTTCAGAAAGAGTGGCTTCACCTAAAATATCGACTGTGAAAGTCATATTATTTTTACGAGCTTTTTTTAAAACGGTTAAAGCTTCATCTGGAGTTTCACCCGTGATAAACATTTTGGCCATGCTTGTGACATTTTTTTTGATCGCTGAAGCCATTAATCCCGGAGCCAAAGATCCTAAACCAAGACCCACATTGAATACGGCTGGTAATTCAGTTTTGCCACCTTCAGAAAAATACTCTTTCAGGTGAGTGGCCACTTCGTCGCCACTGTTCAGTGAAGGAAGGACGTCGACAAAGCGGAACATGTTGGTTTTAAATTTTTCATTTTTCATGCTCCATTCCATAATAGAGCCGTACCAAAAGTCTTTTGAGAATAACGAACTTTTGGATTGAGATTCCATGCGTTTAAGAATTTCTTCGCCTTTGGAAACGATTTTAGATTGAACGTCTTGCATTTTCACTCCTCAGTCATCTGAATGATCGTGAAAATATACTTAAAGCAAAGACTCTATTCAACATCCCAATTGCAAATGAGTAATTTTTTATGCGGAGCTGTTTTGTCCCATATTTCAGCGCTCAGAAGATCGCCTGATTGGAGGGCTCCGACCCCAGAAGGGGTGCCGGATAACAAAATATCATGTTTTTGTAATGGGAAGTGGCTTTTGACAAACTCAGCTAACGTATTCGGCGAAAAAATCATTTCGTCTGCGTGGCCAATTTGTGCTACTTTTTCATTCACTTTGAGTTGAAAAACCAATTGAGAAAGGCTGGAAAACTCGCTCATGGGAATCCATTGTGAAATCGGGCAAGATTCTGAAAAGGATTTAGCTAATGTCCAAGGCTGCCCCTTTTTTTTAGCTTCGGTCTGAGCGTCTCGGGCTGTTAAATCTAGAGCCAAGGTGATATGCGAAAAGCTGAGGTTTTCATCAAATAATAGGGCAATTTCCAATTCGTAATGAATTTCTGCAGACCATTTCGGCAGCTTGATTTTACTAGAGAGGTTTAAGCAATCGCCGGATTTTAAAAACACTAATGGCGATTGCGGGATTTCGGCTTTCATCTCGGCGGCGTGTTCTTTGTAGTTGCGTCCTACGCACCAAATATTTCGAGTGAGATTCATTTTAAGCAACTCCTTTTTGTCCGACTTTCCAGGATCCATCACTGACTTCGAAAACCAGAAACTGCGCTGGAGACCATCCCGAATATTCAAATGAATTCAAGTTTTTATCGCTATTTATTAAAGTTAATGCTTCTTCGATCCAGTCGTAGTGTGTGCATATAAAATGAACTTCGTTAGCGTTGGATCTTTGTTCCATAGACGTTAAAAAATTTTGGACTCTTTGTCTAAAAACAGTGCTGGTTTCTGTATGGTGTCTAGTAGACAGTTCAGGCTTTTCGAAAGTCACCGGCGAGTTTCGGACGATGACTTCACTGAGTGTTTGTAGGGTTCGAATTTTATCCGAAAACCAGCAATGAGTGGGTTTTGGCAGTCGGCCTTGTTGGACAATCTCTGCCAAGGCTAAGCTTTGTTCATGTCCTTTTTCAGTCAATTCGGGGTCACTGATCGGTGTCGAGCCTTTGTGCCCATGTCGTATCAAAACAATAATCATGCAATAGACAATGCTCTTTTTTTATTACGATGACAAGAGGGCAAGTTTTTGGTTATTTAGTGCCATGTCAAAAATTCATCGATTTTGTTCAAATGATTTTACTGTTCGTATGGCTGCAGTGGACGCCACGGATGTAGTGCTTGAAGCTCAAAAGTTACAAAATTTATTTCCGATTGCAACAATGGGTGTTGGTAAAGCTATGGTCGGGGCTTTGTTGTTAGCCAGCCAGTTAAAAGAAAAACAACAAGTGGGCTTGTTGTTTCGAGGGAATGGTTCTTTAAAAAGTATTTATGCTGAAGCGGATTATGAAGGACATGTCCGTGCTTATACACCGAATCCACAATTTGAACCTGCGGATTATAAAGTCCCTAATGTTTTAGGCGAATCTTTAGGGCGCGGAACTTTGTCTGTTTCCAGACATCAACCTTTTCAAAAACAACCTTTTCAAGGGACTGTCGAATTAGTGACGGGTGAAATTGGTGACGATATTGCTCATTATTTACATCAGTCGCATCAGGTTCGTTCAGTTGTCAGTTTGGGAATATTTTTAGACGAATATGGAAAAGTCAAAAAAGCGGGCGGAGTCATCATCGAAGTGATGCCGGGAGTGGATGAGAAAATCGTCGATTTAATTGCGCAAAACGCCGAAGATTTCAAGCCGAGTATTTCAAAAATTTTGATGGCGGGCGGACAACCTTATGATTTGGTTTTGCCTTATATGACGGGAATTGATTTTACAGAGTTAGACCACGAGGTTTATGCAAAATATCATTGTCCATGTACGCGCGAAAGAGTTTCGGCGGCTTTAGAAGTTCTGGGCGCTGCGGATTTGCAGGATATGGTCGAGAAAAAAGAAGAGCCTGAAGTCATTTGTCAGATGTGTGGAAAGCCGTACCAGTTTAAACAAGATGAAATTCAAGAAATTCGTGATCGTGTTCACAAGAACTCGATGCACTAAGGACTAAAAATGGTGAATCGTAAAATTAAACTTTTATTAGGATTTTTTTTCACAGGGTTGGGAATTATTGGAGCGATTTTGCCAGTGATGCCTTCGACTTGTTTTTTTATTTTTGCGGCTTACTATTTTGGTCAAAGCTCGGAACGCATGGAAAATTGGCTTTTAAATCATCCCCGAGTTGGACCGACAATTATTAATTGGAGAAAGTATAAAGCCATTCCGCGTTTGGGGAAAATCATGGCTTGCGCAGGCATGTCATTGAGCGCTGTCTTGATGATTCTATCTGCAGCCCCTTTTTGGGTTAAAATTGGCTGTTTAGTGATTCTGGCCTTATCGGCCGCGTATGTTTTAACGCGACCTACGTTGAAAAATTATAACTCAGCAAATTCGGTAAATACTGAATTAAATTGAGTTGTTCTTAATTGGTCGAAAATACGAATCTCACTTTTGAATTTCTTGATTAAGTTTTCGGAATCAGCAGAAGAATTCAGGAAATGAATGACTCCATTAATTTGTTGAATGACGAAATCATCGGCCCCCATACCTTGGATTTTTTGTTGATATGCGCGCCAGTGGTCTTCGACTTTGGCTTTTAAAGACTGAGGCAATATATTCAGAGCATAAAAACTAGGGTCAGTTAAAATATTAAAAAAGATGGTGTCTGTCGTTGCATATCCTTTTTCAATCCACTCTAAATGGAAATTGGGCAGGTGAAAAGCATTCATCAATTGAACAGTTGGCTGAATCAGAAAATAGACGTGGGGAGTATCCTTTAATAAGATTTCACGATTTTTTTCGATTTGAGTCCAGCGAGTTCCTTTACGCATATATTCAGCTCGTAAATGAGAGGCATCAAGACTAGCTCCGACTCTTACGCGACTGAAATGTTTCCAAAGATCGACGACAGAATATCCTTGATAGTTTAAATGGGACAAATTTGTATTGTAACGAAGTTCGACATCAAATTTTTTATGTTTAATCAGTAAATCTAGAACTTCATAATGCTCTTTGAGCAGGAGGGGTTCTCCTCCGCAGAAATAAATTTCTGTTAGGGTGTGAATGTTTTTTTCAATAAAACTGTAAAACTCTTTAGGGTCATTAAAAGCACTTTGAACTGCAGGCTTGTTTGAATCAAAGCGATTTATTTTTTTATATTCCTGAGCGACACCTGAGCTGTTTGTTGTGTCGCAAGTCAGGCAAGCAAAGTTACACAGATTCGAATATCTGACATCTAAGTATTTCAAATTCCATTCTGTGATGAATTCAGAATATTGACCTGAAAGGATTTTTTCAAAATCCAGGGGGTATTTTTGATTCATAGCAGTTCGATAACTTTCGATACCAAGCTGTTGTTCTGGCATTTTGCAACGACGACAGCTCTCTGGAAGTTCTCCGGAAAGCATTTGTTTTCTAAATTGAACAGCTGTTGCAGAATTAAATGCGTTCTCGACTGAATCTGTTTGAGTGTGGCCGAATAAGGTTTCCTGGTTGATGCAGCAAGGAATAATTCGACCATCTGTCCATATGTTTAAGTGAATCCATGGCAGGACGCAAACCGATTTTTGCAGTTGTTCTTGAGTCGCCTTCATAGTTAAAGAATTAATTATTTGATTTTGATTTTTGAGCTTTTAACTCTGTTTTACAAACGGCTACTTTTTCTTCGTATTCGTCTTGTCTTTTGTTCAATAATGATTTGTATCCTTTAAATCGAGTAATGCGATCTTTTAAAAATTCTTCACTGATCGCAACGAGTTTGTTTTTCTCATCCAAGCCAATTTTGTATTCTTCTTCTTTTTCAGTGACTCGTTCAAGAGGTTCTGTCCATTTCATTTTGCCGTCGCCGCCGTTAGCTGGATCAGATAGTTGTGATTTACAATCGCGTAAAACGCCGTACAAACCGAGGGAACCAAATTTACGATTGCCATAGACGCGATCTTCTAATTCGTAGACTTCATATTGCAATTTGCGAAGTTCTTCGTTCATGTCGACTTTTCTTTGAATCACCATATTGCCGTCTTTAATACCGAGCTCGGTTTCCGAATTCAGGTTTTGAGCATTTTCAATTTTTGTATCGATTTTTTCAGCTTTGTGGGGGTTGGAAGAACAAGCGGCCATCGTTAACAGAATAAGAGGTAGTATTAAGTTTTTCATAGAAGATCTCCTTTGAGTTCTTTTATTTTAACTTTGTATTTTTGTAGGGATCTAGTTAATTCCTTAACTCTGTGACCCACCCGTGACTAATGTACAACATTCCTTTTATAAAACGCGCGCGAGCTGGAGGCCGGGGTTTTTATCCCCTTCCAGCGAAGGAAGTTTGTAGGTGGGTGGGTTTTCGCTTCATAAGAGCTCCACGATCGTGGAAGAAGCGAAGGTTTGTCTTAATATGAGACAGTAGCAAAGGGCTTGCCAAATATAAATATTCAATAAATTCAGGTATTTATAATTTTCAGTGCCAAGATGGAACCTGTGTTTTTGCTGGGGATCATGAGGATCGGTGTCGTTTGATCTGAATCCGATGTTTCTGGTTGATTTTTCAATTCTGTAAAAATTTTTGTCACCTGTTGCCAATCGCTGCAAAGTGTTTCAGTTCGATTCAAAAGATTCAGTCTAATCTAATATAGAAGGTTTGAGTTGGTCAGAATGTTGAATAAAAAGTCTTTGTGATGAGACGAATAAAATTATCTTTTGCATTACAGTTGATTTCGCTAATGATGATTGGTGTCGTTTTGCAATTTTCGTCCTGCGCACCTAAGTCACCTGATGATTGCGGGTTTCAACAGAATGTCTATGGGCAGAGAATTTCTTGGAAAAAGAAACTGCCGGTAGATCTTGTGATTTCATCTTCGGTCCCAGTTGAATTAAAATCGGCTATATACAGAGCGGCAA
>DALYIB010000158.1:0-6348 GCA_031970595.1 Pseudobdellovibrio sp.
GGCTATATTAGCACCTACTATTTTAGTAAATTTACAAACGAACTAATTCCTAAATACATGAATCTAACGCATTCTAAAACTTCAGAAATATGGTAGTCTTTATAAGACTTGGAGGTTATGTGAAGATTGTATTAATTATTTTGTTAATGTCTTTAAGTCATTTTTGTTATTCTGGCGACCCAGGTTTTTCAAGAGAAAATTATATTCGAGCTGAAAATCTAAAAAAGTCTAAAATGATAGATTTTAATAAAATCGAAGAATTTTCCTTTGAGACTAATTTTTATAAGCTAAATAAAAAAGAGATTGAGAATAAAATTCCCTATGCGTTTTCAAAAAAAATGATCTTGAAACAGGACTCTGAAATATTGTCTTATGTTGCAGTTCTTAAAGTCTTTGCTAAACCAACAAGTGTTCAGTTTGTTTATTCGAATAGTAAGCTTAAATTAGTAACTTTATATTTAGGAACTTGTGATCAGCTTAGTCATTTTTTTGAATTATTAAAACCGATTTATGGTAAAAATTTTATTGAAAATAATCAGTCAAATCCGAAATATATTTTATGGAAAGCAGACGGAGAAGTAAAGTTAGAGGCTTTTGATGGGCTTTCCGATTACACAGCTTTGACTATTAAAAAATAATTTTAAATAAATAAATGTTAAAAGCCAGACTGTGTTTATGATTTAAGTCAATTTGAAAGGAAGCTATGAGTTACTATGTGGTTATTTTTTTAGGAGTTATAAGTCTATTTAGTTGCAATAATTTGCATGCAAGCAGCCTGGGCGAAGAAATTAAATTTTATGAGCAGGTCGAAAATTTGCAAAAACAATATAATATCGAACTGAATAAAATTGAAATTTTAAATTTAAACAGTTCCCTTGTTAATTTATCGAGAAGTGAATTAGAGAAAAAAATTCCCTATTCATTTTCTAAAAAGTACATTTTGACAGATAGTTCTAACGATCAGTCCTATGTAGTAGTACTAAGTGTTTTAGATAAGCCATCTTGTGTTTATGTGCATTTATTTAAAAATAAAGTTGTTTCTACCACCGTTAAATTTAGTTCTGGATCTGACTTTGATGAAGTTCTTTCCAAATTGAAACCAATATTCGGTTCAAAACCTCGATTATCAAAACTTACAAATTTAAAGTCGGCCGATTGGGGTAATAAATACACATTATCACAACTAACTGCTTTTAGTGGTAAACGATTAGCTTTGCTTATTAAAAAGTAATTAATAAATTTAATTTTAAGAAAAGGTACAAAAAATTCCGGCTGGTCACTGTCTGTATGGAGATTGGGAATGGGCTTAAAGTCGATGAAAAAACATAATTTAATTAAATATTTATTCACTTCTGTAATTTTATTATTAGGTTTCTATGTTTTCGTATTTATATATGACATGTCTTTGTTTGAAAATCCTTACAGAGGGCAGCTGTTCCATAAGCATGAATTTATCAAGCCTAAGTTAAGATTAAATGATCTTTTATTTCATTTTCAAAAGAAATGTTTTTTTAAAAGAGGACGATTTCCCTGTGATTATCACCTTGAGGAAGATGCTTATATTCATATATCTAGTACGTTAGTTTCAGCTGTTCCAGCTCGATTAATTAATACAAATATTTATTTTGAAATTTGTGAAATGAGCAAAGAATCTAATCTAGGGGTATGCATTGACAAATTAAAGTCAGATTCTAGATTTTTTGAAAAATATTTTAAAAATATTCTAAACACAAAGCAAATCACGATATCTGATTTGCCAAAATTAAATTTATTTAAGGTTTCTATAGACAGTGGAATCAATTTTCTTTTTATGTATCCTGTGTTTGGAATTGATATTGCTTTAGAAGATAATAGCTGTGGGAATGATTTAAAATGTTTAGATGGTGTTAAAGTTAAGTCATTGAATTATGCAAATCATTCAACTATGATGATTGTTAACAAGGATGGCGAGGTTTTAGTTCCTGATTATTTATATCTAAAATCTAATTGATTAGTATAAATCCGCCGCCAGCAACCAGGAGTTTTTATGAAAAAGTTTTTTTGTATTTTGTTTCTAATGGTCTTGTCGCAAATGGCGACAGCGCAATTGGCGGGGGCTCCGGTATTAAGAGCAGATATGGTCGGTGGAGTACTGTGTAATATCAATTTAGACACACAGGGTGCAAACTGGACAAATTATGAATGGTATTATTCAACTAACAGCAACTGGACGCGGACACAATCGGGTTCTGCAGTCGAAGGCGCATTTTTCTTGGTTAAATCTGCGACATACTATTCATGGAATATGTTCGCCTTGCCAACGGGATATTATTATGTGGCAGCCCGCGGATTCAACGAAGGCGGTGCCTACGGACAGTGGTCGAACGAATTACCTTGTTTGCGAATCCAAAATTAAATTCATTTTTAAAATTAATCATAAAAATTGTCTAATCTTTGAATGAGGTTTTATGCCAGTTTTCCTACTTATCATTTATATTTTAGGCTTTTCTTACGGGGAAACAGTAGAGGAATATTCTAATGAAAATCAAGCAATGATTTTCCATATTTACATTTATGTTTCTAAAGAAAAGTCTAAAATGTTTACTGTTTTGCAGCCAGCAGAAAACAGTCATTTAAAAAATGATAATGGTTTTTTATTTGATGAGCATGAAAAAAAAATTAAAAATGTCTTAAGTTTTTTAAATGATTTTGATTCGAATGAAATAGAGGGATTCTATAAAATTAATTTCAATCATAGTTCGATGAATGTAATTAGTTATGATAACTATTCAAAAGAAAACATACTTAATAGTGGCGATTGCGATCATCTTGGGCGAGAGATAGCCAAAAAAGAGCAATGTTATAAAGAAAGAATTGAAAAAAAATATTTTGGGTTTATAGGCTATTATAGCACATACTATTTTAGTAAATTTACATACGAATTAATTCCTAAATACGTGAATCTAGCACATTCTAAGATTTCGAGTTTATATGAAGATTTTAATTAATATCAGTTTTATAGTCTTATCGTTGAATGTGATGGCGATGAGTAGAAGTGCAGATCCTAATTATTTATATAGTTGCGAAAAGCCGCTTACTGGGCAAATTCAAAAATATGAAACTGAATTTTCAAAAGTCCAACGAATTGATTATGATTCAGATTTTAGTCCGCCCCTTGATTACTATGGCAATGACGTAAAGGATAATCCAACAAAAAAGTCGCGTGTGAATTATGCTGAACTGAATTTAGATAAAGAAATTAAATGTATTTATAAAA
This sequence comes from Pseudobdellovibrio sp., assembly GCA_031970595.1. Taxonomy (GTDB): domain Bacteria; phylum Bdellovibrionota; class Bdellovibrionia; order Bdellovibrionales; family Bdellovibrionaceae; genus Pseudobdellovibrio. Next base: position 3,257 of record DALYIB010000158.1, read on the forward strand.
TTGATTATATCTTATCAAGGCCAGAAAGATCAGAAAAATTTTCTGTTCACGGAAAATTTTTTTCACATATCTGTTTGGAATTAAAAGGCAGCGTCAATTTTCTTAATCGCCGTGATTTGGATTTTAATGGGGATTATGGTCCAACAGCTATTGACGCCGGTGATGGTAAGAAAAAAATTGTTCAAAACCAACGAACTAAGTTAGGATATTTATGGCAAAAGGGCGAATGCAGCCCAGACTCGTTGAATTACTTTCAAGAACTTAAAGATACGACTCAAAAAAATCTATTGCTTGAAAAAAAGTTTGCCCTTTTAAAAGAAGATAAAGATTATAACCTGTTCTATGCAAATCCAGGATTAGTTATTAAAACAAAGAATCCAGCATCTTGTAAAAATGATGATCGATGCAATTTAAAAATAGTTTACAAAAAACAGCTTAAAGCAGCTATTTATGATATTAATGGCAAGCTGTACACGGATGAAGACCTTGAAGATCGCAGCGATTGCAGTCTGGAATTTTTATCCGGAAGCGAATTTTCAATATCAAATAGATTTAAATACTGGATGTGTGAATTAGGTATAAATAAAAACTCTAATTTCTTTTGATATAAAAAAAGGGAGCTTTTGGCTCCCTTTTTTATTTCCCGAACTATATTCAAAAAATTAGATCATCGATTTTGTTAAATCGCGAACTTTTTTAGTTGTGTAATTTTCAGAAACAAAAGCCCAGTTGATGTGGCTGAAAAATGTTTCTAGGTATTTTTGACGAGCATTGCGGTAATCAACGTAATAAGCATGTTCCCAAACGTCAGCCACCATTAAAGGCGTTGGACCATTATTTGTAAATGGCACAGCTGCGTTCGAAGTTGATACTAATGACAATTTGCCAGCAGCATCTGTACATAACCAGATCCAACCAGAACCAAAAGTTTTCATACCACCATCAACGAATTTTGCTTTTAATTCGTCTAGGCTGCCGAAATCACGCGTAATCGCATCAGCCAAAGCACCTGTCGGTTGGCCGCCCTGACCTGCAGGAGAAATATTAAACCAATAAAAAGTGTGATTCCAAATCTGAGCCGCATTATTGAAAATGCCACCTGTCGAAGACAATACGATTTCCTCGAGTGATTTTCCTTTGAGGCTGGCATCTGTTTCCATAAATTTATTTAAATTATCAATATAAGCTTTGTGGTGCTTGTCGTAGTGATAATTCATTTGTTCTTCGTTTAAAAATGGCGCTAAAGCCGTTTTTGCATAAGGTAATTGAGGTAATTTAAACATTTTAAAACTCCTAGTTAATGTGACCTATTTAGAGGCTAACATTTCTTTTACGAAAGTCGGTAGACTAAACGCAGCGCTATGTAAGTCCTCGTTGTAGTACTTTAATGTTTTACCCGCCAGATTGGCAGCGATTTGCTCGCGCTTCACGTCTTTTGTCGGGTGGTACTGTCCTTTAACAGCCATTTGCAAGCTCCACATACCAGATGGGTACGTCGTTGAATGGAATAACATCGTATGAACGCTGTTTTGGCCGAAAACGGATTTTAAACAGTGATTTAATTCCACAAAAGTTTTCGAATGAAACATCGGCGATTCACCCTGAGTGACTAAAATACCATTCGGTTTTAAGGCCTTCATGCAGTTCGCATAAAAAGATTTCGTAAATAAACCTTCCGCAGGGCCCGCTGGATCAGAACCATCCACAACAATAATATCGTACTGTTCAGCCTGTGTTTCAGCGATAAATTGAATACCGTCGCCAATAATTAAATTTAATTTTGGATTTCCAAATTCAGTGGCAATCGTTGGTAAATGCTGTTTGCTGGCGCGAACAACGGCTTCGTCAATTTCAACCATCGTGATTTTATCCACTGTGTTGTATTTAAATAATTCACGAATCGTTCCGCCATCCCCGCCGCCGATGACCAATGCATTTTTAAGTGGACCAGCCACAGATTGGAAAGCCTGAACAGCCGGGTGAGCAATCATTTCGTGATAATGGTATTCATCACGTTCTGTGCACATCACCATGTCATCAATCGCCAACATTTTTCCATAAGAACAAGATTCTAAAATACGAACGCGTTGGTAAGGAGAAACTTCATCAAAGAAAACATCGCCTGTATAACGCAATGATAAAGCTTGGTTTTCGTCTTTGTCAGTGAACCAAACGTTCCGATTAATTTTGTAACCTTTTGCTGGATCATAATTTTCAGCATCGTTCGGCTTAACTTGCAAAGTGGTGCCTTTTTTCATGATATGAGTCGATCCACGATTCATTTCCAAAGCCGAGTAAGACGCATCAAATGCTTTTTTCAAAAACTCAAAAGAAACCCATGGATCCACAGTATCGCCACAAGTAAATAAATCGACAGCGGCGTATCTGTATTCAGGCCAAGTATGAATCGCAAGGTGACTTTCCTGGATAACGACAACGCCTGAAACTCCGTACGGAGAAAAATGGTGAAAAGTGGAATTGATAACCGTGGCACCGGCGATTTGCGCGGCTTCGACCATCGCTTTTTCGATTTGAACGACGTCATTTAAAACATCGGCTTTACAGTTCAAAAATTCGACTAAAATGTGTCGACCCAAAGCTTTCATAGTCACCTCGATTATTAAGTTTTAAAAAAAACAGAAAATAGGGCTTAATTAATGTTAATTCAAGACTTTTTTGCCCACACTATCAGAATTTTACGATTTCAATTTGATCTCGAAAGAAGTATGAATTTTTTGATCAAAACAGTCCTGTGGAATCGTTTTTTCAGTCGTATTTTTGATAAAAAATTCCTTTTCAAGTTCTTCGGATAATTTAAATTTGCGTTTATTTGTCGAAAAATAGAGTGTTCCTTCAGGTTTTAAAAACTGAGCGACCTTTAAAATCAATTTAACTTGATCTCGCTCGACTTCGAAATCGTGCTCCATGCTTTTAGAGTTCGAAAAAGTGGGAGGATCCAGAAAGATCATATCAAAAGATTGCTTATATTCTGGCCAATTAGAGGCATGTTCAATAAACTGCAGGACGTCTTGTTCGATAAAACGATGATTTTCCAAGGCCAGATTGTTTAAAACAAAGTTTTCTTTGCCCCA
>DALYIB010000159.1:0-6304 GCA_031970595.1 Pseudobdellovibrio sp.
AGTCCTATACTCTTGGGGTCAGTCAGGGTGTGTGACAGTTCGCCCCGACCAATTTTTATCCCACCCAATAACTCATCTAAATATCATAAATAATAAATTGCTCGATTGTTCGAGTTGTTTGTAGCATAGATTTACGTCCGTTAATGGAATATGGATGGCAACTGATCTTGTATATCATGGAGGCGCTATGAGCAGCAAAAAGGTCATTGAAATATTAAATGTAACTTTGTGACTGGTTATCTATTAACTTTATTTCTGTGTCTGATCACAGCTTCTAGTCGTGTTTTACTGAAGAAGGGAATGCGTGATTCTAATCCTTTGACGGGGATGACCTATTCATTACTGATAGGTGTTTTGTTTTTAGGAATTTACGCCGTTCCACGGATGATTTCGCGGTGGCAAGAGTTACAATTAAAAGGTTTGCTCATTTTTATAGGAATTGGCTTTGTGGCTCCGCCCGTGGTTCGTTATTTGACCTATGTGGGGATTGATAAAATTGGAGCCTCTCGTTCGGACCCATTGCGTTCTGTACAACCCTTATTTGCTTTAGTTTTTTCTGGTTTTTTTCTGAAGGAACAGGTTTCGATATTAATTTGGATTGCAGCCTGCATGATTTTAGCGGGAGCTTTTTTGATTTCTAGACAAAACAATTCCGTCCATGAGAAAAAATATTCTAAGTTCGACTTATTGTATCCGTTATTGGCAGCTTTGATTGCAGGTGTGATTACTAATTACAGAAAATATGGAATGAGTTTCCTACCGGATCCAATCATCGCGGCATTTGTTGCGGCATTTTCTGCATTGATTGTCTTTTCAACTTTCTTGCTGATAACAGGAAAATATAAACAAATTGTTCTAACAAAAGATTCTAAAAAGTTCTTTTTAATATCGGGTGGTTTGACAGCGTTTACTGATATCTTGGATTTATGGGCTCTGCAATTGTCACAAGTGCAAATCGTTGCACCATTACTAGGAGCCACACCTTTGTTTGTAGTTTTACTAAGTAGTCTCTTTTTAAAAAAAGAAGAGAGTATTGGATTGAAAACGTGGTTGGGAGCCGGTCTAATTTTCGTAGCGATTCAGCTAATTTTGTATCAAGTCGTTCAGTAATATTTTGAACTGATATTACGGGCTCTGTTGCTGGACATAATAATTAAACTTTTTGCTCTTTTGAATTTTATCTACAAAAATAGAAATATATGTTTACGCACAAAATGCAAGATCGAGTTTCATTTCAAGTTTATTTCAATTGGTTTTTACTGAGTTTTTTGGCGGGTAATATTAATTCAGGTGGATACTTGGCCTGTCATCGTTTTGTTTCTCATGTGACGGGATTTGCTACTTTGGCGGGGATTGAATTTGAAAAAAATAATTGGTTAGACGCACTGGGAACCTTATTAGTTCCTGCCTTTTTTTTAGTAGGAGTTATTTTCTCTGGATATTTAACTGAAAAAAGATATGCCCATAAAGTGCAAGGTCAAAAATTTGCTCCTGTTTTTGGTGTTATTGCTGTATTGCTCGCCATTGTTGCGGTGGGTGGGTATCTGGGATGGTTCGGTCAATTTGGAGATCCAGTGCGCATGGAGCATGATTTTATTTTACTGGCTTGTCTGTGTGCTGCCTGCGGATTACAGAATGCGGCGATTACATCGGCGTCGGGATATACGATTAGAACGACTCATTTGACAGGATTAACCACTGATTTGGGATTGGGAATTGTGAAGGTGTTGTTTAAATCCAATTCCGCCCACGAAAAACAAGCGGAGCGAATGGCTAACTATTTGCGAATGGGCACTATCCTGAGTTTTTTATTTGGATCATTTATAGGTGCTGTTATCTTTGTTCAAAATCAATATATTGGATTTTTATTTCCGATGGTTGTTGCGTTGTATTTTGCCTTCATCGCCCAACATCCAGAAAATTAAATTTCTGATTGATAGTCCCAAAATTTTGGAAAAATCCATATACAAGCGAAGCAAATCACCGTGCAAAGAATTCCTCCTGATAAAATTGAAATATGAGTATTTGTCATTGCAGCCATACTGCCTGCACGGACATTGCCAATCAAAGGACCCACCATATAAGACAGCATATTCAGACTGCCCAGGCGACCACGAATGTTTGCGGGGATAACCTCATTCCATATGGTCGATCGATAGATGGCGCTGACATTGTCGGCGGCGCCGGCTAAAATAAGACAGCTTAAAATAATATAAATATTCTGGGTGAAGGCCATCAAAATAATAAAAATTCCCCAAGCTGTAGCGGCCATAATAACACCAGCCCCGTGGCGCTTTATTTTTGAAAATGGTTTTGAAAAAATCGAAGTTGTAGCGGCCCCCAACGGTATAGCTGCATATAGCCAGCCTAACTTAGATGAAATATTCATTTCACTGACCATCTGAGGATAAAGTGCCATCGGCATTGCAAATACCATTGCGATAATGTCCACTAAATATGTTCCTAAAATAACAGGAGTTTTATAGGCATAACGAATACCTTCAAGGATACTTTTAAAACTCACATTGTTTTCAGCAAACGGAATTTGGACAGATTTCATTTTATAAATGGCAAAAGCAGAAATTAAAAAAGTCAGAGCATCGATTGAGTAAGTTGAAATAGTTCCAAATTGTGAAATTAAAATTCCGCCGAGTGCGGGGCCAGCGACGGCACCAATAGAATAGCGCAGTGATCCAAGTGCGGCCACGGCGGGAAGATGTTCTTTTTTGACAATCTGTGGAACGATAGCGTCCATAGCTGGACGGTGAATTCCGACAAGCACAGACGATAAGGCTGCTATTAAAACTAATAAATAGTAGGATGGCTGTGATAGATAAGAATTCAAAATAAAACCAAGAGTACAAACAAAGAGTCCGATTTCGCTCCAGAGTAATAATTTACGTCTTTCAGTTGCATCGGCGAGCGCTCCGCCGTAAAGACCAGCTGCGAGGAGAGGAATCAATTGAAAAGTTGAGATGAGCCCCACATGAAATGAGCTTTTTGTTATTTCGTATGCTTGATAAGGAATCGCCACATAAGTCATCATGCTGCCAAAAAATGAAACTGTTTGTCCGATAAAAAGTTTTCTGTATTCAGTATTTTCTTTAAGTGGCGAGAGATCGATAAACATCCAGGATCCTATATTATATTTTTTCGAAACAAGTATTCTTCGTTATTGATTCGAGATGAAACAGGAAATTGTTCAGAAAATCTTTCAGCAAGTGCTGAAATGGTTAAGCTGGGATTAACTCCTAAATTTCCAGGAACAACGCTTCCATCGCAAACATACAAACCAGGATAACCATAAACCTGGTGTTGAAAATTCACAACTCCCTTTCTGGGATCATTGGCGATAACACAGCCACCTAAAATGTGAGCTGTTGCGGGTGTGTCCAAAAGCACTTCAGAAATGACATTTTGTCCGATGCCATTGATTTGTTTTCCTAATAATTCGGTTGCTATTTGTGCTGTTGGTAAATAACTGGGTATTTTTTCACTTTGCTGGCTGATTTGAACGGATTTTTTAAAAAATGAAAAAATAGATCTTTTGTAACGTAAACTCATTTTTTGATCGATTGATTGCATGATCAATAAAATAATCGTACGTTCTGGCCATTTGTTTTTTAAATACAGGTGAGGCAATTTAAAAATATTTTTGATGAAGCTGGAGAGCATTTTCAGAGGACGTAAAAGTCCCGAACCGTTGCCAGTCAGTGGAACTGCTAAAAATTTCATGAAATCAGAACCTGATGGATAGCGCACCGGTTCGATTTTGGTATTTTCATCTGGGTGAAATGCTGAGCCAATAGCAATACCTAAAGAAAAATTTTTCAATGATTTTTCCAAGCTAGTAGCTCCGCATAAACTTTCGCCATTGGTTCGAACGTGATCACCCAATGAATCTGGTAGGTTGGGTAAAGTTTTGTAAGTATATTTATTTTTAAAAAGAAGGCCGAGTGTTCCCAGTACGCCCGCAGCTAAAATAATATTTTTTGCTTTCAAAGTAGATCTTTTTTTAAACAGAGGAGTTGATGGAATTACTTCCACTTGAAATATATTTTGACGGTCGTCTTTTGAAATTTTATCGACATGCATTTCAGTGAATACTTTTGTTCCCCATTTTTCGGCAAAGAATAAGTAATTTTGATCCAATGTGTTTTTGGCGCCTACGGGGCAGCCAATCATGCATGATCCGCAACCAGTGCAACCATTGCGAAGAGGACCGTGTCCTTTAAAATAAGGATCGGAGGGGGCTGCTGATTTTTCTGAATTAAAATAGACTCCTACCTCTGTTAAGTGATAGGTGGATTCGCAGTTCATAGCCTGAGCCAGTTTTTTCATTTCCGTATCGGCATCACCAGGGCATTGGTTGATTGCAACTCCTAGATTTTTTTTGGCCAGACGGTAAGGGGTGGAAAGTTCAGAAACCCAATCTACTTCCGATGGCCATTGGCCGTTATTAAAAATTTGCGGATCTGGTTGCATCAGGGTATTGGCGTAAACGAGGCTTCCGCCCCCGAGGCCCGCGCCATGTAAAACCATCACTCCTTTTAACAAAGAAATTTGTTGGATGCCGAAACATCGAATGAGGGGGGCCCACAAGAATTTTTTAATATTCCAATTCGACTTTGGAAAATCGTTTTTACTCCAACGACGTCCTTTTTCAATGAGCGCGACAGAATAACCTTTTTGTGCCAGGCGCATGGTGCTGATGGCTCCACCAAACCCAGACCCTATCACTATAAAATCAAATTCATTTTCTTGCACAATATAGACTTTACCAATTTCCAAAATATAGACAAGATAGTCTTATGGCATCACTTGATGAAGTTATCAGTAAAATTCCTCGTCCCCTTTTAGTGACTGTCGTTTTGTTATTAGGCATAGCGTTTATTGTGTCACAAAATCCGATGCAAGACGGTTGTGGGGTTGAAGTTAAAAATTTCACTCGTCAGGTAAAAGGCATCCTGGTCGGATTTAAAAATAAATCAGGTAAAATACAGCCCGCACAAATAGAACAATTCCGAGACGCCTGTCGCCAAGGAAATAGCATGGGCGCCTGTGAAAATTATTATGACGCTCTTAAGAAAATTACGGATGCTTCTCGCTGGATTCAGCCTCAGTGTGATTACAAGTTAATTGAAGAATACCCCAATTTGGTGAAAGTCTTGTCGAACGGAATCCAGATCATGGCTTTGAATGCTTGGGGTGATAAGCCACCTGGGGGTGTGAGCGAGCGATTAGGTTGGGTCGGTTTGGCTCATATTTATACTTTTTGTCGTATGAAGTCGCAGCTGGAGCGAATGACCTCCAAAGAGGACTTCCGCGCCCTGAGAGTGAAAACATATATGGAGTTTCCGGATGCATGGCCAGATTCGATTCCTGTTGAAAAACGGTTTGAATTACCTCGTCCAAAAGCCTTTAAGTCCGCTGAGAATCCGAAAGGCCCATTGATAGAGGACGAGGTTTATAAACGGAGTTTATTTTCCATTCGCTGTGATCTGTATTATTAGATACTTTTTAGTGAAATCATTTTCCAACGCGGTCGGCCTGAGGTTTTTTCAACTTGTCCGCAAAAAACAAAGTTTTTTGAATAGATGTTTTTGATTTCAAACAAAGAATGACTGCGGCTGTGCAAGGACCACTCTTCAGGACGTAATCCAAAACTGGAAAGTTCATTTTGTAATTGTATATAGACTGTTTCTTGATTGTTATAAGTTTGCATAAATCCCCCTTGTGTTTTTGGGGTTATTGCAATTGGCGTGACAAACACGACCGCGTTTAATTGCAATATATTCGATTTTAGTTTTGCAAGTCTTAGAAATAAGAATTTTTAAGCAAAAAAAAAGAGGAAGCTGGGCTTCCTCTTTGGGGTTTAACAACAACAAGATTATTAAACGATTTATTTAGTATTCGAATGGAACAGCGTTGATCAATTCAGCTTTACCAAATGTGTCGTAAGCGTCAGTACCATTTGGCAATAAACCTAATGAACGAGCTTTCTTTACAGCATTTGCAACCTTTTTTTGTTGGTTAAGGCTTAACTTTGAAATACGAGCTGGTGTAATTTTTCCAGCGTCGCTGATAAAGCGAGTTAATGAAGATGGGTCTTTATAATCAAATACGTGGTCACCAGAGTATTCTGTGCGGTATTTACTGCGTACTGATTTACGATTGTTTTCTTTTTGTCCGTCTTTAGTTTCTTTTTCCATTTTTAAATCCTCTTAATAATTAAACCACTTGCCAATTAAAGAATAACTGAATATACCATAATGCTCTGATTTGGAAGTAATATTTATTAAAA
>DALYIB010000160.1:0-3623 GCA_031970595.1 Pseudobdellovibrio sp.
ATTGGCTTGAGGCTGAGCCCGACGTCGAAAACTCGGTTCCCATTGAATGGACCGAAGAGGTGAATTTACGTTTTCGATGCATGAAGGGCACAAACAAGAAACATCATCCTCATTGCGCGGCTCTATCTGGACGTGTCGGACAAACAGTCGGCTGTCAAATTTATTTAAACAGACCTTCTCCTTGCCGCAACTTCAAAGCGTCTTTTGAAGATGGATATCATCAGCCTCGCTGTGACGAGGCCCGAGCCAAACATGGCCTTAAACCGCTGACTAAATATGACTGGCCCGCTGTGGATACGAACCCAGAAGCGGATCTGTGATTTGGAATTTTTAATTTAGGATTTTTGAACCGCTTTTTCTTTTAGCATACGTGCTGCCATGGCATAACCACCATCGCCACCGTCAATAAAATGAATATGATTCTGTTGGTTTTTCACAAAACAAGTCATCAGCGCTTCACTGGAATTAAAATAACCAAACGAAATAGCACCGCTCTGTTCTTGATTCTCAAGATATTTTATAATTTGATTCTGCTGAGATGAATTGACATCTAAAACCATTTTTAACAACTCTTCTAACTTGATATGATCTGTGTTTTTAGAAAGATCTGACATATATTTATATACAGCTGATTGCGGATTCTTTTTTTGAGATCGCACAGCTAAAGTAATCAGCCCCACCAAAAACAGTAATGCAAAATACTTCAGTCCACGCAGCCACCCAACGGTTGTGGCTTTGACTTCGTAGTATAAATGCTTGGGAGGATAATGAGTCGATAACTTATCAGGATTTACCAGTTGCAAATCGACTTGAATACTTCTGAGAAAGCCTATGAATTCTTTGTAAACTTTCACATCCCGGCTTTGATTTTTAATGATCAAAGTTAAAATTTGTCCCTGCTGACTAGGAATCGGATTCCAACGACAGGACAAACCCTCAACGGCTAATTCGCCTGGAGACACTTGGGAATTTAAGTGATACTCCTCACTTTGTTTAGCTAACTTCTCTGCGAGCAACAAGCCATCTCCGCGCATCATATAAGACAAAGAATCGCCTTCCAACTGCTGACAGGCCACTTGCAACACAGATCCTTGTTCGATTAATACTTTCACTGGAATCATTGCCACACGCAAATCCAGATCAAATTCTTCGCTGGCCTTTAATTGGCAGCGTTTGAGGGGTTCTTTTAATTTAGATACACAATCATTTGGAACTAAAATAGTGGCGCCATCTCCGCCAAAAACAGCGGGGATTCGAATACCTTCACAAATATTTTGAACTGTCACGATCGCCATGACGCCCACCATATTTACGCTTTTATATTTTCCATTTTGAATCGCGCGAGTTGAGCCTTTGATATCAGTCAATACAACGGTCCAATCCTGGGGAGCATTTAAATAATAATCATCTGACACCATATCTTCGAAATTTTTAAATGTCTTTAAATGAGAAAAAGCATTATTCATAAGAAACCTCTGTTTATTCAGGGTAAAAAAAAAGCGGCCATAAAGCCGCTTTTTTTTACTCACTTGTTAGGAAACAAGATTATTGCAATTTAGAATTGATCCATTCGATTGCAGAGCTCACTTTAGCGTAAACACCGTATTTGTTTGGACGAGCACAACCTTCACCCCAGCTTACTACGCCAGCTAAAACATGCTCACCAGCTTCGTTTGTGACAACTAAAGGACCACCAGAATCACCTTGGCAAGAATCCTTACCACCTTGTTTCAAACCAGCACAAATCATTGAATCAGAAATTTGTCCGTTATAAGCCGTTTTATCATTACAAACTTTAGTTGAAACTAAAGGAACAGAAACTTTTTGTAACATATTAGGTAAGCCATAAGAACTTTCCTTAGTAGCGCCCCAACCTGCAGTGATAGCCATGATTTTATCAGCAGCTTCATCTTCAGAGATAGCGATTTCTGTTTGATTCAAAGCCACTGGCTTATAAGAAGAATTTTGTGCTAATTGAATTAACGCAAAGTCATTGCTCATGTTACCAGAGTTATACTTTTCGTGAGCGATCACTTTAGCTACTTTCATTTTTTCTACACCTGTTGGATCTTTTTGATCTAACATTCCAATCCAAACTTCATCAATAGAACCACCACGTACACAGTGAGCCGCAGTTAAAACCCAGTTTTCTTTAATTAAAGAACCACCACAAAAGTGACCGTAGCTTTTTGATCTTAGTGATACGATATAAGGAAACTCACCTTGCTTTGCATTTTCACCACCCACGATGTTTGGCTTGATTACAGGTGCTGCCGACGCTAATGAAGTTGCTAAAAGTACTGTCATCCCAATTGACTTAAACATAACTCCCCCTCAGAAGTTGCCTCTATTCCTTAGAGGCTGATTTATTTTTGTGCATTTAGGATTTCTTGTTTTTAGAAAAAGGGGGAGCTAATTCTTGTGGTTCCAAATTGAATCTATCCCTAGGTCCAGAGAAAGACTCGTTGTAAATATGCGTTATTTTTTTTGAAACAGTGATTTTTTAACTTTTACAATCGGATTCGGTGAAACGATACAATCGTTGGCTTCGTACTTCATCACAATTTGTCCCGTTTCAGATGAACGCTTTCCATTTTCATCTTTAGTATAATAAGACAATGTCATCTCAACCCATTTATATTCGCCAGCAAAAGATTTTTCAACAATGACATTCGAATACAAAGCCCAAGGTTCGATCGAAGTTCCTGCAGTTAATTGCTGGCCTCCGCCCATGCAGGAAATCAGTTCATCACCGCTCCAAGAACAGTTTTCTTTAGGCCACTTGACTTGAATATAATCACCCACTTTACGAGTCAAATCCGCTTTCCCTTCCAAAATTTTTAAATCCTGAGGAACAATAATGCTGCTCCAGAATGGCGCGTATTCAACACCATTATGGTGATACAAACTTAATTCAACATCTGAACCTTTTGTTTCAGTAATAAAACTTGTAGTTGGTGCGACGCTTGTCACACACCATGTGTAAAAATCCTTCGCTGTCGCCGTTTGTGTGACTAATAACAACAAAGTGGTACAAATCATTTTTTTCATATTACTTTCCTTCGCTTGTTTTAACTTCATCACGAACTTTCATAAAAATTTCATGATATAAATAGGCTGGGTTTGGATTATCTTGCTGTTTATGATCTGGTAAGAATTTTAAATTTCCTGTGGATAATAATAATTTTTTTAACGATTCGCTTTGCATTGTTTTAGCACGGCTAGCATCCAGGATAATTTCATAATGTCGCTGCTTTCCTTCCGCATTATAAAAAACTTTTTCCCCTTTATAAGTGATGTACTTAATTCCAAGTAATCGCATATTCGCATTGGCTATATCACCCGCTTTTTTAGCTTCAAATCCTGCCATTGCATATACTTGCTCGCGCGTATAAGGCCATGTGACTTCGGGTTTATTACGTTCATCATTCGCAGATTCTGGGTATTTCATCCCTTGCCACAAACCTTCGACACTGGCGTATTTAATTCCATCTAATACAAAAGGCGTCGCTGATAAATTTGAAAACTGACCCAATTCATTTCGTTTAGACAATACAACTTCACCTAAATCGCGACGAGCTGCATGTGGAGGAATCTCCCAACCTTTAACTTGATCGTCTGGA
>DALYIB010000160.1:3633-6268 GCA_031970595.1 Pseudobdellovibrio sp.
TATCAGGAAAACCATCACTTCCTAAACCCGATGCGTGTACACAGCCCGAAAATAGAATTAAAAACAAAAATTGAACTAGATTTTTCATAAAAATCCCCCCACACCGATAGCCTAGCCAAACCTCTGGGCGAATCAATCACAGAACACGCTGTCAAAACCCTCAACACCTTGATAAATTTCACAAAAACAAAGGCCTGCATTGAATTAGAAATTACAATTGATTATAAAGTTAGCACGAGGTCTTTATGAAAATGTTAAGCACAGTTTTAACTGGTTTATTATTGATGTCTATTTCAGCCTATAGCTCAGATATGACTAACATGGCTCGAAAATTACTGATTCAAGACATCGAAAAATACTCTGATGATTACGGTATTACTGACTTATTAAGTGTTAAAAACTTAGGTCTTAAAGATGGTGATTACCATTTTTCAGTCAGCTATACAAAAGACTTTTGCAAAGATGTCGGTGATGATTCTAGGCTGTATTGCCAAATTTATCAGTGTGAATCGCAGGCTCGCGTCAGTATCGATGGAAACATCGATTTCGAAACATCAAAAGACAGCAAGAGCTGCCTTTTGATAGAAAATTCAGATTATTAAAATCCTAATTTAAGTAACCAATCTAAAACCGGTGAATTGTAAATATATGTCCCGTAGTTCATGCCCGTCGTCAAACGCTGGCCTGAATCCGTCATATCGTTTAATCCGCCATCGTGGATACCAACGACTTTCATGCTGACCATATTGATAATTGTCGCACCACTGCTTCCCGGATTTGTATCACATTTATGCTGAACATAACTGCCTGGGATTTCAGGGTGTAAAACACGCTCAACACCACATGTGCGAGACCACTGCAAGACTTCTCCGTTTGGATGAGAAAAAATTGTCACAGAATCGCCAATAATCGCGCGGCGTGAAGTATCTGGCGCAATAAATTCATCTGGAGCTGGGCTGACTTTTAAAATTGCAAAATCAAAACCCTCGTTATTTGTCAAAGCCACAACCACTTCTTGGCAAGTGGATTTCATGTAAGGCTCGACACCTTGACGATATCCCCACTCGATCGCAGTGATAGAAGAGTTGTAGTTTCCAAAAAATGGATCTGTCACAGAAAAAGAACAACCTTGGCCGACTTTTAATTGCGAATTAGCACCTACACAGTGACCAGCAGTAAGAACATAACCACGACCGATATGAGTCGCAGTGCAACCATAATAAGTTTCCGAAGGATTCCCTGCAGAATCAGTATCTTGATATTTAATAACGCCAAAAGCGTTAATCACATTTTTAAATTTAAATGGAACATTTGTCGCCTCTTTGTTAACAACAACAAGATCATTGTCACCGATAATTTTGTCGACTTGATCGGCCTGCAAAGCGGCCGAGAATAAAAATACTGTAGCTAAAAATAAATTTTTCATAGTTCCCCTCAAACTTGCAAAAGTTCTAAGTGAGAACCTGCAGGAATTCAAACAAATTATCCATCAATTTCAATTTTTTCTGGCAGCCCCAAACGATTCGAAACACCCGTCAGATCTAATTGAATCGCTCTGAGGGCGATTCCGCCCCACTTCCATTGCTGATTCGTCAATGGGTGACTGGATCCATACAGTTGATCGCCTAAAATCGCAAAACCATGGCGGCTCATTTCCAAACGTAATTGATGGGGCTTTCCCGTTAACGGAAACAAATTCCAATAAATAATGCTGCCTTCTTCAGCAACCATTGAAGCCTCTGTCATAGCCCACTCACCATGAACCGACTCAAAGGATCTTTTTTTACCTCTCATAATCTGCATCTTCCAAGAAAACTCGGCGCCCGCTTGATACGAAATGGGTGACCGATCTGTGGGGATATGCGCTGGCCAGTGCTGAAAATTCTGCTGCCCACTGAGGGCTCGGTACTGTTTACGAATTTCTTTATGGTAAAACCAATCCTGCGAAACAGTGTGCGCTTGATTGTTTTTGGCAAACAGAACTAAACCACTGACTTCAAAATCCAAACGATGAACTGGAAAAATTTGACGACCTATTTTTTTTTGCAAACTTGTTCCTAAACAAGGACGATCTGATTTATGTCGATCCGGCACCGTCAAAGACATGGCCGGTTTATCACAGACTACAAAATGTTCGTTTTCAAAAACAATGACTGGATTCATTTTTTACGAATACCAATTAAAAATATTTCTTTAGATATTTTACGAGTCGAATCGGGCTTGATGGCTTCAAATTTTTGAAAATCTTTTTTGATCATATCACGCAAAGTTGAAAAATCGTCCGAGTGAAAAAGCTTGCAAACAAAATGGCCGTCTTTCTTTAAAAAACGACGAGCCACGTTCAGCGCCAGCTCACACAGCTCAAAAGAGCGAGCCTGATCGGTGATACGAATTCCCGTTGTTCGCGGTGCCATGTCTGATAAAACAACATCAAATGGATCATTAAAACCATGTTCTTTGAAAACATCTTCCAATTGTAAATCACGCAAATCGGCTTGAATAAAAATTCCGTTGGGAAGTTTGATTTTAACTTCCGATAAATCAACTCCCAGTAAACGCCCCTGCGGACCAATCACTTTTGAACAGTATTGCGACCAGGATCCCGGAGAAGCTCCCAAATCCAACACCTTATTGT